>NZ_JBYCZL010000013.1:0-173361 GCF_057586215.1 Roseomonas sp. SRI_022
CCGCGGCGGGCAGGGCGCCCAGCACGGCGAGCGCAACGAGTGCGAGGCGGAAAAAAGCCGTCATGCCCCCCTCTGTCCACCCCCCGGCGGCGCCGGGTCAAGCGCCGCGCTACAGCGTGATGATCTGCCCGTCCCCGACCGCCTCGAGGAAGGTCGCGATGCCCGCGACCTCGACCCCCGCGGCGAGCGCCAGGCCAGACAGGCCCTCGGCCTTCAGCCCCGCCTCGCAGGCGATGCGCCGCACGCCGAGTTCGGCACAGGCTTCGAGCAGGACGGTGACGCCGGCGACGCCGCGCGCGGTGATGGTGACCTCCCGTGCATCCGCGACCAGCGGGGATGGGTCGGCCAGCAACAGGCAGCCCTGGTTGGTCGCGAAGAGCGTCACGGCACGGCCAAGAGCAGCGGCGCCGGCCGCCACGACCAAGGCGTAGTGGCCGCGTGCATGGCCGCCGGATTCGAGGAGGATGCCGAGGGATTTGGTCATGCGGCGCATCCTTCCGAAACCAGCACGATCGTCGCCCGCCCCGACAGCAGCACCCGCCCGCCGCCCGCGACCTCGAAGCCATAGATGAAGCCGCGGCTCTCCCGCGCCAGGGCCGTGGCGGTGACGAGCAGCTCGCCGGCCACGTCGTCCAGCCGCTCCACCGCCAGCGTCACGCCCGACAGCGCCGCGAGGTAGCCCGGCCCCTGCGCCGCGCCATCCGTCAGCGCACCATGCAGCGCCATCGCCTGCAACGCGTATTCCAGCCCGCAGACCGCCGGCAGCACACCGTCCCGCCGCAGCGGGTGGCCCGGGTCGCAATGCGTGGCCGAGGCACAGGCGATGCCCGATGCGTTGCAGGATCGCACCCGTTCGAGCAGGCACATCGCACCCTGGTGCGGCACCAGCCGGGCGATCGCATCGCGCGTGCCTGGCAGATCGGTCATGGCGTCACCGTGACATCGAGCGCGGCGGCTTCAGGCAATGCGAAACGCAGCGTCGCATCGCGCCGCGTCGCCAACGCCATCAGCAGCGGCAGGGCGCGGGCCACCGGATTGCCCGTGCGAAGCACCTCGAACGCCATTGGCAGGGGGGATTCCGTCGCCGTGTCCTCGGCGCCGTAGGCCACGCTCAGCGCGCCCAGCGCGCCTGCTCCGGGCACCAGCACCAGTGCGACGGCGAAGGCCCCCTCCCCAGGGCGCAACGTTGCCAGCGGCGGCGGCAGCGGCACGTCATGGGCGACCAGAAGCACCGGCACGCGCTGCGCCGCGACCTGCGCCACCGCCTGCATCAGCCCGGTCGCGAAGGCGAAGTCATGCCCGCCGAGACTGACCGAAGGCCGCGCCGAACCGGCCGCGATGCCCCAATATCCCGCCGCCGCGTTGTGCACCGAATTGTGGAACTGGGTGGGGGAGATCGCGCCATCCGGCGCGTGCAGCGCCTCGAGGATCGAGACGATCACCTGCCCTTCGCCGTTGGAACTGGCGAAGACGGTATCGAGTTCCTCCGGCGGCAGGCCGCTGGCCTGCACCGCCTCCGCCGCGACGGCGAGGGCGAGGCGCACGGACGGCCCGGTGCGGCGCCGTTCGGTCGCCGGCAGCAGCGCGGGCACCGGGGACACCACCGGCGCACTCACATGGGGCTCAGCACCCGCCAGGACCGGCACCGACGCGGCCCAACCGGCCAGCCCCGGCCCAAGCAGCCCGATCCCGGCAATCCCAGCAGCCGCGGTCACGGGACGCGCCCGATCACCAGCGCGCAATTGCTGCCGCCGAAGCCGAAGGAATTGGACAGCACGCGATCGATCCGCGCATCGCGATTGTCCACCACGATGCCGGCGGCGAAGGCCGGATCGACGCGCGCGACGCCAAGGCACCCTGGCACCAGCCCGTCCTCGACGCAGATCGCCGCGACCGCTGCTTCCAACGCGCCGGCCGCGCCCAGCGTGTGGCCGGTCCACCCCTTGGTGGAGGAACAAGGCACGGCATCGCCGAAGATGCGCGCGATGGCGCGGTCTTCCATCGCGTCATTCGCGCGCGTGCCGGTGCCGTGCATGTTGACGTAGTCGATGTCGCCCGGGGCCAGGCCCGCGCGGTCCAGCGCCATACGCATCGCCGCCACCGCGCCATGCCCGTCCGGATGCGGCGAGGACATGTGGTGTCCGTCGGAGGAGGCGCCCGCGCCGAGCAACCCGAGGCGTCCCGCATCGCCTGGCGCGGCGCGCTCGATCAGCGCGAAAGCCGCCGCCTCGCCAATGCTGATGCCGTCGCGATCCTCGGCGCAGGGGCGCGTCGGCCCCTGGGCGAGCAGTTCGAGCGAACGGAAGCCGTGCAGCGTCAGCCCGCACAGCGTATCGGCGCCACCCACCACCGCCGCATCGGCAAATCCCGCCTCGATCAGCGTCGCGGCATCAAGGAAGGATCGCGCGCCGGAGGTGCAGGCGGTGGAGATCGAGATGCACGGCCCGCCGAGGCCAAGCCGCGCCCGCAGATAGCGCGGCAGCGCATGCAGGTCGTGGGTGCGTGCGAAATCATAGGGCGGCAGCACGCCGTCCGCGCCGCGGCGCGCCCAGGCGTGCTCGGTCTCCGCGATGCCGGAGGTGGAGGTGCCGAGCACCACCGCGATGCGCGCGGCACCATGGCGCCGCTTCGCCTCCTCCACGGCGTCGATGAAGCCGTCCTGGCGCAGCGCCAGTTCGGCAAGACGCGTGTTGCGGCAGGCGAAGGCGGCGAGCGGCGCGGGCGGTTCGATGGCCTCGGCATCCGGCACGCGACCGATCCAGATGCCCGCGGGCATGCCGGGCAAGTCGCAGGGGCGCAGCCCGCCGCGGCGTTCCCGCAGCGCCTCGCGCGTCGCGCCCAGGCCGACGCCCATGGCGCTGGTGGCGGTGATCGCCGTGATGCGGAAGGGCGTCATACCGCGGCCCGCCGCGGCGCCAGCGCGCAGGCCAGCAGGAAGGCGCTGGCCACGCCGATGCACACGGTCAGCCCCGTCGCATGCAGCACCGGCGTACGGCACAGCGCGAGGAGACCGAAGGTGAGCGACGTCGTGACCATGCAGGTGATGACCGCACCGAGCGCACGGGCCGCGTCCCCGGCATCGCCGCGGTCCGTGCGGGAGATGAACAGGGCATAGTCCATGCCGACGCCGGCCAGCAAGAGCGCCGCGGTCAGGTGGAAGACGGTGATCTGTTCGCCAAGCGCATGAAGCGTGGCGAAGGTCAGCAGCAGGGCGCCGCACAGCGCGAGCGCGATGCGCAAGCCCCCAGCCACGCCGCGCGCGGCGCCCAGCAGCAGCAGCACCAGCACGCCGCCCACCGCACCCCAGCGCAGCGCGGCAGCGATGCCCTGATCGAGCAGCGCCCCGGTCTCCGCCTTGATCTCCACCACCAGCAGGCCGGGGATCGTCGTGGCGGCCGCGCGCAGCGCCGCGAGGTCGCGGACACCCTCGGGCAGCAGCAGGGCGCGCCAGCCATCGGCGTCCTGCCGCAGTAACGGGGACAGCCGCGCGGCGAGCAGCGGCGCGTCGCGCAGATCGGATGGCGTCAGGGGCGGCAGCCGCCGCGCCTCCGCCACGCCTTCGAGAAAGGGCGTGAAGGCCGCGGCGCGGAAGGGCAGGCCGGCCCGCGCCGCCTCCAGCCGAGCGGCCAGGGTCGCGTCATCCGGCAGCGCGGCGATGCGGGCGCGCTGCGTCGCGGCACTCGGCAGGTAGCGCGCGGGGTGATCGAGCCCAGCGACCGCACCGGATCGCAGCAGCGCCGCGGCAGCCGATTCCGAGGCACGCAACGCGGCTTCCGCATCCGCACCGGCGACCGACAGCACCACTCGCACATCCGGCGCGCCGACTTGGCCGCGCAACTCGCCATCCAGCGCGCGGACCTGTTCCGGCACCGGCGAGAGATCGGCGATGTCGCGCGCCATCCGCGGTCCGCCGGCCAGGGCCAGGGCGATCGCGACCAGCACCAGCCCGCCCAGCACGGGCCAGCGCAGCGACGGCAGGCGCAGCAGCGCATGCGCCGCCCGTTCCGGCAGCGCCCGCACCGGCAGGCCCTCCGCCGGCAGCAGCGCGGGCAGCAGGAAGCGCGTCGCCAGCGCCGCCCCGGCCAACCCCGCCGCCGCGAACAACCCAAGCTGCGCGAGACCCGGAAAGCCCGAGGCCAACATCGGCACCAGCCCGGCGACGGCCGCCGCGACGGCTAGGCGCAACGTCGGCCAGATGCGCCGCGCCGTGTCGTGTAGCGACTCGCCCGGGGCGCGATTGGTCACCAGCAGGATCGGATAGTCGTCGCAGACGCCAAGCATGGTCATGCCGAAGCCGAGCGCCGCGCCATGCACATGACCAAAGGCCGCATTCACCACGACCAGTCCCGCCAGAGTGCCCAGCGCGAGCGGCACCGCCACCACCGCCAGCATCATCGGCGAGCGGTAGCGCCAGAACAGGAAGGCGGCGACCAGCAGGAAGGACAGGGTGGAGACCAGCTTCACATCGGCGCGCACCGCCGCCGCGGCTTCCGCCGCGAAGACGCCAGGGCCGGACAGAAGCAGCCTTGCACCGGACGGCGGATCGGCGGCGGCGAAGGCGGCGCGGAAGGCATCCGCCGCGTGCTGCTGCGCCATAGTGTCGAGGCCGGCGGCGCGGGTCTGTGCGAGGATCAGCGCACGTGGACCCGCCGCCATCCAGACGCCTTGTTCCGTCGCAACGCGGCTTTCCGCCGACCAGCCGCGCAGCAGGGTCAGAAAGGCGCCGGTCGGGTCGGCAAAACCGAAGCGGCGCAGCAGCGGCTCGGCAGAGGAACGCAGCCCGTCGAGCAGCGTCTCCAGCGCGTCGCGCAGCGCGGCTTCCGTCAGATCCGTGGGGGATAGCGCGTAGCGATGCGCGAAGAGCAGCGCGGCTTCGGCATCGTCGATGCGCGGCGCGCCATTGGTGACGATGGCGAACAGTCCGCTGTCGCCGAGTGCCGTCGCCACAGCGCGTGACAGGCGCGCGAGGTCCGGCGCCGGCGCGCCCTCGATGCCCGCGATCAGCAGGCGCGTCGCGGCACCCTCGCGCAGTTCGTGCAGCAGGAAGGCCGCTTCGGGGGTTCGCGCATCAGGCAGGAAGTCGCTGATATCGCTGCGCAGGGTAACGTGGCGCAGCACCAGTGGAAACGCAGCGCTGAGCACCGCCAGCATCAGCAGCAGCGGCAGGAATCGCAGCAGGCGGTTCATCGCAGCGGCGTCGCCGTCATGCGGCTGCGGCCCTCGCGGCCCTGGGTCTCGATCACCTGCACGAAGGCCCGCTCGCCCTCGATGGCGATGCGCTGAACAGCAGCCAGTACGCGCGTCGACAGCGGTGTCAGCACCATCCGCCAGCGCGCCGGGTCGCCCGAGAAATCGACGCGGAAATAGGCGCGCAGCGTCGCTGCGTCGCCGGCGAGCGTGGCGCGGATCGCCTCGACCAGCGGGCGGATCTCAGGCGCGGTGTCGAGGGCGATTTCCTGTCGCGCACCACGATCCGGGCGTTCCAGCAGCAGGCGGTCGCCTTCGACCAGCAGGCGTTCCTCGAAGGGCTCGGTGGTGTGCTTCTCCAGCCGGTCCGGCGCGCTCCAGGCGAGCGTCCCGCGTGAGGTCAGCGGGCGGTCGAGCTCCGGCAGTTCCTTCTCCTCGACGAAGCGCGCGCGGCTTTCGCGCACCGCCGCGAGCGCGGCCATGACCTGCGCCATCGCATCCTGCGCGCGCGCCGCGCCAGGCAGCAGCGCCATCGCGATGAGGACAGCGCGACGGGTCACGGTTCCTCCTGCCAGAAATCGTAGAAGTTGAACCAATTGTACGGATGGGCGCGGCAGATCTGGTCCAACCGCGCGGCATAGCGCGCCAACCAGGAACGCAGCGCGGCTTCCCGCGTTGCACGCGGCAGGTCGACGGTCTCGGCGAAGGATTCGAAACGCAACAGGTAGCGGCGTGGCCCGAGCCACAGTCCGAAGCCCAGCACCACCGGTGCATGCAGGATGGCGGCGAGCGTCATCGGCCCACCCGGGAACGGCGCCTCGGCACCGAGGAACGGGACGGCAAGCATGCGTTCGCCACGCGGTGCGCGATCGGCCAGCAGGCCGACGACGCCGCCGCGGTCCAGCACCTCGCGGGCTTCGAGCATCGCCTCGGGCCGGCCGAGCCGGATGATCGCGCCGGCCCGGGTGGGATCGAGGCTGTCGAACATCGCATCCGCCGCGCCGCCGGGATTGGCGTGCATCAGCATGCGGACCTCGACCGGCGCATCGGCGCCGCCGATGGCACGCAGGGCCTCGAAGGACCCCATATGCGCGCCGAGCAGCACCATGCCGCGCCCCGCGACGGCGGCATCCTTCAGCAGATCGAGCCCTTCGATCTCCACCCGATAGCCGGCGGTGCGGCCGGTGAGGAGGAAGACGCGGTCGAGCATGGTCGACGCGAAGCAGAAGTACAGCCGCCAGATATCGTGCCAGCCGGCCTGTCGATCGAGTGCGCGCGTCAGGTAGCGCCAGACGGCGCGCTTCTGCATCGCAGGGGAAGTGGTCAGGAAGAACAGCGTGATCGGATAGAGCAGCGCCTGGCCGGCATGCCAGCCGAGCCCGAGCGCGATGCGCACGATCAGGCGCTGCGCCGTGCCGCCACCGCCGCGTTCGGGCGTGCGCGTCCAGGCGGCGGTGTCAGTCATGGCGCAAAGCGCAATTCGCCGGACGCGACGACCTGCCCCTCGGCGCTACAGGCGAAGGCGATGCGCGTGGCGTCGAGCCGGGTCAGCGTGGCGTCCACGCGCTGGCCCGGCAGCACGGGGGCGGCGAACTTCGCGCGCGGCAAGCCCGTTGCCGGACCGAGGCCGAAGGCCTCGCGCGCGGCCGCCACGACGTGATCCAGCAGTACCACGCCCGGAACGACCGGACGGCCCGGGAAATGCCCGGGCAGGGCGGGATGGTCGGGGCCGATGACGAAGGCGGTGTCGTGGCGCGTGCTCACCGCCGGGCTTCAGCACGCCCGGCGGCCATCCCGCAAGGGGTTCAGGTCACGAGGCCGGTCGCCAGGTGGAACAGGCAGTCGCCGCGCTTGGTGCGCGCGGGGATGCGCTTGCACATGACGAGGCCGGCGGCCTTGAAGGCGATCTCGACCGGCGGCAGCCAGGGTGTCTCAGGCATGTGGATGCGCGCGGCCGGCGTGCCGATGGCGACGGTGTCGCCGAGTTCGACCAGGGGTTCGAACACCCCGTTTTCCGGCGCATAGACATACATTTCGGGCCCACGCACATCGAGGAAGCGCGTCGCCGCCGGCGGGTCCTCCCAATGTTCCTTGCCGAGGATGCCGAGGTGAACCAGCAGGTTGCGCAACCCGCGCTCGGCAATCGCGAGGCCCGAGGCATTCACCGCCCCCGCGCCGCCGAGTTCCGTCCCCAGCGCGATCCTGCCGCGCCGGTCCGCCCCGGCGCCGAGCGTCTGGTCGCCGCCCTGCCCCTGCGCGCCGCCCTGGATGTAGGTGTAGGGAGCACCGAAGGCCCGCAGTGCCGCGAGCTGCTTCTGATACAGCGCCGGATCGGCCGATTGCTTGGCGAGCGCGGTCGGGACGTAGTTCAGCGACGAGCCGCCCGAATGCAGGTCGATGACGAGGTCGGCGAGCGGGATCAATTCGCTGTCGATGTAATGTGCGATCTGGCGCGTGACCGTGCCATCCGGGTCGCCGGGGAAGACGCGGTTCATGTTCACGTCGTCGATCGGCGAGACGCGCCGCCCCGCCAGCGCCGCCGGGTAATTCGCCATGGGCAGCAGGATGACCCGGCCGCGGATCATGGATGGTTCGAGAAACTTGACCAGGTTGGTGACGGCGAGCTGGCCCTCATACTCGTCGCCATGATTGCCGGAGGAGAACAGCGCGGTCGGACCCTCGCCGTTCTTCACCACCACGATCGGGATGGGCAGGAAGCCGTAGGCGCTGTCGTGCGTGGAATGGAACAGGCGGATGAAGCCGGTCTGCTTGCCGTCCTTCGCGAAGTCCACTTCCGGGACCAGGCGGGACTTTCTTGGTTCTGACATGGCGTTCCTCAGTTGTCGGTCAGGTGGCAGGCGACCTGATGGCCTGGTGCGGTGACGCGCAATTCGGGGGCACGTTCGCGGCAGACCGGCATCACATGCGGGCAGCGCGTGTGGAAGCGGCAACCCGATGGCGGGTTGAGCGCCGAGGGGATGTCGCCCGCGATGCGTTCCCGCTTGCCGCGCGACCGCTGCGCCGGATGCTGCGCCGGCACCGCCGCGATCAGCGCCTGTGTATAGGGATGCAGCGGCGCGGCGTAGATCGTCGCCTTATCCGCGACTTCCACCACCTTGCCGAGATACATCACCGCGACGCGGTCCGAGATGTGGCGCACCACCGACAGGTCGTGCGCGATGAACAGGTACGTCAACCCCATTTCCCGCTGCAGATCCTGCAACAGGTTGACGATCTGCGCCTGCACCGAGACGTCGAGCGCCGAGACCGCCTCGTCGCAGACGATCAGCCGCGGATGCAGGATCAGCGCGCGGGCGATGCCGATGCGCTGCCGCTGGCCGCCGGAGAATTCATGCGGGAAGCGGTCGAGCGCGCGCGCCGGCAAGCCGACCTTTCCGAGCATCTGCGTCACCTTCGCACGAGTCTCAGCACCGGGCTTCGCGCCATGGATGATCAGCGGCTCGCCAATGATGTCCTCGACCGACATGCGCGGGTTCAGTGCGCCGTAGGGATCCTGGAAGATGATCTGCATGAAGCGGCGATAGCCGCGCATCTCCATCCGGCCGATGGCGGTGATGTCGTTGCCGTCGAAGGCGATGGCGCCAGAGGTCGGTTCGATCAGCCGCAGCAGCAGCCGGCCCAGCGTGGATTTGCCGCAGCCGGATTCGCCGACCAGGCCAAGCGTCTCCCCGGCATTGATCGACAGCGAGACCTCGTCCACCGCCTTCAGCGTCGTGCCGCGGCGCAAGCCGAAGAAGCCGCCGCCACCGACCTCGAAATGCTTGGACAGCGCGGTGGCTGCGATCAGCGGCGTGGTCATGCCAGTTCCCGGGCACGGAAGCAGGCCGCGGTGTGGGTCGGCTCCAGCGTCTCCAGCGCCGGGATCGACGCGGAACAGGATGGCAGCGCATGGGCGCAGCGCGGACCGAAGCGGCAGCCCGGCGGGCGGCGGGCGGGTTCGGGCAGCGTGCCGGGAATGGCGACGAGGCGCGGGCGGTCCTCGGTGAGCGAGGGGACGCATTCCAGGAGCCCACGGGTATAGGGATGCATCGGATGGTCGAAGATGGTCGCGACCGGCGCTTCCTCGATGACACGACCGGCATACATGACCAGCACGCGGTCCGCCGTCTCCGCGATCACCCCCATGTTGTGGGTGATGATGATGACGCCCATGCCGAACTCGTCGCGCAGATCCATCAGAAGATCGAGGATCTGCGCCTGGATGGTGACGTCGAGGGCCGTGGTGGGCTCATCCGCGATCAGCAACTTCGGATTGCAGGCAAGTGCCATGGCGATCATCACGCGCTGGCGCTGACCGCCTGACATCTGATGCGGGTAGTCGTCCAGCCGCCGCGAGGCTGACGGGATGCCGACCTTGTCCAGCATGGTGATGGCGCGGCGGCGCAGATCCGCCTGCGACAGGCGTTCATGTGCCGCGATCGTCTCCATGATCTGGTCGCCGATGGAGAAGACCGGGTTCAGCGAGGTCATCGGCTCCTGGAAGATCATCGAGATCCCGGGGCCGCGGATCGCCTGCATCTGGCGGTCGGACATGGCGGTCAGGCGTTGGCCGTTGAAGGTCACTTCGCCGGCCGCGACGCGGGCCGGCGGCTTCGGCAACAGGTCCATGATGGTCAGCGCCGTGACCGACTTCCCGGAGCCTGACTCACCGACGATGCCGAGGATCTCGCCTTCCTTCAACGAGAAGGAGATGTCCTCGATGGCGTTCACCTCGCCGCGCCCGGTCATGAAGGCCGTGGTCAGGCCGCGCACCTCGAGTAGGTTCACTGCTGGATCCTGAGCCGTGGGTCGAGCACGTCGCGCAGCCCGTCGCCGAGAAGGTTGAGCCCCATCACCGTGATCATCAGCATCACGCCGGGGATCGTGATGATCCAGGGCGCTTCCCGCATGAAGTCGCGGCCCTCGGCCATGATGTTGCCCCAGGTGGGCGTCGGCGGCACCGCGCCGACGCCGAGGAAGGACAGCGTCGCTTCCGACAACACGGCATAGGCGAAGAGGAAGGAGAGCTGCACGATCATCGGCGCCATGGCGTTGGGCAGGATGTGGTGGCGCAGGATGCGCCAGTGCCCGGCGCCGGCGGCGATCGCGGCCTGCACGTATTCCATCTCCCGCAGCACGATCACCGATGAGCGCACGATGCGCGCCGTGCGGGGGATGTAGACGATCGACAACGCCAGGATGACGTTCAGCGTGGATGGCCCGAGCACCGAGGTCACGGCGATGGCCAGCAGGATTGCCGGGAAGGCCATCAGCGCGTCGTTCACCCGCATCAACGCGTTGTCGAGCCGGCGGAAATACCCCGCGGCCGCGCCGATCAGCGTGCCGAACACCGCGTTCAGCGCGACGACCGACGCGCCGATGACCATCGACAGCTGCGCGCCCCACACCACGCGCGACCACAGCGACCGGCCGAAATTGTCGGTGCCGAAGACCCAGGTCTCGCTGGGCGAAAGGAACTTGTTGCGCATCGACAGGCGCTGCGGGTCGATGTCGGTGATCCAAGGCGCGGCCGCCCCGATGCCGGCGACGATGGTGAAGAGGAACAACCCCGTCACGAACAGCCGGTGGCGGAACAGGCGGCGCAGCGCCGCGCGCGCAGGGTGTTCCCGCTTCAGCGCGATGCCTTCGGCGTCGGCAACGTCACTCATAGCGCACCCGCGGGTCCAGCACGGCGTAGAGGACATCGACGGTGATGTTCACCATCACCAGGAAGGTTGTCACCAGCAGCAGCCCCCCCTGCACCATCGGATAGTCGCGCGACAGCACCGCCTGGGTCAGCAACTGGCCCATGCCGGGAATGGAGAACAGCGCCTCCGTCACCACCGCGCCGGACAGCAGCAAGGAGACGATGATGCCGACCACCGTCACGATCGGGATCAGTGCATTCGACAGCGCGTGCTTCAGCACCACCTTGCGATGCGGCAAGCCCTTCGCCTTGGCGGTGCGGATATAGTCCTGGCGCAGCACCTCCAGCATCGACGACCGCGTGATGCGTGCCAGCAGCCCCGCCTGCAGCAGCGCCAGCGAGAAGGCCGGCATCGTCATGCTGCGCAGCCAACCCACCGGATCCTCGCCGAAGGCGACGTAGCCACCCGAAGGCAGCCAGCCGAGATGCACCGCAAACAGGATGATCATCAGCAGACCAAGGAAGAAGTTCGGCACGCTGATGCCGATCATGGCGAACATCATCGCCGCCTGGTCGATCCAGGAATTCTGCCGCAGCGCGGCGACGATGCCGCTGGCGATGCCGATCAGCAGGGTGAAGACCAGTGCGAACAGGGACAGCCCGATGGTGACCGGCAGCCGTTCCATCGTCGCGGCGAAGACACCCTTGCCGAGCAGCAGCGACCGCCCCAGATCGCCCCGCGCTAAGCCCTGGTAATAGTCCAGCAGTTGCAGATGCAGTGGCTGGTCGAGCCCGAGATCCCGCCGCAATTGTTCAATCTGCGCTGGCGTGGCTGACACACCGGCGATGGCCGCCGCCGGATCGCCGGGGATCAGCCGCATCAGCCCGAAGGTGATCAGGCTGACGATGAGGAGGACCGGGATCGCGCTCAGCAGGCGGCGGAAGGCGACCCCGGCCATGGTGTTATCGCTGCACCCACACGTTGGAGAAGCGCGGGATACGGAAGGGCACGAAGCCCTGCACGTTGGATCGCACCGCCTGCACCTTGGTCAGCGATCCGAAGGGCAGCGCATAGGCCCGCTCCAGGACCATCCGCTGCATGTTCGCATAGGCCGCCTGGCGCGCCTCGGCGGAACGCTCGTTGTTCATCGCGTTCCACAGGGCCAGCACCTCCGGGTCGTCGCGATCGTCGCGCGGACGATAGGCGGCGTTGGGGCTGACCAGGAACTGCATCGTCGCCAGCGCGCCAAGCGCGGGTTGCGTGCCCCAGCCGGTATGGAAGAAGTGCCATTCGTCGCTGTTCACCCGCTGCGACATCTGCACCGAGGTCGGCCAGTCCACCACGCGGAGATTGGCGTTGATGCCGACCGCACGCAGTTGTTGCTGCATGACCAGCGCCGCGTTGTACATCGGCGGATAGTCGCGGTTGGTCAGGAGAATGATGGGCTCGTTGCGGTAGCCGGATTCACGCAACAGGGCGCGGGCGCGCGCCTGATCGTTGATGTTGTACGTCTCCTTGCCGGCATCGGTGTAAGATGGCCGGCCCGGAAACTGGAAGCCGACATTGAGCCGGTAATTCCCATCTGTTGCCGCATCCATGATGTCTTCCATCCCGAGCGCGGCCTGCACCGCGCGGCGGAAGGCGAGGTTGTTGGTCGGCGGGATGGACGTGTTCGGCAGCGCGATCTGGATCCACCAGTTCTGCAGCGGCAGGATGGTGATGGCGCTGTTGCGGCGCAGCGTGTCGAGCGAACGGGTCGGCACGTCCTCGACAGCCTGCAAGGCGCCGGTTTCCAGCCCCGCGACGCGGGCGGAGGCCTCCGTCACGATGCGGAAGGTGACGGTATCCACGCAGGCCACGCGATACCCGCCGAAGCCGGTGCGCTGCTCGAAGGCCGTGTTCGGCTGGTATCCGTCGAAGCGGCCGAGCCGCGCATGGCTGCCGGGGACGAACTCCAGCAGGCGGAACGGTCCGGTGCCCACGGGGCGCAATTGCTGGCGCTCGTCATTCTCGTGCTCCGAAGGAATGACGACGATGGGGACCGAGAAGGAGGACAGCGCCTCGATGAAGGTGGGCTGCACCTGCTTCATGCGGATGACGAAGGTGCGCGGATCCGGCGTGTCCCAGCCCGCCACATTGTCGAGCGTGCTGCGCTGTATGCCGATGCGGTTGTATCGGTTGAAGGATGCCGCGACATCGGCCGAGGTCATCGGCTTGCCGTTGTGGAAGGTAACGCCCTGGCGCAGGCGGAAGGTATAGGTCAGGCCGTCGCCCGATTCCTCCATACTCTCCGCGAGCTCGAGGATCGGCTGGTTGTCCTCGCTGCGCGTCATCAGCGATTCGTACATGTTCATCGCGATGTTGCGGGTCGAGATGGTCGTGGACGTCATCTGGTCCAGCGAATTCACATTCGCTTCCTGACCAAAGACGATGTCGCCGCCGCGCGACGGGCATTGGAACGGGGCCGCGAAGGCCACTGCCGGCAGGCCAAGGCCCACCGCCAGGATCGAGAACGCAAGACGAGAGCGCTTCATAAGCACAATCCCCCGGGTGATGCGTGACAGCCCTGTTGCATGAAGCGTCCGACGCGCAACGCGGCGTGTCAACGGGGGATCGTCCTCAGGGGATGGAGAAACGTGCCACGACATTCTCCATGATGCGGCTGATCGGTCCCTGGAAGGCGCCATCCTGCCACAGGCTGCCGCACCAGGTGATGGACCCGGTGGCGAAGACCGCGCCGCCACCTGGCGTGTCGAACTGCACGATCTCGGCGCGCTTCAGCGCCTGTGGTGTCTCGCCGCTGATCGTCGCGAGGTGCGACAGCAGTTCCTCCGGCACGGTGACGAAGGACGCCGGCGGATCCTCCGACCGCGCGAGGATGGTGGTGCCGGCCGGCGTGCCCAGGGTGAAGTCCGCACGATCCAGCTCGAAGCCGGCAGCGCCGCCGCCGGACAGGCCATAGTCGCCGAAGGTCTCCCCTGCCACGCCATCGAAGATCCAGGCGTGCTGCGGATCGCGCGCGGCGGGCAGCAGGCGGTAATGCGTGCCCTCGAACAGCCCCTGGCCGGAGAAGCCGACGCCGGCCAGCATCTGCGGTGGCCGCCGGTTGCGCCGCCACAGCCCGCCATAGGCACCATCGGTCTGGTGCCAGTATTCGCCGGGCTCCGCGGCCCAGGCGCGGATGCCGCCCTCGGACCGGCGCAGCTCCATCATCCCCGGCAGCGTCTGCGTCACCGCGACGCGCCAGTAGAATCCATTGCCGCCGAGATACATCAGTCGCCCGCCATGGCGCGTGTAGTCAGCCAACGCATCCAGCGTCTGCAGCGTGTGGTATTCGGGATGCGAGCCCGTCAGCACGACGCGATAGGGCTTCAGTAGCGCGGCCCCCTCCTCGTGCAGGTCCTCATCGGTGATGACGTCGAAGGCAATGCCCTTCGCCTCCATCCAGGCGAGCAGGTGCGTGTCCGCGGGATAGTGCCTCAGCCCCGACCCGCGCGCGTCGTTGAAGGTCAGGAAGCCCGGCCGCATCGTCAGGATCGGTCGCAGCCGCGAGGAGAAGGCGATGCCGCTGCCATCCGGATGCTTGTTGTAGGTGGACCGCCCATAGACCGGATAATCGTCCGGGTTGTGCGGATAGGCGCCCCAGGCCGCGACGCGCGCCTTGTAGGCCGCATCGGCATTGCCGCGCGCATGGTTGGCATAGGCCTGGTAGGTGAAGGTGGAAGCGAGGAACACCACCGGCGCCCGCGCGACCCCGCGCGGCGGCGGCACATACAGCGGCAGCCAGTCCTCCCCGCCTGCACAGGTCAGGTGCAGGGCGTAGGCGCCGGACGGCAGGTCTTCCGGCACGGTGAAGGCGACATCGGTCTGCCAGCCGCAATCGCCGAGATCGTCGGCGTGGAAATGAATGGCGCCATAGTCGCGCGGCGCGTGGCGCCAGCACATCTCCGCCCCCGACCACCGCGCCCCGACCACCGCGCGTGTCGGCACATTCACCAGATATCCGTCGCAACCCTGCTCCCCGACATCGAGGACGCGCTGTGTCATCATGTCGCGCGAGAAGTCCCAGCCGGCGATCGGCGCCAGCGCCGCGAGCGTCGCCTCGGGATGCGCCCAGGCGTCGCGATAGCCGTCGAGCAGCGCCGGGTCCTCGATCTTGCCGGTGAAATGCCGGCCCGGCTCCGCCGCGCCATTCGCGGCGATGGTGATGCGCCCGCCCCCCGCCGGCACGCGCAGCCCCGGCACCACTGCCGTCGCGACCGTCGCGGCGGCCCCATCGAGCGGCGCCATCCCCACCGCAACGCGCCCGGTGCCGGGGTCCGCGCTCAGCCACAGGCGATGCCAGCCGCGCAGCGCCGGTGGGCGATCCGTCGCGACGACCACGGCCCGCCCCTCGGCCGTGACGATGCCCATCACGCCGTCGCGTCCGATCGCGAGCGTCGCGGCGACGCCATCCGCCGCCTCGCAGAGGATCGTCGCCTCCTCCGCCGGCAGCACCCCGAGCCAGACCAGCGCGCTCCAGGTCAGCGACCCGGCCTCGCGGCGTGGCGCGCGCGGCACGATGGCGTGCGACCCGAGCCGGATCGCCTGGCGCCGCCCCTCGAAGGTCACGTCGAAGCGATGCGACAGATCCTCGAAGCGCAGCCCCGGCCCTGCCGGGTTCGGATCGCCGGAGATCACGCGCACCAGCCGCGCCCGCGCCTGGCCACCGTCCCGCACGCTGATCCGCGCCTCGAAGCGTTCGCCCGGCCGGTGGGAGAAGCGGTCGAGGTAGCCGGTGATCGGCAGTTCCGCGACGGGCGGCGGTGGCGACATGGCGGTGCTCCTCGGCGTGCTGCGCGAAAGCGTCCGCCGCGCCCCCTGACACGTCAATCCACGGATGGTGCCTTCGCGCGGATCGTGCGAGCCTTGCGGCGTTCCGGCAGGAGGTCTCCATGGCGCATGTGGTCCACTCCCTTTCCGACAGCCGCGCGGAGGAACGCGAATGGGCGCTGCGCTGCGACATGGCGGCGGTGTTCCGCATCGGCGCGCGGCTCGGCTGGAACGAGCATATCGGCAACCACAATTCGCTGATGCTGCCGGACAGCGAGCAGCCGCTATTCCTGATCAACCCGCGCGGCTACCTGTTCCAGGAGCTGCGCGCTTCCGACCTGATCGTCTGCGACCTCGACGGCAAGGTGCTGCGCGGCAAGGGGGAACTGCGCAAGGTCGCCTTCCACATCCATTGCCGCATCCACCTCGCGAACCCCAAGGCGACCTGCGTGGTGCATGTCCATCCGCGCTGGCTGACCGCGCTGTCGATGATCGAGGGCGCGGAGTTCTCGCTCTCCCACCACAACTCGCTGCTGCTGAACGACCGTACCGTCTATGACGGCGAAGGCGACCAGCCCGTGCACAGCAATGAGGAGGGCGACCGCATCGCGCGGCTGATGGGCGACAAGACCATCATGGTGATGCGCGGCCATGGCGTGACGGTGGTCGGCCCCACGGTCCACGATGCCTTCGACGAGACCTACATGGCTGAACGCACGACCATGTACCAGATGACGGCCATGCAGACCGGCATGCCACTGCACAAGCTGCCGGATGGGCTGCGCCGCCACCACACAGGGGCATGGGGGGAGAAGCTCGACGCCCGCCTGCATCTGGATGCCTGGCGCCGCGTCCTCGACCGCGAGGAACCCGACTACGCGACCTGACGCGCGGCATCCGCTGCGCGACCCGCCTGCCCGGCGCCAGAAATCGGCATTCCAAATGGCACTGCCATTTGGCGGGGTGCTCCGGAGGGGCGGCGCCCCTCCGGCCTTCTCATCGCTTCCACGCCAGCGACGCGATCGCCGCCCGGCTCACCTTTCCCACGGCGTCGCGCGGCAGCGCCGGCAACATCACCACCGGTCGCGGCAGGAACGCGGGCTCCACGGTCTTGCGCAGCGCGGCGACCACGTGCTTCGCGCTCAGCCCTGGCGCCACCACCGCAGCCGCTAGGCGCGCGCGGGGGTTCACATCCAGGTCGTCCGGCGCGACGAAGACGCCATCCTCCACGCCGTCGATTGCCGTCAGGATGCGCGTCAGCCCCGCCAGCGAGGCACGCTTGCCCGCGAGCTTCACCATGTCCGCGAGCCGCCCTTCCAGCCGGAAGCGGCCCTCGCCCACCCATTCCAGCCGGTCCGACAGCGGCACCGGCGCGGGCAGGCCCGGCACGGTGACGCGCGCGCCATCCGCGTCGATGTCGAAGCGCATGCCCGGATAGGGCTCCCACGCCTCCCCATCCAGGGTGCGGCGCGACGCGATGGAACCGGCCTCGGTGGCGCCGTAGATCTCTCGCACCGGGGCGCCCCAGGCTGCCTCGGCCTCGGCAGCCATCTCCGCAGCCAGCGGCGCGGTGGCGGAGATCACGCCGGCCAGCGCCGGCAGCGTAACCTTGCTGCCGAGCAGGGCGCGCATCTGCAGCGGCGTCGTCACCAGCAGCCGCGGCGCCGGCAGCGCGGCCAGCGCCTCGGCGATGTCGGAGGGATAGAAGACCGTCCCGGCATGCCCCGCGCCGCCGCCATGCAGCGGCATCATCAGGGTCGTCTCGAAGCCGTACATGTGCTGCGCCGGAACGGTGCCGAGGACGCTGGTCCCGCCCGTGACGCCGAAGCGCTCAGCGGCCGCCCGCGCGCCCGACACCAGCGAGCCCCAGGGCTTGGCGTGCGACTGTGGCTCCCCCATGCTGCCGGATGTGAAGCCGATCGCTGCCACGGCCTCGGCCGGGATCTGCGGGTTCGGCGCGGCGTCACCCGGCGGCGCATCCGGCCGCAGCACGGGCACGGGCAGCACGGCATCGGTGTCGGACAGCGCGTAGCGTGCGCCGTGGCCGCCCGCGATATCGGCCAGGCGCTGCGCCGAGCGGTCGGCCGACAGCAACGTCACCTGCCCGCGCGACAGCGCCGCAGCGAAGGCCACCAGCGCGAGGTAGCGGTCGGTACAGAAATTCAGCACCGGCCCCTCGGCCGGCAGTCGCGCGGCCAGTGTGGCCACCTCGGCCAGGAAGCGGGCGGTCGTCACCGGCGCCGTGCCGCGATGGAAGATCACCTCCTGCGGTCCGCGCGCGGTCAGCGGCAGGGTGGCCATGGCGGTCAGCCCGTCCGGTTCTTCTCGATATGCGCCGACAGCGCGCGAAGCGAGGCGAAGATGCGATGGTTCCGCTCGTCATCGGAACGAAGCTGGAAGCCGTAGCGGCGCGACACGGCGAGCGCGATCTCGAGCGCATCGATGGAATCGAGCCCCAGACCCTCCCCGAACAGCGGGGCTTCCGGGTCGATCTCCTCCGCCGCGACCTCGAGGTGCAGTGCCTCGACGATCAGGCGCGCGACCTCCGCTTCCAAGGAGAGGGTTGTCGTCAAGTTCAGCCTCCGCCGCGCGTCATGGTGCCACCCGGGGTGTGCCGCCGGCCATGCCGATGGCCTTGACGGGGAAGGGCGCACCAGCGACCTCCATCGCCATGCAGCCCTGTCCCGGAACCCATACCTATCAACGTGAAAGCGGCCGAACAAGGGCGGCGGACAGGGCCGCCCTGGGCTTCGCGCCGCTGCCGGCCCTGTTCACCTTCACCGTGGACGTCGAATCGCACCCGGGCGGGGCTGGCGCGGCCGCATCGACCCGGCGCCTGCTGGATTTGCTGGAGGCCACGGACTCCCTCGGAACCTTCTTCGTGCTGGATGAGGTGGTGCGCGCCGACCCGGCCCTCGTGCGCGACATCGTCCGGCGCGGGCATGAGGCTGCGTCCCACGGCCATGCCCATCGCCACCTCGCCGCCGAGGGGCCGGTGGCCTTCCGCGCCGGCATGGCAGCGGCGCGGGCGCGGCTCGCGGAGGTTTCGGGGATGGCGCCGCTCGGCTACCGGGCGCCGTACTTCTCCCTGACCCCCGCCGCCCGCTGGGCGCCGGCGATCCTGGCGGAACTCGGCTTCGCCTATTCCTCCTCACTGCTGCCGGCGCGCAACCCGCTGGCGGGCTGGCCGGGCGCGCCATCCCGGCCGTTCCGCTGGGCCGACGGCCTGCTGGAGCTGCCGGTGCCACTCGGGCGGATCGGGCCACTGGCGCTGCCCTTCCTCGGAGGCATGTATCTGCGCTGGCTGCCGCCCTGGCGCCTGCGCGCGCTGTCACGGGACTGGGCGGCGAAGGCGGAGGGCGGCGCGTTGTGGTCCTACTGCCACCCCTATGACCTCGACACGGGGGAGCGCCTGGTGCGCCGGCCCGATGCCGGGGCATTGGGCAGCCTGATGCTGTGGCTGAACCGCCGGTCCACGCTGCCGCGACTGCAGGGGCTGCTGCGGGGGCGCCGGTCGGTGCCCTTCGCGGCACGGCTCGCCGAGATCGGGGCGCACGCGCCGGTCTGGCCGCCGCCAGCGTAACGGCTGCGAAATCCTTTGGTCTATCGCCGCCGGCACAGCCGCGCTTCGGCGGCCTCCAGCGCCACGGCGACGTCGCCAGCGCCGACGATGATGTCGCGCGGCCCGTCCTCCCGCAGCCGGTTGGCGGCGCAGAGGCAAAGGCCGGCGACGCGCTCCAGCGGCCAGTCCGGGCGGTTGCCCAGCGCCTCCTGAAGCCCGGTGGTGCAGCGCCAGCGGAACAGGGCGTCACCGAACGGGGTGGACAGCCCCGCCTGGCCGCCGGCCGGCGAGGTGACCGAGGCCGGCTGACGCGGCGCCCCGGCGTGGGCGGGCCCGGCGGAACCGCGCGGCGGCGGGGCGGCGGCCAGCCAGGCGATCGCGGCACCAATTGCGGCCAACAGGCCGAGGAGGAAGACGGCGCGAAACATGGCGCCGAGGATGGCCCGGCCCCGCCGGCCAGGCCAGATGGGCGCGCAACGCTGTTCCCTTCACCCCCCCAAAGGCTCTAGCCTCCGCGCATGCGGACCATCGCCCTGCCTGTCTGCGCGCTCGTGTTCGGCCTGCTGCCGGCGGCCCTGCCGGGTGGCGCGGCCCGGGCTCAGCACCAGACCCAGGTGCCGGCGCCGCCAAGCACGCCCCCGGCGCCCCAGCCACCACGATCCTGCCACCCGCCGCCGCAAACGCCGACGACGTGATGACAGGCAAAGCCCCTGTGCGGAGCGGCGCCATCGCGCCGGCGCTGATGCTTGCCGCGCTGCTGCTTGCGCTGCCGGGCGTGGCAGAGGTGCCGGGCCTCGGCCCGGTCGATACGCGCCTGCCGGTTTCCCCCGTGCAGGCCCCCTTCGACGCCATCGCGCTGATTGAAACCACGGCCGGCGGGCGCTGCACCGGGGCAATGGTGGCGCCGCGCGTGGTGCTGACGGCCGCGCATTGCCTGGTTTCAAGCGATGCGACGCGACTGGTGCCGCCAACCGAGATCAGCGTCCGCCTCGGCGGGCGCACGGTGCGCGCCGCCTCCCTGCGCAGCGGCCCCGGCTTCGATCCGTCGCGAGAGGAACCCTGGCGCGCCGACTGGGCGCTGGTGACGCTGGCAGGACAGCCGGGTGGCGGCCACGCGCTGCCGATGCTGCGGGAACCACCGCAGCAGGGCACGCCGGCGACGCTCGCGGCGTGGCAGTACGATCGCCCGGACGTGCTGCTGGCCGACCGCGCTTGCCGCGTCGTCACCGTCAGCACCTTCGGCCCGCAGGGCATCCTGGTCGGGCACAACTGCGCCGGCACGGTCGGCAGCAGCGGCGCGCCGATCCTGGTGCCCGTGAGCGGCGGCTACGCGGTGGCGGGTGTGCAGGTGAAGGCGGCACTCGGGCAACCGCTCGGCGTTGCCGTGCCGGCTTTCACGATCCCCGCGCCTTGATTCCAACGGCCCATGCAATGGGTCGTTGGAATTTTGTTGGACCTCAAGCGCCGGCGCGCCCGTCCGGGCGCTTGGCTTACGCGCCATGCACTGGCGCGCCGGGCGCGACGGGTGGTCGGGGCGCGGTCGCGCTTAGCGCTCCCGGATCGCGGCGTGCGCCGTGACGTGCGACGGTTGCCCGTTGACGCCCTGCACCTATGGCTCCGAGCGCGGCGGCGGTTATTCTTCGCGCATAGTGGCCGATCGTATCGCACGCAGGATGCGCTCCGGCGTCGCGGGAAGGTCCAGCTGCGCCGCGCCCGTCGCGTCGCGCAGCGCGTTCCACACGGCGGTCGCCAGCATCAGCGGCGGTTCGCCCACCGCCTTCGACCGGAAGATCGTGTCCGACCGCGCCGGCGCGTCCGCCAGCAGCCGCACGTTGAAGGCCGGCGGCACGTCGCGCGATCCCGGGATCTTGTAAGTGGACGGCCCAAGCGTTCGCTGCCGACCTTGTTCGTCCCAGAACAGTTCCTCACAGGTCAGCCAGCCGAGGCCCTGGACGAAGGCGCCCTCGATCTGGCCGCGATCGATGGCGGGGTTCAGGGAGCGGCCGCAATCCTGGACGAGGTCGGCGCGCAGCACGCGGTGCTCGCCGGTCAGCGTGTCCACGACGACCTCGGCCACCGAGGCGCCGTAGGAGAAGTAGAAGAACGGCTCCCCCTTCATCGCCACCGGATCCCAGTGGATGTCCGGTGTCCGGTAGAAGCCGGTGGCGGAGAGCGAGACGCGCTCCATCCAGCAGTGATGCGCGAGCTCCCCGAAGGACATGGCGCGGTTGTCGCCGGGACGCGCGACGAAGGCGCGGCCTTCGGCGAAGGTGATGGTCTCGGCAGGGACCTCCCACAGAGCAGCGGCGACCTCGGCCATGCGGGCGCGGATCGTCGCGGCGGCGAGATGCGCCGCCCAGCCATTCATGTCGCTGCCCGTGCTGGCGGCGGTGGGCGCGGTGTTCGGCACCTCCGCCGTGCTGGTCGCGGTGATGCGCACGCGTTCGAGCGGAACGCCGAAAGTCTCGGCCACCACCTGCGCGATCTTGATGTTGAGCCCCTGCCCCATCTCCGTCCCGCCATGGTTCAGGCGGATGGAGCCATCGGCATAGACATGCACCAGCGCGCCTGCCTGGTTCAGGTGACGGACGCCGAAGGAGATGCCGAAGGCGAGAACGAAGCTGCCGAGCCCGCGCCGCAGGAAGGGGTGCGTCGCGTTGAAGGCGGCAATCTCCGCGCGGCGTTCGTCCCAGTGCGCATCGGCGCGGCATTCCGCCCAGACGCGGCGGATCAGGTCGCCTTCCAGCACCTGGCCATAGGGCGTGCGCGTATCGTTGGGCGCGCCCGCGAAATTGCGCTCGCGCACGGCTTCGGGCATGAGGCCCGTGGCCTGCGCGACGCCGCGGATCACATCCTCCATCAGCAGCACGCCCTGCGGGCCGCCGAAGCCGCGGAAGGCCGTGTGGGACACGGTGTCGGTCCGCAGCGCGAGCGCTGTCAGCGTCACATCCGGCACGTCGTAGCAGTTCAGCGCATGGGTGATGGCGCGGAACACCACCCCGGGCGTGAGATCCAGGCTGTGCCCGCCATCGGCAGCGAGCGTCGCCTCCAGTGCCAGTATGCGCCCGGTCGCATCGAAGCCCGCCCTCCAGCGATAGAGGAAGGGATGACGCTTGCCCGTCGCGGCCATATCCGTCTTGCGCGGCAGGCGCAGCTTCACCGGCCGGCCAGTGACCCGCGCGCCAAGGGCCGCCGCTGCCGCGACCCAGGAGGCATTGCTCTCCTTTCCGCCGAAGCCGCCGCCCATGCGCCGGCAGGTGACCGGCACGCGATTGTAATCGCAGCCGAGGATCCGGCTGACGATGTGCTGCACCTCGGTCGGATGCTGGGTCGAGGAGGTGACGGCGATCTCCCCATCCTCCCCCAGCACGGCGATCGCGACCTGGGATTCAAGGTAGAAATGCTCCTGCCCGCCGGCGCCGAAGCGGCCTTCGGCGCGCATCGGCGCGGCGGCGAGCGCGGTCGCGGCATCACCACGCCGGATGACCTGCGGCGGCATGAGGTAGTCGGCGCGGGCGAGTGCCTCCTCGGGGGTCAGCAGCGCTGGCAGCGACGTGATGGCGGGCCTGATCGCGGCGGCGGCGCGCAGCGCGATGTCGCGATCCTCCGCCAGCACCAGCGCGATGGGCTGGCCGTGATGGCGGATCGTGCGGTCGGCAAACAGCGGCTCCCCGCCGCGCCCGGATGGCGACACGTCATTCGGGCCAGGAATATCGGCGACGGTCAGAACACGCACCACGCCGGGCAGCGGCGGCACCTCCAGCCCATCCAGCACGCCGTGTGCGACCGACGCGAGCACCAACGCGCCATGCAGCAGCCCCGGCGGTTCGGGCAGGTCGTCGGCGAAGCGCGCTGCGCCAGTGGCGTGCCCGAGTGCGCTGTCGTGAGGGACCACCGCGCCGACGCTCATGCGACGAATCCGGGTGCGTGCGGGGCCGGGATGGCCATGACCTCGCCGGCCATGTCCGGCGTGCGCAGCGCCATCCGCCGCAACAGGTTTCCCGCGACAATGCGGCGGTACTCCGCGCTGCCGCGCAGGTCCGACAGCGGCGCGATTTCCGCTTCCAGCGCCTGCGCTCCGCGATCGGCTGTGGCGGCATCGAAGCGCGCGCCGACCAGCGCCGTCTCCGCAGCCGGTGCGCGCGCCGCGCGCGGCCCGCAGCCGCCATGGGCGATGCGCGCTTCCGCCACGATGCCCTCGCGCAGCGTCAGCAGCGCGGACAACCCAACGGTCGCGATGTCCTGGTCATGGCGCTTGGACAGTTTCTCGCAAGCAAACAGCGATCCTCGCGCGGGGCGCGGAATGTCGATGCGCGCGATGATCTCGTCCGCCGCCAGCGCATTGGTGCGGTAGCCGGTGATGAAATCCTCAACGAGCATGTCGCGCTGGCCGCGCGGCGAGGCGAGCAGCACCCGCGCGCCGAGCGCGATCAGCGGCGGCAGCGCATCGCCGATCGGGCTCGCCGTGCCGAGATTGCCGCCCAGCGTGCCCATCGCGCGGATCTGCCGTGAACCGAGCCGCCGCAGCAGGCCAGCGAGTGGCGCGAAGTCTGCATCCTCCGTGCAGGCATCGAGCAGCCGCGCATAGGGTGCCGCGGCGCCGGCCTCGATTCCGCCCTCGGTGACTTCCAGGCGGCGCAGGCGCGGGATGTTCAGCAGGCAGATGACGGTCGCCGGCTGCTCGCGATGCTCCGACACCCGCAGGCCAAGATCGGTGCCGCCGGCCAGCAACCAGGCCTCAGGATGAGCGGCGCGCAGCGCCACAGCGGCATCGACCGTTTGCGGCAGGAAGAAGCGCTGGTCGCCGATGGCGATCTCCTCCGGCGGGTCATGCGCGAAGGGTGGCGGAGCCCCGTCATCGGCCATCGTCGTCATGGCATCCAGGATCGGGCGGTATCCCGTGCAGCGGCAAAGATTGCCTGCCAGCGCCTCATGCGGATCGCCGCCCTCGCGTGACCAGGCCCAGGCCGACATGACGATACCCGGCGTGCAGAAGCCGCATTGCGTGCCGTCATGCGCGGCAAGCGCCTGTTGGACCGGATGCGGGCTGCCATCCTCGCCGCGCAGGCCCTCGACGGTCCGGATGACATGGCCGGCGGCCTGGCCGAGCAGCATCAGGCAGGCATTGACCGGTGCGCGCGTGCCGTCCGCGTGTTCGAGGACGATGGTGCAGGCACCGCAATCGCCTTCCGCGCAGCCTTCCTTGGTGCCGTGCAGCCGCGCCGGGCCGCGCAGCCAGTCCAGCAGCGTCATGGTGGGGGAGGTGTCCGCCGGAAGCGTCACCTCCTGCCCGTTCAGCGTGAAGCGGATGGGCGCTGTCATGGGGCGAGCCTAGCAAGGCCCGCGCCGCACGTCAGTCGAGTTGGATGCGCGCCTCGCGCACCACCTGGCCCCATTTCGCGTGTTCCGCGCGCAGGAAGTCGCGGAACTGGGCTGGTGTGGACCCGACCGCCTCGCTGCCCTCGGTGGCCAGCCGCGCGACGGTCTCGGCCTGGCCCAGCGCCTTGCGCGTTTCCTCCGACAGGCGGGCGATGACCGGCTCGGGCGTGCGCGCGGGGGCGACGAGGCCGGTCCAGTTCATCGCCTCGAAGCCCGGGAAGCCGAGCTCGGCGACCGTCGGCACGGCCGGGAAGGCCTGCGCACGGCCCGGGGAGGTGACGGCGAGCGCGCGCACATCGCCCGATTCCAGCACGCCCTTCACCGCCAGCGGATTGGCGAAGAAGATGTCGACGCGCCCGGCCAGCAGGTCGGTGATCACCGGTGCCGCGCCGCGGTAGGGGACATGGACGAACTCGATTCCCGCCGCGCGAGCGAACAGCGCACCGGCCAGGTGCCCCGTCGTGCCGTTGCCGGCATTGCCCGCCGTCATCGCTCCCGGCCGCGCGCGCGCCGCGGCGACCAGATCGGCCAGCGAACGCAGCGGCGAGTTGCGCGCGACCACCAGGATGTTGGGCTGGCTCGCCACGATCGAGATCAGCGCGAAATCGGTCAACGAATCGAACGGCATGCGCGGGTAGAGCGCGGGATTGATCGCGAGGTTCGATGCCTGCCCCATGCCGATAGTGTAGCCATCGGGTGCGGCCTTCGCGACAGCGTCGAGGCCGATATTGCCACCCGCGCCGGGCCGGTTGTCGATGACGATGTTCCAGCCCGCGGTGGCAGCGATGCGCGCGCCGATCTCCCGCGAGATCACATCCGTCCCGCCGGCCGGCGGGAAGGGGACGATCAGGCGGATCGGGCGGTCCGGCCAAGGGGCTTGCGCGCGCGCGGTGCGTGGCAGCGCGGCCAGCGCGGCGGCCGCCATCAGGTTACGTCGAAGCATTTCGTGTTTCCTCCGGCAGGTCTCAGTCGGCAGCATTGGGGCGCGCGCGGAGCGGGCCCAGGATTTCGGCGTCGTGCTCGCCGACCTTCGGCAGGTCGAGGCGGACCGTCAGGCGATCCGCGCCGAAGCGGATCGGCAGCGCCGGCACCGTGGCTGGGCGGCCGTCCGGCAGCGTGACCGGCAGCAACCCGCCACTCGCCTTCAGATGCGGATCCTCGAACAGGTCCCAGGGCTTCGCGATGCGCGAGAAGGGCAAGCCGGCGCGCTCGCACATCGCCTCCAGCGTCGCGACGTCGTGCTTGACCAGCAGGGACTGCACCAGCGGGATCAGCGTCTCGCGGCGTTTCGCGCGTTCCGTGTTCGATCCGTAGTCGGGGTTGTCGAGCACCGGTTCGTTCAGCTCGCGCAGGAAGATCTCCCACTGCCGTTCGGTGACGACGCCGATGAAGATCTGCTCGCCATCCTTCGTGTCGAACACGTCGTAGACGCCCCAGGCGCGGCGGCCGGCGGGCATCGGCGTCGGCTCCTGCCCCGTCAGTGCCTGCTGCAGCATGGCGGTGGACACCAGGAAGGCGGCGTTCTCGAACAGCCCCGATTGCAGGTGCTGGCCGCGCCCCGTCACGTCACGTTGGCGCAGCGCGCCCATCACGGCGATGGCGCCGAACATGCCGCCCATCATGTCGTTCACCGGCGCCCCGGCGCGGAGCGGCCGCCCCGGCGGGCCGGTCATGTAGGCGAGGCCCGACTGCATCTGCACCACCTCATCAAGCGCGGTGCGATTCTCGTAGGGGCCGGGCAGGTAGCCCTTCAGCGAGAGATAGATCAGCCGCGAATTGCGCGCCGACAGCGCGGCATAGCCAAGGCCCTTCGCCTCGAGCCCGCCGGGACGGAAATTCTCCAGCAGCACATCGGCGGTGTCGATCAGCCGCTTCAGCGTCTCGAGGTCGTCCTCATTCTCGGTATCGAGCTGCACCGACTTCTTGTTGCGGCTGAAGGCGGGGAAGAAGCCGGTGCCGGAGGATGTGAGGTAGCGTGTGCGGTCGCCCTTGCCGGGCGGTTCGACCTTGATGACCTCGGCGCCGAGATCGGCCAGCACCAGACCGCAGGTCGGGCCCATGACCATGTGGGAGAACTCGACGACGCGGATGCCTTCAAGGGGGAGCGGGGCGGTCATGGGCGGTGTCCTTGCAATGGGCGCGAAACGAAGGGGCGCGGCGGCGCGGCCATCACGCCGCGTGTGCCTTCGCCCGGAACGCCGTCAGCGACCCGCCACGCAGCAGCGCCGAGGGCAGCGTCCGTCCAAGGACGCGTTCCGCGAGATGCCCCGCCGCGATCAGCGCATCGACGTCGATGCCAGTGCTGATTCCCATCTCCTCGCACAGCAGCACGAGCTCCTCCGTCGCGATGTTCCCCGGCGCGCCGGGATGGCCCGCGAAGGGGCAGCCGCCCGCGCCGCCCACCGCCGCGTCGAATTCCGCGACGCCCATGCGCAGCCCGGCCAGCGCATTGGCGATGCCGAGGCCGCGCGTGTCGTGCAGGTGCAGGCTGATCGCCTGATCCGGCCAGCGCGACCGCACCTCGCCAACCACGCGCTCGATATGCAGCGGGTTGGCCCAGCCCATGGTGTCGGCGAGCGAGATGCGCTCGATCGCGCAACCCGTCTCGGCAGCGAGCGTCATGACGTCGGCCACCGCGGCGATGGCCTGGGCCACCGTCACCTCGCCCTGGAAGTTGCAGCCGAAGGCGGCCTGGACGGAAGCACGTGTGACCGGCACGCCGGCCGCCTGGTGCTCGGCGATGTTCTCGCGCATTGCGGCAAGCTGCCCGGCACGGTCGCGGTTGAGGTTGCGCAGCGAGAAGGCCTCGGACGCGGCCACGGTGATGGAACCGCTGATCGACAGGCGGTCCTTGAAGCCCAGCGCGCGCTGCAGGCCCTGCGGATTGAACCACAGTGCGGTGTAGGCAACGCCCGGCCGGGGCGTGAAACCCGCCACCACAGCATCGGCATCGGCCCAGCCAGGCACGCGCTTGGGGCTGACGAAGGACGCGACCTGCAACCGTGCGACGCCGGTCGCCGACAGCGCGTCGATCAACGCGATCTTGTCGGCGGTTGGCACTGGGGTGGTCGCAATCTGGAAGCCCTCGCGCGGACCTTCCTCGGCAATCCGCACGCTGCGCGGCAGGTCGCTCATCGCCGTCTCCTCTGGCCGGCTCGCTACCGGCACAATTAATTCTGTTGCACAGAATTGAATTCTGTTGGAAAGAATAATCCTGATGAGCAGCCCCGATGTCAACCCGGAAGTGCCCGCCCGCCGACGCGGCCGCCCCGCCCGCATCGCAGCCCCCGCCGCCGAGCAGCGGGTCGAGGCGGTGGAACGTGCCCTCGCCCTGCTTGAAGCCTTCGCCGATGGCGCCAAGACCCTGACCCTGGCGGAACTGGCCGCCCGCGCCGGCCTGTACCCAAGCACGGCGTTGCGCCTCGCGGGATCGCTGATCCGTTTCGGCTATCTCGCGCGCAGCGCCGATGGCGGCTACCGGCTGGGGCCGACGCCGTTCCGGCTCGGCGGGCTGTATCGCGCCGCCTATGACCTGGCCGACCAGATCCGGCCGGCGCTCGCGCGGCTGGTGGCACGCACCGGAGAGACGGCCGGCTTCTACGTGCGCGACGGCGACCGCCGAATCTGCCTGTTCCGTGAGGCATCCCCGCGCCCGATCCGGCTGCATATCGAGGAAGGGGCGGCGATGCCGCTCGACCGCGGCGCCAGCGGGCATGTGCTGATGGCCTTCACCGATGGCGCGCTGCCGATCCACGAGGCGGTGCGCAAGGCGGGGTTCGCCATATCGATCGGCCAGCGCGACCCCGAGATCGCGGCGGTCGCCGCCCCCGTCTTCGGCCGGGCGGGACGGATGCTTGGCGCTCTTGGCATCTCCGGCCCGGTGCTGCGCCTCGGCGCGGCGGAAGCGGAAGCGATCGCCCCGGCGGTGGTGGACGAAGCGCGCGCGCTGTCGCGGTTGCTGGGGGCGTAGGACGTCAGCCCTCGTCCTCATCCCCCCGCGGTGCCGGAATGGCGAGATAGGCCAGCACCCGCGTCTCCAGCCGCCCGCGCGACACCGTATCCAGGATCAGCCCGCAGACCGCGGACAGTGAGGCGAGGATCGCGAGTCCCGTCGCCAACATGGCCGTCGGGAAGCGCGGCACCAGCCCGGTCTCGACATAGGTCGCCAGCAGCGGCACCGCGAGAATGACCGCCAGCGCCATCAGCGCCGCCCCCGTCCCGGCGAAGAAGGCGAGCGGCCTCTCCCGCTGTACCAGCAGCAGGATGGTGCGCAGGATGCGGATGCCGTCCCGCCAAGTGTTCAGCTTGCTGACCGACCCGACCGGGCGCTCCTTGTAGCGGGTGCGGACCTCGCCGACCGGCAAGCGCAGTTCCAGCGCATGGACGGTGAATTCCGTCTCCGTCTCGAAGCCTGAGGCGAGGGCCGGGAACGACTTCACGAAGCGGCGCGAGAAGACGCGGTAGCCCGACAGCATGTCGGTTATCCGGTCGCCGAAGATGCGCCGCACCATGCCTGTCAGCAGACGGTTGCCGAAGCGATGGCCGGGACGATAGGCGCGGCCGGCATCTTCTTCCGTCACGCGCACGGCGGTCACCATGTCCAGCCGGTCCGCCAGCAGCAGGCGCACCATCTCCGGCGCAGCGGCGGCGTCGTAGGTGTCGTCGCCATCGACCAGGACATAGGCCTCGGCCTCGATGTCGGCGAACATGCGGCGGACGACATTGCCCTTGCCCTGCAACGCCTCGGTCCGCACCACGGCGCCGGCCGCCGCCGCGACCTCCCGCGTGCGGTCGGTCGAATTGTTGTCGTAGACATAGACGGTCGCGTCCGGCAGCGCCGCGCGGAAGGCAGCGATCACGCCGGGCACCGCCACGTCCTCGTTGAAGCAGGGGATCAGCACCGCGACGCGTCGCCGCGCCCCTGCCCCCTTCGCCTTGCCGTCGATTGCCGCCATTGCCATGCGCCCGCCGAAACCCATAGGCATCACTGCCTGATGCAGGCGGCTTCGGCCAGCACCGCGTCGCCGCGCAGGCGCACCACGCCATCCTCAGGCAGGGTGAAACGGAAGCGGCTCCCCTCCAGGGGCTGCGCCGGCGGTACGGCATCGAGGCGCGCCAAGCCCGGCGCGGTGACTTCCCCAACCCGACAGTCGGCGCCGAAATCAAGCAGTGCCTCGCCATCCACCCGCAGCCCGCGCCGGCCGGCGCTGCGGAAGCCGGGACCGGCGGCCTCGCACAAGTGGCGCGCCGCGCCGGCATGGCGCAGCGGTGACGGCATCTCGGCACGGCCTTCGCGGCGCAGCGGGCAGACCAGCGGCCCGACGCCCGCCGGGGACCAGTTGGTGCAGATGCGCCGGCAATCCTCGGTGATCGGCGACAACCCATGATCCGCCAGCAGCCCAAGCCCCTGCCCATCCCCGGGCGCCACGGCATAGAGCGGCGCCGGCCCCGCCAGCAGCGCCGTAAACGCGGCGCGGTTGCGCGGGCCGCCGACCTCGGCAAGGCCGGTCAGGCTCCACAAACCGATATCCGGCGGCAAGCCAACCGCCAGGAAGGCCGTCGGCTTGCTGGTGCCGAGCACGGCCGCCCCGGGCGCCAGCGCGGGCCAGTCGACCACGAGATACCGCTCGGCCATTGGCGCGCGCAGCGCCGGCACCGGCTTGGTGAATGCGAAGGCCGCTAGCACCGCAACCGCCGCGCCCGTGGCTGCGATGCGCAGCGGCAGCGCGGTCAGCGCCGCGATCAGCAGGGCGGGAGCCAGCGCCTCGATGACGAAGGCGTAGCGGTAGATCGAGAACAGCGGCAGCCAGATCGCATAGGCGACCAAGACGAAGGCGGCGACCGGCAGCGCCGCAGGGCGCGCCGGCGCGCCTCGCAGGAAGGGCAGCACGATCGCGGCCAGCAGGCCCGCCGCGACGCGCGGGTCGCGCATGCGTTCCTCGGTCACGCGCGGCAGGTCGGATACGGCCCAGAGGAAGGGGCGGATCAGCGCCTCGGTCAACGTCGCGGGCATGAATTGCAGGTCGCGCCCGGCCCGCGGAATGCCTTCCCCGGCGGCGAACACCTCGTTGAAATAGGGGAAGACCGGGTTGCCCGTCTGCGCCATCAGATGCGCCGCCCACCAGCCGCCGGTGGCCAGGATACCGGCCAACCCACCCAGGGCGCAGGCCGCCAGCGCCACCGGCAGTCGGCGCTTCCAGCCCAGCGTTGCGACGATCATTGCCGCGATGGCCGGCGCGTAGGGCGCATTGGTCAGCTTCAGCCCGATCGCCGCCCCGCAGGCCAGCCCGGCGAGGAACGCCGCGCGCGCCGGTCGCCCGCCGTCCGGGCGCAGCAGCGCGAGCACACCCAGCAGCACCAGCCCGCCGGTGACGGCATCGCCCGAGCTGGTGCCAACCTGGCTGCGGAACACCGCGCCACCCGCCGCGCCGATGGTCGCGAGCACTGCAAGCGGCTCGACCGCCGGAGCGGCGGCCAGCACATGCCGCGCGCAGCGCCAGACCACCCAGAGCACGGCACCAGCCGGCAGCCCCATCAGGAAGGCCACGACGTGCGGCCAGTCGTTCAGCCGCCACAGCAGCAGGGCGAACGGAATGTCGGGCAACGGATTGTGGAAGCCCTGCATGCCTGCCGCCAGCCCGTCGAGCGGACGCGGCACGAACAGCCGCCAGGGCGCATAGACGTGGTAGTTCTGCGCGTCCCAGCCACGGTCCGCGCCCAGCGCCGCCGAGGCGACCCCGCAGCCCAGCATCAGCAGCGCCAGCACCGGAAGCCCCGACCGCGCGCGCAGCAGCGCCGCGGCATCGTGCAAGGTGCCGCGCCCCACCGTCACAGGCGCCGGAACACGACAGTCAGGTTGTTCGCCGGCATCTCTGTGACGTCTGGCAGCCCGAAGCCCTGCGCGGCGGCGAATGCGGCGACGGCCTCGATGTCGCGCACGCCCCAGGACGGGTTGCGCGCGCGCAGATCAGCGTCGAAGGCCGCATTGGACGGCGCGGTATGCGCGCCGCCGCGCCGGTAAGGTCCATAGAGGATCAGCGGCCCACCCGGCGGCAGGATGGCCACGGCGCCGCGCATCAGGCCCTCGGCCGCCGCGCAGGGCGCGATGTGGATCATGTTGATGCAGACCACCACATCGGCCGTCGTGACCGGCCAACCCGGCACCGCGGCATCGATCGCGAGCGCCGGACGGATGTTGGGCAGGCCCGAGCGCGCGGCCCAGGCGTCGATGCTGGCGCGCGCCGCGGCCTCCGGGTCGCTCGGCTGGAAGGTCAGCCCGGGCAGGGCGGCGGCGAAGTGGACGGCGTGCTCGCCACTGCCGCTCGCCACTTCCAACACCAGGCCGGCGGCCGGCAGGTGATGGCGCATGGCATCCAGGATCGGGTCGCGGTTGCGTGCGGCGGAGGGCGCGAAGCGGCGCGGGTCGGGGCTGATCATAGCTAGGCATCCCGCGATGCGGGCGGGCTGGCAAGCGGAACCGTGCAGGACCGCGGCGCACCGCGGCCACCGTCACGCCGGCGCGGCGGCGCCGAGATCCAGCGGCCGTTCGTCCTCGCTCTCCGCCGTCGCCGCCTGTGGTGCCGCGGGGGGCGTGCCGAGCCGCTGCATCACCGCCTCCAGCCCACGCGCGACAGGCACCGGGGCTATGGAAGCCCCGAGTTGCGCCGCCGCCGCCTCCTCAAGCGCGAAGCCGATCACGCTGCCCGCATCACGCGATGCCTCGGCCCGTGCGCGCCGCAGCCGTGGCGCGGAGACCGGCTGCGCGAGGCACAGGATCGTCACCGCGACCGGCTCGCCCTCCGTCGCCGCGCGCCAGCCGCGCAGCCGCGCCGCGGCGGCGGCCGTCGCAGCCAGGGCGCGATCCGCCGGCCCGGCAAGTGGAACGGCGCGGACGGCGGCGGCCTGCGGCGATACCTCCACCTCGGCGACCAGCGTCGTCGCCAGCGCGGCCAGGTCCCTCGCCAAGCGTCCCGCCGCCGGCACCGACAGGGCCCCCGCGGCACGGTCGGCGGCGAGCGCCGCGATCGCCGGCAGAACGAGGTCGCGCAGCGTCGCGGCGGTGCCCTCGGCCTCGGCATGCTCCTCGGCGATCTGCAACGCGCCCTCGGCATCCTCGGCGAGGTAGCGCTGGTAGAAGCGCAGCGGCACCGGCAGCGCCTCCCCGTCGCCGAGCAGGATCTCGAGGAAGCCGAAGGCCGGGACGTGACGGCCGAGGATGGCGAGGCAGGCGGTGATCGGCGGCGCCAGCAGCAGCCCGATCGGCCCCCACAGCACCGTCCACACCGCCGAGGACACGAGCAGCGCGAGTGGTGAGATGCCGGTGGTGCGGCCATAGATCATCGGCTCGAGGACATGCGTCACCACGCCATCGACGACGGCGAACAGCAGCAGCACGAGCAGCGGTTCGGCCCATCCCTGCCCGGTCGCGAAGGCGACCACCAGCGGCAGCGTCATCGCGATCCAGGCGCCCAGGAAGGGCACGAAGCGCAGCACGAAGGCGAGCACGCCCCACAGCGGCGCGTTGGGCACGCCGATCAGCGCGAGGCCGAGGCCCATGCCGAAGCCGAACACCGCATTGAGCAGCATCTGCATCAACAGGTAGCGCCCGACACGCTCGGTCGCGTCCGCCATGGCGCGGGTCGTGCGGTGGAGGTCCTGCATGCCGGCGAGGCGGAGGAAGCGGTCGCGCACATCCTCCCGCTGCATCAGCAGATACGCCATCAGCAGCAGCGCCACCGCAAGCGATGCCGCCGGGGCGGCCACATAGGCCGCCATGTTGAGAAGCGTCTCGAGCGTGCCGCCGCCGGTCGTGGTCGCGCTGGCGGTGGCGGGCGGCGCGAAGGTGCTGGTGCCGCCGCCGAGTTCCTCGGCCAGGCGGCGCAGCGTGCCGGCGGCGCGGTCAAGCACGCCAGACCCCTCGGACAGCGTGCGCAGCCGGGCGCGCAGGTTGGTCTCCCAGCCCGGCAGGTCGGCGGCGAGCGCGAGCACCTGCGACGCCACCAGCAGCATCGTCGCGCCGATCGCCGACAGGGCGAGCAGCAACAGCAGCGTGACCGTCAACGGCCGTGGCAGGCCCATGTGCTGCAGCGCGCGCGCCGGCGGTATCAGCACGACCGACAGCAGCAGCGCGAGCGCCATGGGGATGAACACGTCGCGGCCGAGATGCAGGGCCGCCAGCACCATCAGCGCGGCGATCAGCCACAGCGGATCGGGGCCGGTGCCCGGCGGCTGCGCCGGTTCGTGCGTTTCGGATGGCATGGACGGTTCCCGCGTTGCGACGGATGGCGAACGCCCCGTGGCTTCGCGGGTTTCATCGCCGTGCAACCCCGGCGCCGCGCGGTCGTTATGCCGCCAAGGACGATGAAAGGAGATCCATCATGGCAAATGCCAGCAACCGCATCAGCGACGACGTGCAGGACGCGGCCCAGAGCGAGATCGCCGCGCTGCGCGCGAAGGTCGAAGCGCTGATGGCCGAGCGCGTCAATCCCACGCTGTCTGCCGTCGCCGAGCACGCCGAGGCCCTGGCCCACGGCGCGGCCGACACCGTCAAGCGTCAATCCGACCACTTCGCCGGCACCGTGCGCGCTCAGCCCTTCGTCGCGGTCGGGGCGGCCGCGCTCGCCGGCCTCGCTGTCGGCCTGCTGATCCGGCGGTAGCCGCCATGCATCTGCTCCAGATGCTCGGCGTGGCGGCGCAGGCGGAAGGCATCCGCCTGCGACGGGAGGTGAGCGGCACCGCGCGCCGGGCCGGCTGGATCGCCGCCGCGGCGACGTTCGGTGCGGCGGCGCTGGCGACGGCGCATGTCGCCGCCGTCGCGCAACTCAGCCTCGACTACGGCATGCCGGTCGCAGCGGCGATCGTGGCGGCGGTCGATCTGGCGATCGCCGGGACGCTGGCGCTGCTGGCCCGCCGTCGCGCGGATCCTGTCGCGGAGGAGGCGCGCGCATTGCGCGAGACCATGTTGTCGGCCGTGCTAACGCGCGACCCCGTGCGCGACGCGCTGGCGCTGGCCATGCGCGGCGGATCGGCGCCATTGATCGGGGCGGTGACGGCCGAGGCGGTGTCGGCCTGGCTGAAGCGGCGCTAATGGGCGGCGCGCAGCGATCAGCCGAGCCCGGCTGAGCAGCGCGCGCCACGGCCCGTGGGTCGATGCGCGACAGGTGTCGCAGGAACACATCCCGCACCCGGCCGCAGGGCGGCCAGGGCCGTCAGGCCATCGCCGGATCCGCCACCATCGCGGTCAGCCAACGCCCGCTGGAATCGCGATAGATCACCCACCACGGATCACCGGCGCGCTCCGGCTCGATGCCGAAGCGTGCCAGGCAGCGCCCATGGGTGGTCCGCACCGGCACGGGCAGGGTGAAGATTCGAAACATCGCCGATCTCCATGTCCTCGGTCACCGACATGAAAACGGCAGGGCGCGGGTTCGGTTGCACGCCCCTCGCAGGAACGTGCGTCAACCATGCCCGCCGGGTGGCGTTCTCCCCGCACCCCGGCAACCCGCCGGCTTCACTTCGCAGGAGAAGACGCCATGACGAAGACCAACAGCATGCTCCCCGCCGCGCTCGCCGCCGCGATCGCGCTGACGCCGGCGCTCGCTCTGTCGCAAGCGCGCGACGGGACGGCGGCGAACCCGCCCTCGGACGCGGTGGGCCGCACCATCGACCGCGCCACGGGGCAGCGCACCGTGCCGGACGGCCAGCCGGGCAACCCGCCCTCCACGGCCGTGGGCCGCGCGGTGGATCGTGCGACCGGCCAGCCGACCAGCCCCGACGGCACCGGCAACAACCCGCCCGGCACCGCGGCCGGCCGCGCGGTCGAACGCGCCGGGCAGGCCGTGACCTCGGCGACCGGTTCGGCCACGCCGCAGCCGGCGCGCCCGGCCTCGACGCAGGAGGTCCGGCCGAGCAACCGCGCCAGCAAGATCATCGGCGCGAACATCTACAACGACCAAGGTCAGTCGATCGGCGAGGTCGAGGACCTGATCATCCAGCGTGACGGCACCGCGCCGGTCGCGGTGGTGTCGGTCGGCGGCTTCCTCGGCATCGGGTCGCGGCTGGTGGCGGTGCCGCTGTCCGAGTTGCGCTTCGCGGAGGCCGATTCGCGCTGGATGCTCACCGGCGCGACGAAGGAAAGCCTGCAGGCCCGCCCGGTGGTGAGCTACGCCGCGCGCGGCTGATGCCGCTACCGACATGCGCCGCCCGAAGGGCCACCCTTCGGGCGGCGTTTTCGTGGGCATCGAGGCCTGACGCGCGGCAGTCGCCCTCTTGACGTGGGCACGAAGAAAAGGCGGTGCGCGTCCTGCGCACCGCCCTGGTTCGGTCGGCTATCCGCCTGCGATCAGCGCAGCACCCCGGGCGCCGTCGCCGCGCCGCCGACCGCGCCAACGGCCCCACCGATCAGTGCGCCGGTCCCGGCATTGCCGGAGAAGGAGCCGATCGCCGCCCCCGTGCCCGCCCCGAGCAGGCCGCCGGTGACGGCGCGCTCGCCCGGCGAATTGCCGCAGGCGGCCAGGCCGAGGCCGGCGGCGAGCGCGATGAGCGCGGGGATTTTGCGGATCATGGTGCTACTCCTCCGGTCACTGCGAGGATGCAACGTGGGATTCGAGCGGGCGTTGCGCCGGTGGGCGCGAATCTCCACGCCGGCCGGCCGCGTCGCGGCCTGCGAACCGCTTCATCCCGCCGCCACATTCGTCGGGCCAGACTGTCCGCGAAGGAGACCAACCATGCGCACCACTCTCGCCGCCGCCATGATCGCCGCCCTGCCCCTCGCCGCGCAGGCGCAGGACCGCCCGCAGATCTACCCGACCCGCGATGTCGCCGTGACCTACGCCGTCTCCGGCCAGGGCCAGGGCGCCGAACTGACCATGCAATGGCTGGCGGCGCAGAAGCTGCTGCGGATGAACATGCCGGGCGGCATGGGCTACATGGTCGCCGACCACCAGAACCAGCGCGGCTTCATGGTGATGGAGGCGATGCGGACCATCATGGACGTGCCGATGCAGCAGGCCGCCGGCATCCAGCGCGAGATGGAGAACGCCCGCTTCACGCGCGGCGGCACCGAGAAGATCGCCGGCACCGACTGCACCGTCTGGCGCTATGAAGGCCAGACGCAGTCGGGCGAGGCCTGCATCACCGCCGATGGCGTGATGCTGCGCGCGCAGGGCACCGCCCAGGGCCAGCAGGGCCGGATGGAAGCGGTCCGCGTCGCCTATGGCCCGCAGGATCCGGCGCAGTTCCGCCGCCCCGAGGGTTACCAGAGCATGCAGGTGCCGCAGGGCATGCCGGGGGCGGCGCCCCCGCGCCAGACCGCGCCGCGCTGAACGGCGGCCTGGGATGGCCGGTGCCGGCAGCGGCGCCGGCCCATTCCCCGGCAAGTATCGCGGGGGGTTCCAACAGCGCCGCGAACAGGCCACATCCACCGCCATGAATCGTCGCCTGCTGCTCCTCTCCCCCGCCCTGCTCGCCACGCCCGCGCTGGCGCAACGCGCCCCGGCACCGCCCGGCGCGGACGCCGCGGCGCTGACCGAGCGGGACCGCGCCGACCTCGCGCGGGTCGAGGCCTATCTGAACGGCCTGACGACGCTGCGCGCCCGCTTCCTGCAGATCGCGCAGAATGGCGCGGCGGCGGAGGGCACTGCCTGGATCTCGCGCCCCGGGCGGATGCGCTTCGAATACGACCCGCCAGAGCCGCTGCTGCTGGTCGCCTATGCCGGACAGTTCCTGATGTATGACCGCGAGCTGCGGGCGCCGACGACGCTGCTGATCAGCCAGACGCCGCTCGGCATCCTGCTGCGCGAGCAGGTGCGGCTGTCCGGCGATGTCACCGTCACCGGCATCGAACGCTCCGGCGGATTCCTGCGCGTGACGATGTACCGCACGCGCGAGCCGGGCGAAGGCCGCCTGACCCTGGTGTTCAACCCGGAGCCGATGGAATTGCGGCAATGGGCGATCGTCGATCCGCAGCGACGCGAGACGCGTGTCAGCCTGTTCCGCGTCGAGACCGGGATGCGCCTGCCGGCCGCGCTGTTCCAGTTCAACGATCCGCGCTTCTTCGAGCCGGGCGGCATGGGCGCGCCGCAGGGCGGAAGGAACTGACGCCGCCGACCAGATCCTGTGCAGCGCCTCGCGCCCACTGCATGGCGCGCATGCAACGCTGCACAGGCTTTGGCGAAAACGTCACGGAATGCCTTGATCCTGACACCGCATCGCGGGAGTCTGCCGTTCCATGAGACCGCTGATCGGCATCTCCTGCTGCCAGAAACCCTTCGGCATCTTCGGCACGCCGAACCACGCCGCCTCCGACAGCTACATCCGCGTTGTGCGCGGCCCGGCGCGCGGGACCCCCGTGCTGCTGCCCGCCGCCGGCGAGGACCTGTCGGGTGAACTGCTGCCGCATCTCGACGGGCTGATCCTCACCGGCAGCCGGTCGAATGTCTGGCCCGGCCATTATGACGGCCCCGCCCATGCCGACGGCACGCCCGAGGACCACCACCGCGACGCCACCACCCTGCCGCTGATCCGCGCGGCCATCGACCATGGCGTACCGCTGCTGGCCATCTGCCGCGGCATGCAGGAACTCAATGTCGCGCTGGGCGGCAGCCTCGACCAGCGCATCCAGGACCTGCCGGGGCGGATGGACCATTCGACGCCGTCGGACCAGCCCATCCCGCGCGTGCGGACGGGCAAGGCGCATGGCGTGCGGATCGAGACGGAGGGCGCGCTGGCCCGGGTGCTGACGCCTGCCTCGCGCGGTGCCGGCCGGCTTGCCGTGAATTCGCTGCACAACCAGGGCGTCCAGCGCCTCGCGCCGCGCCTGGTGGCCGAGGCCTGGGCCCCGGACGGCACGGTCGAGGCCGTGCGCGTGGACGGCGCCACCGCTTTTGCCATCGGCGTGCAGTGGCACCCGGAATACGATTGGGAGCACGACGCCGACAGCCGCGCGATCTTCCTCGCCTTCGGGCAGGCCTGCGCGGAGCACCGCGCCGCGCGAAACAATCTTGCGGCAATCGCGCAGGCGGCAGAATGACCTGTCCGGATGCGCAAGTGACGCGCATCACGCAAGACGCGGAATTTGCCTTTTGCCTTCAAGCGCGTGCGGGTCTAATGTTCATTGACCGGCACGCAATATGCCGGGGGTCGAGCTCCGGTGTCCCCTGCCGGCTCGCCCGACCATTCCGATCGGAATAAAATACGGCGCCCGGTCACCCCCCTGACCGGGCGCTCCTTTTTTGGGCCGTCCGGATCGACGTGTCGCCCGAATACTTACGGTTCGGCCATCATCTTCATGTGAGATGTTAAGTTCGGGCATGGCGGCCAGCCCGGCTTCCGGCGCGCCCCGGCCGCCTGTATAGGTTTGCCACCCCATTCTCGATCTCGGAGACGTGCCCGCATGGTGTCCTATGTCCTGCCCCCGCCGCCGGTCGCTGCGATTCCCGTTAAGGGCAGCGACGCCATGTTCCCGGTGCGCCGGATCTTCTGCGTCGGGCGCAACTATGCCGAACACGCCATCGAGATGGGTTCCGATCCGACGCGCGAGCCGCCCTTCTATTTCGCGAAGCCCGCTGACGCGGTCGTCATCAACGATGCCGACATGCCCTATCCGCCGATGAGCAAGTCGCTGCACCATGAGATGGAACTCGTCGTCGCCATCGGCGTGGGCGGCAAGAACATCGCGGTGGCCGACGCGCTGAAGCATGTGTGGGGCTATTGCTGCGGCCTGGATATGACGCGCCGCGACCTGCAGAACGAGGCGAAGAAGACCGGCCGTCCCTGGGACATGGGCAAGGGCTTCGACAAGTCGGCGCCGATGGGCGCGCTGGTGCCGGCCGCCGGGATCGATCCGTCCAAGGGCAAGATCGAGCTGAAGGTGAACGGCAAGGTCGTGCAGACCTCCGACCTGTCCAAGCTGATCTGGTCGGTGCCGGAAGTCATCGCGAACCTGTCCGAGTTGGTCGAACTGGCCCCCGGCGACCTGATCATGACCGGCACGCCGGAGGGTGTCGCGGCGGTCGTGAAGGGCGATGTGCTGGAAGGCATCGTCGAGGGCGTGGGCGGGGTGAAGACGAAGATCGTCTGATGCCCCGCAAGGCCGCCGCCGGGCGCGGCACGCTGCGCATCGCCACCTGGAACATCAACAGCGTGCGGCTGCGGCTGCCGCTGTTGAGCGACCTCGTGGCGACGCTCGAACCCGACGTGCTGTGCCTGCAGGAAACCAAGTGCCCCGACGAGCACTTCCCGCATGATGGCGTCGAGGCCCTCGGCTTCGCGCATCGCCTGGTGCGCGGGATGAAGGGCTACAACGGCGTGGCCATCCTCTCGAAGCGGCCGATCCTGCTGCGCGACGACGATCCCGACTGGTGCGGCAAGGGCGACTGCCGGCACCTCGGCGCCAGCATCGACGCGCCCGGCGGGCCAATCGAGCTGCACAATTTCTACATCCCGGCCGGCGGCGACATCCCCGACCGGGAGAAGAACCCGAAATTCGGCCACAAGCTGGATTTCGTCTCCGAGGGCACCGCCTGGTCCACCGCGCGGCCGGCGAAGCGGTCGGTGCTGGTCGGCGACCTCAACATCGCGCCGCTCGAACACGATGTGTGGTCGCACAAGCAGCTTCTCGACGTCGTCTCGCACACCCCGGTCGAGGTGGATGCGCTGACCGCCTGGCAACGTGCCGGCGGCTGGCACGACGCGTTGCGCCATTTCGTGCCGGAAGACCAGAAACTCTACACGTGGTGGTCCTATCGCGCGGCCGATTGGCGTGCGTCGGATCGCGGGCGGCGACTGGACCATGTCTGGGTCAGCCCCGACCTCGCCGGCGGATTGTCCCGCCATATCGTCTTCAAGGATGCGCGGGACTGGCCGAAGGCTTCGGACCATGTCCCCGTGATGGTGGAGCTGACGCCATGACCGGCCGCTTCGGACGACGTGCGGGGCTGCTTGCCCTGCTCGCCGGCCTGTCCGCCTGCGCCGCGCCCCAACCGCCGGCACCGGTCGTCACCGCGCCGGAGGACCCGGAGCCGGAGCGCGTCTACGCCCCCGGCCCGATCGCCTGGAGCGACCTGTCCGACGAACACAAGCGGCGCGCCCGCGCCGCCCTCGCGCGGATGGGCGACCCGGTGGACGACGACGAGACGCTGCAGGCCCGTTGGATGATCATGCCCCCGGCGCAGCAGCGCTTCCTGATCCGCCGGCCACCGCCGCCGCCCCCGGCACGCCCGGCCGCGCGCGGCCGGCAGGCGCCGGCGAGCAACAGGGCGCACCGCCCCGCCGCACGAACCACCCCGCCGCCCCGCCGGCGGCCGACCCAGCGGCAGCAATAGGGGCCGTGCCCCTCACGCCGAGGCAGCACGCCTGCGCGGCGCCCGTCAGAACGCCCGCAGGCATTCGCTGAGCGAGCCGAAATCGGCATTCATGCTCGGCGACCACGGATCGGCCGGCGGCGCACCGGCGCGGGCCGCCGCGCGCACCTCGCTCGGCGTTGCGCCGAATTCGCGGCGGAAGGTGCGGCTGAAGGTGGACGGTTCGTAGAAGCCGCAGGATTCGGCGATGGCGGCGATCGGCCGGCCATCCGCGCCGTCCGCCAGGGCCGCATGGATGGCGCGCAGCCGGTGGCGCTGGATGTAGCGGATCACCCCGCCCTCGCCTTCCAGCAGGCGATAGAGCTGGGAGCGCGACATGCCGACATCCCGGCACAACGATGCCGGCGTCAGCGTGGCCGAATGCAGCCGGCGGCGGATCGCCTGGCGCACCCGTTCCAGCCGTGTGAGGTCGAGCTGCGCCCGCACTTCCGACACGCGCGCCGCGGTCGGCGCGACGCAGGCGGCGACCATCGCCTGGATCGCGTCGCCAAGGCCGCGGCGGTCATCCAGCCGCAGCGCGGGCAGGGACCGTTCCAGCAGCCGGAGATATTCCGCCAGCATCTGGCCGAGCGCCCCTTCGATCACCTGGCCGCGCGCCTTGTCGAGCTCGGGCGCAAGTGCCGCGAAGCGGTCGCGCGGAAGGTACAGCTGCAGCCGGTCATCGGCATCCCGCTCGCTTTCGACCGGTTCACCCAGCGAAACGAGGAACGGCGCGCCGGCGGGCACAAGCAATTCGCCCTCGGGGAGGGTGATGCGCGATTCGCTGGCGCCGACCGCGATCACCCAATGGTCGGCGGGGGCGCGCCGGATGTGCCGCGCGTCGCGAAGGGAATGCAGCTTCGGCGCGCGGACGCGGCTGAGGACGGCGCCGCCGGCCGACCAGGTGACGCTCTCCGCCTCGAAGGGCTTGTCGGCCTCCTCAGTGGTCCAGCGCAGGTCGAAGACGGGATTGAACCAGGCGCGCCAGGCGTCCCGCTGCTGCCGGCCGGGCAGTGCGCTGGTCGAGAAGACATGCGGGGCATTCGGCATGCGCGGCGGACTCCTGCCCCGGCGCAGGGACCCCGGAATCCGGGGCCGGAACCGGTCGGCTCCGCAACTAACGCCAGCCCGCGCCCCGGCAGGTCAAGCGTGGATTCGGCGCGTCAGCCCTGCTGCTGCTGCTGCCGGCGCCGCCGCGCCCGGCGGAAGGCGTAGGCGAGATGCACCGCATAGCCGCCCACCGCCGCACCCACCACGACCCAGGCGAGCGGTTCCACCCAGTGCTCGACCTTGTCGTAGTGTTCCTCGAGGAAATAGCCCGCGAGCGCGAGGAAGGTCAGCCAGATGCCCGACCCCAGCGCGGTCCAAAGGTAGAATACGCCGCGCGGGATCGCGACCATGCCGGCCGGCACCGAGATCAGCGTCCGCACGCCGGGGAACATCCGCCCGATGCAGATCGCAAACGGCCCCCAGCGCTTCAGCATGTCGGTGGCGCGGTCGAGGTCTTCCTCCTCGACGGCAAACCACTTGCCGAAGCGCTGCACCAGCGGGCGGAAGCGCTCCACCCCCAGCCAGCGGCCGAGCTCGTACCAGAACAGGTTGCCCGCCAATGTCCCGGCCACGGCGAAGACGATCAGCCAGACCAGCGACATCTGGCCGCGCGCCGCGGCGAAGCCCGACGCGGCCATGATCAGCTCGGACGGAATGGGCGGGAACAGGTTCTCCAGCACCATCAGCGCGAAGACGCCCATCAGGCCGCCGGCGGCGACCATTTCCGTGACCCACGCGAACATTCAATCCACCTTGAACAAGGACATCGCGACCCAACGGCCGCGGACATAGTTCAGACCGGTGACGGTGCCGAGCTCCCGCACGGCGAGGCCACGTTCCGCCGCGTCACGCCGGAAGGCCGCTTCCTGCCTGTCATTCACGGCCACAATGCGGCCGGGCGCGCCGGCGAGGAATTCCGCCGCCGCGGCCCCGTCCCGCAGCAGGCGAATGTCGCCGCCCATGGCGAATTGCAGGGACGGCTCGTGATGCCCGACCACGCCGAAATCCCGCCCCGGCAGGCCGGGCGCGGCAGTTGCGACCTGCGCGGCCAGGCGCGGCGACAGCCACACCGCCTGCAGCCGCGGGATCACACCTTCCAGCACGCTGGCATAGACCGGCACCACCAGGATCGCGCCGGCCAGCGCCGCGCGGCCCCATTGCGCGCGGCGGCCCATGCGCAGCAGCGCCCGGGTCATGAAGATGCCGGCGGCAAGGCCGAGGATGGCGAAGGGCTCGATCCGCCCCTCCACCCGGAACACGGCGTAGCCCGCGAGCAGCGGCAATCCGATCGCCACCCCGCCCAGCGCGGCGCCGGCCAGCCAGTTGATCCAGCGCGGTGGCGCGACGCGCAGCGGGTCCATCGCCCAGCGGGCGCCCAGCAGCATCAGCGCCGGGAAGGCGGGCAGGGTGTAGTGCGGCAGCTTGGTCGCCACCGCCTCGAACAACAGCCAGGTCGGCACCGCCCAGGCCAGAAGGAAGCGCACCGGCGCCTGCATCCGGTCGTCCCAGGACCCCGGCAGGGAACGCAGCACGATCCAGGCCGACGGGAACGCCGTGATACCGAAGATCGCGGCATACATCCCCGGCGGCCCCCAATGGGCTTCCTCACCGGAGGAGACCTTGTCGAGCATGTCGCCGCCGAGCGCCTCGGTGAAGAAGCGGCCTTCGGTGGCAATGCCGATGGCGACGAACCAAGGCGCGGCGCACAACACCATCAGTGGCAGGCCCCAGCCCGCGCGCAACACGCCGAACCACGGCGCCGAGGGCTTCCACCAGGGCGACCCCGTCGGCCGGTCCATCGCCCCGAGCGTCAGCCCCGCCAGCAGCGGCACCATCGGCGCGATCGGCCCCTTCAGCAGGATGCCGACGCCGAGCACCGCCCAGAACGCCCCCGCCTGCCCTGCCGTAAAATTCTGCGGCGACAGATAGGCCCGGCCCATCAGGCCCATCGCGACGGTGATGGCCGCGAGCAGCGCGGCATCGGTCTTGGCGATGTGCGTTTCGACCAACAGCACCATGCAGGGCGCGAGCATCGCCGCGGCGATGAAGGCCGCCCGCCGCCCGACCAGCGCACGGCCCAGCAGGCACGTCGCCAGCACCGCGATCAGCGCGCCCGCCAGCGAAGGCAGCCGATACGCCCAGATCGCGCCACGCGCCGGGACGCCCACGGCTTCCAGCGCACGCACCGTCGCCGCCTGCGCCCAATGGATGCCGGCCGGCTTCTTGTTGCGCTCGACCTCGCCCAGGCGAATGCGGATATAGTCGCCAGTCTCGACCATCTGGCGGCTGGCCTGGGCGAAGCGGGATTCGTCGCGATCCCCGGCCGGGATCGTGAAGAAGCCGGGCAGCCACAACAGCAGGCACAACAGCACCAGCCATGAGGCCGGCCGTCGCGTCTCGGGCAGCCGGTCGAGGAAGGCAGCAGCGCGCATCGCGCGGGGCGTCTAGCACGCAACGTGCTGCGGTGCCATGAAGCGGGGGCGCCGCCCCCGCACCCCCGCCGTGGGGCGTACGCGCCCCCCGGACCCCGCGAGAACTTGGCACCACTTTCTGGACTTCCGACCCGCAAAGCCGCGCGCGACCTGCTCGACGCGACCCTCGAACAGCGCAAGCCGCTTGAGGACGCGCTCGAACATCTGCCGAAGCGGCTCGACCCGCGCGACCGCGCCGCGGCGCACCGCATCGCGGCCATGGTGCTGCGGCGGCTGGGCTGCATCGATGAGGTGCTGTCCCCCTTCCTGCGCCGCGACCCGCCACCGCCCGCGCGCCACGCGCTGCGCATCGGCACGGCGGAACTGCTGCTGCTCGACACCCCGGCCCATGCCGCGGTCGCCACCGCCGTCGCACTCGCGCCCAAGGCCTTCGCCGGGTTGGTCAACGCCGTGCTGCGCAAGGTCGCAACCGAAGGGGCCGCCACGCTCGAAGGGCTGGACGCGCCGCGGCTCGACACGCCGCAATGGCTATGGTCGGCCTGGCACGCGGCCTATGGCCCGGCGGTGCGCGCCATCGCCGAGGCCCATCGCGGCCCCGCCCCGCTCGACCTGACCGCCGCCCCGGGCGCAGCACCGCCCGAAGGCGCGGAGATCCTGCCCACCGGATCCTGGCGCTTCGCCGCCGGCACCCGCGTCACCGACCTGCCCGGCTTCGCCGAGGGCCGCTTCTGGGTGCAGGACGCCGCCGCCGCACTGCCCGCGCTACTGCTGAAGCCGCAGCCGGGGGAACGCATCGCCGACCTCTGCGCCGCGCCGGGCGGCAAGACGGCGCAGCTTGCCGCCGCCGGAGCCGTGGTCACGGCCGTCGAGCGCGACGCGGGCCGCGTCGCCCGGCTGGCGGAGAACCTCGCCCGGCTGCGCCTGCCGGCCGAGATCGTCCGCGCAGACGCCGCCGCCTGGACGCCGGCCGAACCCTTCGACGCCATCCTGCTCGATGCCCCCTGCACGGCGACCGGAACGATCCGCCGCCACCCCGACGTGGCCCATGCCAAGCGTCCGCGCGACGTGCCGGCGGCGGCCGAGGCTCAGGCCCGGCTGCTGGCGGCCGCTGCGCGCATGCTGAAGCCGGGCGGGCGGATCGTCTTCGCCACCTGTTCGCTGCAGCCCGAGGAAGGCGAGGCGCATCTGGCCCGCGCCGCCGCGCTGGGGCTGGCGCACGACCCCTTCGCCCCGGCCGAATTGCAGGGCCTGCCGGAGGCGATTACGCCCGGCGGCGGCCTGCGGACGCGGCCCGACCTATGGGGTGCGCGCGGCGGGATGGACGGGTTCTTCGCGGCGCGCTTCCGCCGCGCGGGGTGATGCCCGGGCGGCGCCAGCCCAGCGCCGTATCGGTCGGTAATCAGCGCGCGGTCGTATCGCCTTCCGACAGCCGGGCCGGCCGGCGGCGGGCGCCCGGCTTGGCCGCGCGGCGCGGCGCGTGGACGGGTTGGGACGGCTGCGCGACGGCGCGCAGGGGCGGCAGGGGCGGCATGTCCGGCTGGCGGAGCAGCGCGGTGCGCAGCAGCAATTCGCGACGAATGGGCATCAACTCGGGTTCCGGAGGCGATTCGCGTTCGGGAGGGTGTTCAACCCGCCAATCAGGGCAAATGAAGGTCTTCGGGGCGACCGATCCGTGACATTGCGCACAGGAAAGGGCCTTGCGGGCGCTCCCCCTACAGGGGCGGCCCGGCGGAAGGCACCGCAAACTTCGCAATCCACCCCTGCAATCCCATGCGCTCAGCCCGGCACGGCCTGGCGCCGCGCCTCGGCCTGAAGCGCGGCCATCGTCTCCCCGCGGAAGCGCATGCCGGCGACCGGCACCGGCAGACCCGCGGCGGCGAGACCCGCCATGACCCAGGTGTTGCAGGTGAAGCCGAGGCTGTAGCGCCGGGTGGAGGGCAGCAGCAGCCAAGCGCCATCCCCCGATGCCGGCGGCAGGGGCGGCGACAACTGGCCCGCGATGAAGGCCGCGATGGCCGCGAGCCCCCCGGCGGGCAAGCGCAACGAAACGGCTTCCTCCGTTCCCGGGGGCAGTGGTCCGGGCAATGCCCGCACCGCCACCACCGCCGGTCCGCCGGAGATCGCCGCCAGCGCCTCGCCCGATCCCGGCCGCGCGGCACGCATCCAGGATTCGAGGCCGAAGCCGAAGGCGAAGATCCGCGCCGACGGAGCGCCCCGCGCCAGCGGCGCAAGCGGGCCGGCCAGGATCGCCGTGGCCGGAAGGCAGAGATCCGTGTGCCAGGATTCCGCGGCGACCTGCAGCGATTCCGACGACAGCGACGCAGTGCCCCGGCCCGGATCCGGCGCGGTGCAGGCGCCCAGCACGGCGGTCGAGAGCACGGCGCGTCGTGACGGCATCGGAGCGTTTGACCACGGCGAGTCGTCCCTGGTCCAGCGGCCTGCCTACTCCGACCGGGCGCCGGTGCGGCGGACGAGGGCCGGCCAGCGCTCGGATTCGGCCCGCACCAGGGCGGCGAAGCGGTCCGGGCCATCGGCCGTCACCGCGAAACCCTGGCGCGCCAGGTCGTCGGCGACCTCCGGCAACGCCAGTATCGCGGCGAGTTCCGTGGCGAGGCGGTCGATCGCGGCCTGCGGCGTGCGGGCAGGGACGAGGATGCCCTGCCAGGTGACCACGTCGAAACCCGGCAGGGCGGACTCGGCGACGGTCGGGACGTCGGGGATGGCGGCGGACCGCACCGCCCCGGTCACCGCCAGGGCCCGCAGCCGGCCGCCGCGGACGTGCTCGATCGCGGCCGGCAGGGTGACGAACAGCGCTTCCACATGCCCCGCGATCAGGTCGATCACGGCAGGCCCGCCGCCGCGATAGGGAACGTGGACGAAGCGCAGATCCGCCTGCTGTGCGAACAGCGCGCCGGCCAGGTGGCCGATCGACCCATTCCCCTGGGAAGCGACGGTCAGCCGGCCTTCCTGTTCCTTTGCCCAGTCGATGAAGCTTGCGACATCCGTCACCGGCGAGCGCGGATTGACCACCAGCACCTGCGGCGCACGCACTGCCTCGATCACCGGGGCGAAGTCCCGCACCGGATCGAAGCCGACGCGCGGGTAAAGCGCCGGATTGATTGCCAGAGGGTCGGACCCCACCAGCAGCGTCAGCCCATCCGGCCGGGCGCGGGCGACCAGTTCGAAGGCGAGATTGCTGCCCGCGCCGGGATGGTTTTCCGCCACCACCGCCTGACCGAGCCGCGTCGTGAGATGGCGCGCCAGCACCCGGCCGAGGATATCAAGGCTGCCGCCCGGCGCGACCGGGATGACGACGCGCAGCGGTCGGTCCGGCGCCCAGACTGCGGCCTGCTGCGCAGCGGCAAGGCGCGGCAGCGACACGGCAGTGCCGAGCAAGGCGGATCGGAGGAGGAGGTCGCGGCGCGTCATGACGGGCGTTCCGGCTGATTGATGGAACACGTTTCTCTGGAAGGCCGGGAATCTTGCAAGCAAAAGATTTTCCTACTACCAACCATGATCATACAGCCAAGGACTTGCCCGTGAGCCGCCGTTTTGAGCCCGACGACACCGACCGCGCGATCCTCCGCCTGATCCAGCGCGACGCCGCCCTGTCCCTCGCCGATATCGCCAAGGAGGTCGGGCTGACCCCCACCCCCTGCTGGAAGCGCATTCGCCGAATGGAGCAGGAGGGCGTGATCACCGGCCGGGTCGTGCTGCTCGACCCCGAGAAGGTCGGCCTTGGCGTATCGGTCTTCGTCGCCATCGAGACCGGCGACCATTCGGCACCCTGGATCGAATCCTTCGCCACGACCGTCGGCAAGATGCCGGAGATCGTGGAATGCTGGCGGCTCGGCGGCGATGTGGACTACCTGCTGCGGGTCGTCGTGCCGGACATGCAGGCCTTCGACACCTTCTACCGCCGGTTGACCGCCCAGGTGCCGGCGCTGCGAAAGGTGACGTCGCGCTTCGCGATGGAACGGGTGAAATCGACCACGGCGTTGCCGCTCTGATTTTGTCCCTCAAACGGCGGGCGCCGCGCATCCGCGCGGCTTGCCTTCGCGCCCTGCACTGGTGCGTTGGGGGTCGCGGGCGGCCTGGGCGCGGTCGCGCTGTGCGTTCCCGGCCCGAGGCGCAGCCTCGGGCCGATTGGGGGGCCGCGTGATGCATGCCACAGCCTGTATGCAAGGCACCGCGCACGAGGCTTTGACGGCGCGAACCGACTCGACCTGAGTTGTCCCGCTGGAACGCTCGCGGCTACAAGGGAATCGTGCCTGTGCCACTGATCGCCCCCTCCCTGCTCGCCGCCGACTTCGCCCGCCTGGGCGAGGAGGTCGAGGCCATCGCCGCCGCCGGCGCGGATTGGCTGCACCTCGACATCATGGATGGGCATTTCGTGCCCAACATCTCCTTCGGTCCGGTGCTGGTGAAGGCGCTGCGCAAGCGCAGCACGATGCCCTTCGACGTGCATCTGATGATCGCCCCGGCCGACCCCTACCTCGCCGCCTTCGCCGAGGCCGGCGCCGACCTGATCAGCCTGCACCCCGAAGCGGGGCCGCATCTGCACCGCTCGCTGCAGACCATCCGGGCACTCGGCAAGAAGGCGGGCGTGGTGCTGAACCCGGCGACGCCGGTCGATGCCGTGGTGCATGTGCTCGACCTGACCGACCTGATCCTGGTCATGTCCGTCAATCCAGGCTTCGGGGGGCAATCCTTCATCGAGAGCCAATTGTCGAAGATCGCCACGCTGCGGCAGATGATCGACGCCTCGGGCCGGTCCATCCACCTGCAGGTCGATGGCGGGGTGACAGCGAAGACCGCGCCGGCCTGCATCGCGGCCGGCGCCGATTGCCTGGTCGCTGGAACCGCCGTGTTCGGCCAACCCGACTACGCCGCGGCCATCGCCGCGATCCGCGGGGCGCCGGCATGATCGGCATCCTGCGCGGGGCCCGCCAGAAGCTCGCGCGGCTGAAGCCTGTCCGCGTACCGGACGCACCGGCGCGGGCCTTCCGCGACCTTTGGCCCGGTGACCCCGCGCGCGGCGCCCGCCTGCTGCGCGGCGAGTTCGAGACGCTCGGCACCTCCCGCATGCTGCGCCCCGGCCTGCCGGGCACCGAAGGCTGGGACACCGCATCGGGCACCGCGCCTTGGCGCGCAGCGGCGCATGGCTTCGCCTGGATGCGCGATCTGCGGGCGCTCGGCACTGATGCCGCCCGGTTGCATGCCAGGGCGCTGACCGACGACTGGCTGGCGCGCGGGGCCGACGAGGCCGTCGCAGATGCGCCCGAAGTCGTCGGCGCCCGGCTGTCCGCCTGGCTCGGCCACTGGGATTTCTTCGCCGCGACCTCCGAGGATGCCTTCCGCCGCGCGGTGATGACGCGCATGGCCCAGGATGCCCGCGACCTGTCCGCCGCCCTGCCGGCCGAGGCCGAGCACCGCGGCGCGCTGGCCGCGCTGAAGGGCGCGATGGCCGCGGCGATCGCCTTGCAGGAGGACGCCTACCTCCAGCGCGCCGCCCGCTTCCTGCCCGCCGAGATCGAGCGCCAGTTCCATCCCGATGGCGGACATGTCGAACGCTCCCCCTCCATGCAGCTGGTCGCGCTGCAGGACCTGATCGAGATCCGCAACCTGCTGCACGGCGCGGGCATGGAACCGCCGCCGCACCTCGCCGCGGTGCTGGATCGCGCCGCGCCGGCACTGCGGCTGTTCCGCCATGGCGATGGCGGGCTCGCGCTGTTCAACGGCACGCGGGATGAAGGCTCGGCGCTGCTCGACCTGGTGCTGACGCAGGGGCAGGCCCGCGGACGGGCGCCGCTCGATCTGCCGGAGACCGGCTTCCAGCGCCTCCAGGCGGGGCGCACGCTGATCATCGCCGATACCGGCGCGCCGCCTACCGCGCGTGCCACCACCGGTGGCGATGGCGGGCTGCCGGCGGGCGCCGATCGCTTCGCCCATGCCGGGACGCTGGCCTTCGAAATGTCAGTCGGCCGCGACCGCCTGATCGTGAATTGCGGCGCCGCGCCGGCCGCCGAGGAAGCCTGGCGTGACGCGCTGCGCGCCACCGCAGCGCATTCGACGCTGGTGCTGTCCGACACCAATTCGTCGGAACTGCGCCATGAAGGCCTCGGCCGCCGGCCCGAACAGGTCGAGACCGCGCGCCATGAATCCGCCGGCGCGCAATGGCTGGAGGCGAGCCATGACGGCTGGCGCCGCGCCTTCGGAGCGGTGCATCGCCGGCGCCTCTACCTCGCCGAATCCGGTGACGATCTGCGTGGCGAGGACATGGTCGAGATCCCCGGCGACGTCGCCGTGCCGGCCTTCTCGCTGCGCTTCCACCTGCATCCCGGCGTCGTCGCATCGCTGCTGCAGGACGAAAGTGCCGCGCTGCTGCGCCTGCCATCCGGCATCGGCTGGAAGATCCGCGCCAAGGGCGCGCGCGTCGCGCTGGAGGACAGTGTGTATCTCGGCGGCGAGCCGCGCCGGTCCTCCCAGGTCGTGCTGGTGGCGGAGGAGGGCGAGACCTCCGTGCAATGGGCGATCACCCGCGTGTCGATGCCCGCACCCGGCACCGTCACGGCCGTGGAGTAGCGGGCCAGGCCCGCGCTGATGAACCGCAAGGCCCTGGCCTGGGCGTCCTTCGACTGGGCGAACAGTGCCTTCCCGACAGTGGTCTCGACCTTCGTCATCGCGGCCTATTTCACCCAAGGCGTGGCACCGGACGCCGCGACCGGCCAGGCGCAATGGGGCTGGATGCAGACGACCGCCGCATTGTGCGTCGCCCTGCTGTCGCCGCTGCTTGGTGCCATCGCCGATCTCGGCGGGCATCGCCGCGCGCTGCTCGCGGCCTGCACGCTGGTCACGGCGGTCTTCACCGCCCTGGTGTGGTTCGCTGCACCCGATCCGTCCTGGACAGTCTGGCTGCTGGTCTGCGTCGGCATCGCGACCATCGGCTTCGAGCTCGGCACCGTCTTCTACAATTCCATGCTGCCGGAGGTCGCACCCCCCGCGCAGATCGGGCGTGTTTCGGGCCTCGCCTGGGGGCTGGGCTATGCGGGCGGGCTCGCCTGCCTTGGCGTGGCGCTGGTGCTGCTGGTGCAGCCCAATCCCTCGCTGTTCGGCCTGGATCGCGCGACGTCCGAGCATGTGCGCGCCACCGCGCTGCTTGTCGGCGCCTGGACGCTGCTGTTCGGCTGGCCGGTTCTGCTGATGGTGCCCGATCCGCCAAACCAAAGGCTGCCCATGGGTCAGGCCGTCACGACCTGCGTCGCCGAGACACGTGGGCTGCTGCGCGGCCTGCCGAAGCGACCGGACATGCTGCGCTTCCTGATCGCGCGGCTGTTCTACACGGATGGGCTGAACACGCTGTTCGCCTTCGGCGCCATCTTCGCCGCCGGCGTCCACGGCATGGATTTCGAGGAGATCCTGCTCTTCGGCATCGCGCTGAACGTCACGGCGGGCCTTGGCGCCGCGGGCTTCGGGCTGATCGAGGATCGGCTGGGCTCGAAGCCCACCGCGATGGTCGCGCTGGTCGCGATGATCCTGCTGGGCGCGGCCTTGCTGCTGACCGACAGCAAGGCCGTGTTCTGGGGCATGGCGATGGCGCTTGGCATCTTCATGGGGCCGGCGCAGGCGGCGTCGCGCACGCTGATGGCGCGCATGGCCCCGGAAGGCGAGATCGCCACGCATTTCGGGCTGTTCGCGCTGTCGGGGCGGATCACGGGATTCTGCGGGCCCGCGGTGCTGGCGATGGTGACGCATGCCACTGGCAGCCAGCGCGCGGGGATGGCGACGGTGCTGGTGTTCCTGGCGATCGGCGCGGCGATCCTGGCCACGGTGCGGCCGGTGCGGGGGTAGGCCGTCGGTTCAGCGATCCGGCTGCCCCGCCCCAAAGGCCCCGCCATCCGTCGGGCGCAGCGCCTCGAACAATTCGGTCACGGTCGCGTAGTCGCGATAGCCGCAACGCGCGACCGGCTGCGCCGCCGCCGTGTCGAAGCGACCATGGCGGATGAAGGCGTCGTCGATATGCACGCCCACCACCTGGCCGATGATGATCCACCCATCGACCGCCCGCCCATCCACGTCGTGGAACTGCGTCGAATGCACGACACGGCATTCGAGCGCGGCGGGAGATGCGGCGACGCGCGGCGCCTTCACGACGCGCGACGGCGCTACCTCCAGCCCCGCCGCGACGAATTCGTCCTCCCCCGCGGCGAGCGCGCCGGAGGAGATGTTCATCGCCTCGAACAGCGGGCGCGTGCAGAGGTTGAACACGAACTCCCCGCTCGCGATCGCATTGGCCGCGCTGTGCTTCATCGACTCGCTGGTGAACATCAGCATCGGCGGGCGCGAATGCACCGCGTTGAAGAAGGAATAGGGCGCGAGGTTCGCCCGCCCCTGCGCATCGAGCGTCGAGATCCAGCCGATCGGCCGTGGCGCGATGATCGCCTTGAAGGGATCATGCGGTAGGCCGTGGCCGTTGCGCGGTTCGTAGAACATCGCTCAGGCGCGTCGTGCGATGGCGCCGTAGAGGCGCGGCCCGGCCAGCGCCAGGACCGCCAGCGCCAGGATCAACGCGCTGCCCGGCCGCGTGACGAAGGTGGTCCAATCGCCCTGGCTGATCGTCAGCGCCTGCCGCAACGCCTGTTCGGCCATCGGTCCAAGGATCATGCCGATGACCACGGGTGCGACCGGGAAGTCGAAGCGCCGCATGAACATCGCCACCACGCCCAGCGCATAGAGAATCACCAGGTCGATGACGCTGTTCGAGATGCCGTAGGTGCCGATGGTGGCGAAGACGAGGATGCCGCCATAGAGCTGCGGCACCGGGATCTTGAGGATGCGCACCCACAGCCCGACCAGCGGCAGGTTCAGCACCACCAGCATGACGTTGGCGATGAACAGCGATGCGATCAGCGTCCAGACCAGCTCCGCCTGCTGCGTGAACAGCAGCGGCCCGGGATTGATGCCGTAGGACTGGAAAGCGGAGAGCATGATCGCCGCCGTCGCGCTGGTCGGCAGGCCAAGGGTGAGCATCGGCACCAGGATGCCCGCCGCCGCCGCGTTGTTCGCGGCCTCCGGCCCGGCGACGCCCTCGATGGCGCCGGTGGTGCCGAATTCGTGCTGGTATTGGGGCTTCGCCAGCCGGCGTTCGGCGTAATAGGACAGCATGGTCGGCATCTCCGTGCCGCCGGCCGGCAGCACGCCGAAGGGGAAGCCGAGCCCGGCGCCGCGCATCCAGGGCCAGAAGGACCGTTTCAAATCCTCCTTCGACAGCATCAGCCGCCCGACCTCGAGCACCTCGATCTTTCCTTCGTGGTGGCGCCAGGCCATGTGCAGCGCCTCGCCCACCGCGAACAGCGCGACGGCGACCAGCACGACGTTTACGCCGTCGAGCAGTTCCGGCACGCCGAAGGTCAGGCGCGGCTGCCCGGTCTGCAGATCGACGCCCACCAGCCCCAGCATCAGCCCGAAGGCGAGCGAGGTCAGCCCGCGCAGCGCCGAGGCTCCTAGCACCGCTGACACGGTGACGAAGCACAGCACCATCAGAGCGAAATATTCCGCCGGCCCCAGCACCAGCGCCCATTCCACGATGATCGGACCGAGGAAGGCGATGCCGAGCGTGCCGACGGTGCCGGCGACGAAGGACCCGACCGCCGAGGTCGCCAGCGCCGGTCCCGCGCGCCCGTTGCGCGCCATCTTCGCCCCTTCGAGCGCGGTGATGATCGACCCGCTCTCGCCCGGTGTGTTCAGCAGGATCGAGGTGGTCGAACCGCCGTACATCGCGCCATAGAAGACGCCGCAGAACAGGATGAAGGCGCCGGTCGCGCTGACCTGGAAGGTGATCGGCAGCAGCAGCGCGATGGTCAGCGCCGGCCCGATCCCGGGCAGCACGCCGACGGCCGTCCCAAGGAAGCACCCGAGCAACGCCCAACCGAGATTCACAAGCGAGAAGGCATTGCCGAAACCAAGCGCGAGGCCGGAGAAGGAATCCATGGATCAGGCCTGCGTGTGAGGTGACGTGGGATGGCGGGGAAGGGCAGACCGAAGGGGCTTTGCCCCTCCGGGCCACCCCACCAAAGGCCCAAGGGCCTTTGGAAACCTCTTATTGGTGCTGCCCATGGGAGAGCGGCGCCAAAAACCGGCATTCCAAAGGCCACTGGCCTTTGGCGGGGTGGCCCGGAGGGGCGGCGCCCCTCCAACGATCCCCATACGCCTCACAGCACCGCCTCGCCCCGCAGCACCGGCACGCAGTGCCCGCCGACGCGTGCGCGGATGCCTTCGGGCATGCGGCGCGCGCGGGCCAGCAGCAGGCTGGGCCGGCCCATTTCCACACCCTGCGCGATGTCCCACGCCCCCTCCGTCCCGCCATCGAGATGCAGCAGGAAGCCAGCGAGTGGCGTCGCCGCGCTGCCGGTCGCCGAATCCTCCCAGGTGCCGGTCAGCGGCGAGAACATGCGCGCGCGCACCGCCGCGCCGTCGCGGCAATAGAGGTAGAGCGAGAGGAAGCCGCGCGTCTGTTCGGGATGCGCCTCGACCGCGCGGCGGAAGGCGCCGAGATCGGGCGTGGCGGCGGTCAGGCCCTCGGGCGTCACCTCCGTCAGCAGCCGGTGGTTGCCGCCATCGGCGGCGAGCGTCGGGGCATGCCGCGTCGTCAGCACCGCCGCTTCCGGTATCCCTGCGCAGGCTGCCGCAGTCGCGACCGACAGCTCCGCACCGATACGCAGCGGTTGCGGCGCGGCGACCTCAGCCCCCAGCACCCGGCCGGCGTCGTCGCGCAGCAGCGTCACTTCCACCAAGCCGGCAGGTTCCTCGAAACGGTAGGCGCGGGGGCTTTCCTCATCCTCCCGCGCCAGCACGAAGGCGGTGCCGACATTGGGATGGCCGGCGAAGCTCATCTCCGCGACGCGGTTGAAGATGCGCACCCGCGCGCTGTGCTGCGGATTGTCGGGCGGCAGGACGAAGGTCGTCTCGCTGAGATTGAACTCGGCGGCGAGGGCCTGCATCTCCGCGTCCGAAAGCCCGCGGGCGTCCGGAAACACGGCGAGCTGATTGCCGCCGAAACGCCGGTCCGTGAAGACATCGACCGTGACGAAGCGGAGGGCGCGCATTTTACTTTGTCCTCAGGCGCCGGGCGCCGCACGTCCGTGCGGCTTGGCTTTCGCGCCCTGCACTGGCGCACTGGGTGCGAATGACGGTCCGGGCGCGGCCGCGCTTTGCGTTCCCGGCCCGATGCCGAGCATCGGGCCGAATGGAGACCTGCGTCATGGAACGTCTTGCCCCAGCGCCCGCAGGATGGCGCCTTCCAGCACGCCAGCGCCGATGTTCACGCCCAGCGCCTCGACGAACAGGAAGAAGGCACCGAGCGAGACGATCAGCGCGATGACCGCATCGCGCAACGGCGCGCGGCTGCCAAAGGCGCGCGCGGTGCAGACGAACTGCACCGCCGCGCCGATCGAAAAGCCCAGCGGTTCGATCAGCACAAGGTTCAGCAGCATCCCGCCGCCGAGCCAGGCCAGCGAGACAAGGTTGGGCGGCCCGGCCTCGGCCACCTCGGGCAGGTCGGCGCTCCATCCGCCGCGCAGGGCGCTGCCGGTCAGCAGCAGCCCAAGCACGACCAGCGCCGTGGCGATCACCGCCGGCACCAGCTTCGGCCCGACCACCGCATAGACGGGGGTCAGCGGGATGATCCAGGTCAGCCAGGCGGTCAGCAGCCCGAGCGCTGTGACCACGAGGCCGACCGCGAGGTCGGGAAGCGCACCGGGCTTCATCGCAGCGCGGCCCCGCCCCTCAGGCGAGGCCGAGGTCTTTCAGCACGCTCTCGGTCTCGGCACGGTCCCGCTCGAGGAAGGTGTCGAAGGCCGCGCCGGTGAGGAAGGCGTCTTCCCAGCCACGATCGGCGAGAATGCGCCGCCAGGCTTCGGTCGCGTGGATGGCGGTCATCAGGTCCACCAGCGCCTGCCGCTGCGTCGGGTTGATGCCCGGGGCGCCGAACACGCCGCGCCAATTGGTCGCGACGACGTCGAGGCCGCTTTCCTTCAGCGTCGGCACCGCGGGATCGAGCCGGCGCTCACCGGTGGTGGCCAGGGCGCGCACGCGACCGGCCTTGATCTGCTCGGAAAATTCCGACCAGCCGGAGATGCCGGCGGCGACCTGGCCGCCAAGGATCGCCGCCTGCGCCGGCCCGCCGCCGGGGAAGGCGACAAAGGAGGCCTCGCGCGGCTGGCGGCCAAGCTTCTGCAGCATCAGGCCGAGGATGATGTGGTCGGTCCCGCCGGCGCTGCCGCCGGCCACGGACACCGAACGCGGATTGGCCTTCAGCGCATCGGCGAGCTGGCCGATGTTCTGGTAGGGGCTGGCCGCCGGCACGATGATCACGCCCGCTTCCTCGGTCATACGGGCGACCGCGACCGTGTTCTGCAGTGACACCGGCGTCTTGTTGGTCAGCGTGGCGCCGACCATCACCGACCCGCCCACCATCAACGCCTCGGGCCGGCCGCGGCGCTGCTGCAGGAAGCGCGGCAAGCCCACCGTGCCGCCGGCGCCGCCGACATTCTCGAACTGGAAGGTGCCGACCAGGCCTTCCTGCCGGGCCGCCTGCTCGATGGCACGGCCGAGGCCGTCCCAGCCGCCACCCGGGCCGGCGGGAACGAACATGAAGATGCTGGCGAAGCGCTGCTGCGCGAAGGCCGGGCGCGACAGGGCGCCCGTCGCGGCGGTGGCGGCGAGAAGGCTGCGGCGATGGATCATGGTGTGCGGTCCGGTGATTTCCTCGTGAGGGAGAATGCGACGGCCGGGGGCGCGGCGCAAACGCGAAGCACGCCCCCTTGCGCGCGCGGCGACGTCATGCACGAATGCGACGCATTCGCACTATGAGCCAGCCCATGCCGCCCCCGTGACCCCGTCCCGCCTGCAACGCCGGCTGCTGCTGCTGACCGCATCGACCGCTGCGGCGGCCGCCTTGCCGCTGGCAGGCTGCGAACAGGGCAGCCAGCGCGCCGCCCCGACCACGACGCCGGGTGCGTCGCCGCGCCCGGCACGCGCCCCGGACCCCTTCGACAGCGACACCTCTCCCAGGCGCTGAAGCCCGGCACGAAAGGACCGACACCAACCCGGCGACCGCGCCGACCGAACCTTCCCGACAGACCCGAACCGCTCCCGAAAGCGCCGCTGATCGCGCGGCTACCGCGCGGTGCCGCCTTGCGCCCGATGCGCATTGCCCCGACGCGGCATGCTGCGGAAGAATGGCATCCGAGGGGTTGGGGAGGATGCTGTCTTGGATGGTGATGGGGATCAGCCGCGGTTGCGGCGCCGGCTGTTGGTGATCAAGGCGACGGTGATCGGCGCGGCCGCACCGGCCTTGGCGGGCTGCGTCGTCGCACCGCCAGTCTATGCGCCGCAGCCCTATCAGACCGGGCTGACCGATGCGGACCCGAATGACGGGCCAGGCCAGGGCCGTGGCGGCAATCGCGTGCGCACCGGCTACACCGACGCCGATCCGGCGGATGGGCCGGGCCAGGGCCGCGGCGGCTACAGTCCGGCGCGCCGGCGCACCGGTTTCAGCGATGCCGATCCCAGCGACGGGCCTGGCTATGGCCGTGGCGGCGGCCGGCGCGGCACCGGCTACACGGACGCCGATCCGAATGACGGCCCCGGCCAGGGCCGAGGCGGCATGCGCCGCCAGGTCTCCGACAGCGATCCACGCGACGCGCCCGGCCGCGGCCGCGGCTGGTAGTGCGCTGGCGCACACCGCCGCCCTTCACCTTGCTTGCCCGGAACGGCGGCCAGGCATGATGATGGGGATGGGGGAAGGAGAGGGAAGATCATGAGCAAGACGGAGGCAGCGGAAGGCGCGCCACCGACCGAGGCGTTGGATGCCGCCGGCGAGACGCCGCGCCGGGCGCTGGGCCGCCGGCTGCTGGTGCTCCGCATCGCTGCGGCGGGCAGCGCCGTCGCGGCCGCCGCGCCGGCTGCCGAGGCGTTGGAGGCGACGCCGGTGCAGTACCGCACGGGCCTGACGGATTCCGATCCCGGCGACGGGCCGGGCTATGGACGCGGCGGATATCGCGGCCCGCCGCGCACGGGCCTGACGGACAACGACCCGAGCGACGGGCCCGGCCAGGGCCGCGGTTATCGCGCGCAGCCGCGCGGCCGGCCTTATACCGGCATCAACGACGGCGATCCGGGCGACCCTTCGGGCTACGGCACGGGCTGGCGGCAGCGCCGGGGTACCGGCATCACCGATGCCGACCCGAATGACGGGCCAGGCAACGGCCGCGGTGGCTATCGCGGGCGCGGCGTGACCGACAACGACCCGGGCGACGCCGCCGGCCGCGGCCGCGGCTGGCGCTGACGGGCGCCGGCGCCATGGCCGAGGACGAGGAAAGACGTCGCGGCAGGCTGTCGCGACGCATGCTCATGGTCGGCGGCACGGCGGGCCTCGCGCCTATGGCGGCGGAGGCGCAGCCGCGCACCGGGTATTCCGACAGCGACCCGCGCGACGGCGCCGGGCGCGGGCGGCCGTACACCGGCCAGTCCGATAGCGATCCACGCGATGGCGCCGGGCGCGGACGGCCGCGCACCGGGTATTCCGACAGCGACCCGCGCGACGGCGCCGGGCGCGGACGACCTCGCACCGGATATTCCGACGGCGACCCACGCGACGGTGCCGGGCGAGGCCGCCCCCACACGGGGTATTCTGACAGCGACCCGCGCGACGGCGCCGGACGCGGACGGCCCCGCACCGGCTTTTCAGACAGCGATCCGCGCGATGCCGCCGGACGCGGACGAGGATCACGATGAGCGCCACTATGGCAGAAGAAGCCTGGTCCCTGGCTTTCGGGACGCTGTCCCTGGACGATGGCATGGCGATGCGCGAAGGCACGGCCTGGCGGCTGATGCCGGGCAACGATCCGGATCGCTTCGCCGGGCTGCTGTCGGTCGCCGACCTGGATGCCTTCCTGCGCACCGATGCGGCGCGCACACCGCGCGTGTCGATGGCCGATGGCGCGCGCAAGGGCAGCGCAGCGGTGCCGATCGACGAATACATCGAGGACGGCGGCGATCGCGTGGACCTGCCGCGCCTGTTCGGCCTGCATGATGGCGGCGCGAGCCTCGTCGTTTCCCAGTTCCATGAGATCCATCCGCCGCTGGCGCGCTTCTGCCGCGGGCTGGAGAAGGCATTCCTCCACGGCGTGCAGGCGAACATCTACCTGACGCCGCCGGGTGCGCAGGGCTTCCGCGTGCATTTCGACACGCATGACGTGCTGGTGATGCAGGTGTCGGGGCGCAAGGCCTGGCGGGTGTGGGACGGCATCCCCTTTCCGGCACCGACGCGCCACACGCCCTGGGCCAACAACGCAACGCCGGAAGGCGAGCCACATGCGCTGGTCATGGCGCCGGGCGACGCGCTGTACCTGCCGCGCGGGGTGATGCACGAGGCAACGGTGCAGCAGGGTGGCGAACCGTCGCTGCACATCACCATCGGGCTGATGGAACCCGGCCTCGGGGAGATGCTGCGCAACCTGCTCACCGACCTGGAAGGCGAGGAGCCCGCCTTGCGCGCCGCCATGCCGACCTGGCGCCTCGCCGAGCCGGAGGGCGCGGCCCTGGTGCGGGATCGCCTGGCGGCGGCGCTCGCGGCGTTGGCCCGGCCGGACATTGCCGACCGGCTGACCATGGCCGCGCTGGACCGCCTGGCGCGCGACCGCATGGCGCTGCCGGGGCGATCGCTGCACACGCCGCCGCCCGGCCCGGACGACCGCCTGCGCCTGTCGGAGTCGATGCACCACACGCTGGTGCCCTTCGACAATGGCGGCGCGGCCTTGCGCTGGTATGGCGGCGTCGAGAAGCTGACCGCCGGTGAGCTCGATTGGCTGATGGCGCTGGAGGATGGCGCGACCGCCGCCGAGCTAGGCGGCGACGCGCTGGCCTTCTGCCAGAAGCTGGCGCAGCACGGGGTGCTGGAGCGGGCGTAGACTGGCTACACGGTCAGCAGGGGGCGCACAGCGTCTTCCGACAGGGTGTCGGCGGGGCCCTGCAAGACCACCTCCCCGCGCACCATCACAGTGATCAGGTCCGCAAGCTCGCGCGCGAAGTCGTAATACTGTTCGACCAGCACGATCGCCATGCCGCGGTCGCGCGACAAGTGGCGGATGACGCGGGCGATGTCCTTGATGACGGAAGGCTGGATGCCTTCGGTCGGTTCGTCGAGGATCAGCAGCCGCGGCCTGGCGCACAGCGCGCGCGCCAGCGCCAGTTGCTGCTGCTGCCCGCCCGACAGGTCGCCGCCCCGCCGGCGGAGGAACTGCCGCAGGATCGGGAACAGGTCGAAGATGTCGCTCGGCACGTTCGATCCGCGCGGGGCGGCGGCGAGCGCGGTCTCCATGTTCTCCTGCACGGTCAGGAAGGGGAAGATCTCGCGGCCCTGCGGGACGTAGCCGATGCCGGCGCGGGCGCGCTCGGCCGGGGCGAGGCGCGAGATGTCGCGCCCTTCCCACGCGATGCTGCCGGACTGGATGCGTTCCAGCCCCATGATGGCGCGCAGCAGCGAGGACTTGCCGACGCCGTTGCGCCCGAGCACGGCGGTGACCTTGCCAGGTTCGGCGACCATGGAGACGCCGCGCAGGCAGCGGCTGGCGCCATAGGAAAGATCGATGCTCGCCACGGTCAGCATGCGTCAGCGTCCCAGATAGACTTCGACCACGCGCGGGTCGTTCTGCACATGGTCGATCGAGCCTTCCGACAGCAGCGTGCCTTCATGCAGCACGGTGACGCGGCAGTTCAGCGCGCGGACGAAATCGAGGTCGTGCTCGACCACCACGACGCTGTGCTTGCCGGCGATGCGTGCAAGCAACCTGGCGGTGAGCTCCGTCTCGGCATCCGTCATGCCGGCGACGGGCTCGTCCACCAGCATCAGGTCGGGATCCTGCATCAGCATCATGCCGATCTCGAGCCACTGCTTCTGGCCGTGGGACAGGATGCCGGCGCGGTCGTGGGATCGCTCGGTCAATCCGATCTCGTTCGTCACGTCCTCGATGCGCGTGCGGCCCGCGCCGGACAGCATCCAGCGCAGGCAGGCGACCGGCCCACGCGGTGCCTTGAGCGCGAGTTCCAGGTTCTCGAACACCGTCAGCGCGTCGAAGACGGTCGGCTTCTGGAACTTCCGCCCGATGCCGAGATTGGCGATCGATGCCTCGTCCATCCGCGTCAGGTCGAGATCGCCGAAGCTGACGATGCCCGAGGTCGGGCGTGTCTTGCCGGTGATCACGTCCATCATCGTCGTCTTGCCCGCGCCGTTCGGGCCGATGACGGCGCGCATCTCGCCGGGTTCGACGACGAGGGCGAGGTTGTTCAGCGCGCGGAAGCCGTCGAAGACGACCGAGACGCCGTCGAGATACAACCGCCGCCCCTTCATTTCACGCGCCCTTGCAGCAGACCGATCAAACCCTTCGGCAGGAACAGCGTCACCGCCACGAACAACCCGCCCAATACGAACAGCCAGAGATCCGGCGCCGCGCTGGTCAGCCAGGTCTTGAGGCCGTTGACGCTGAAGGCGCCGAGCACCGCGCCGACCAGCGTGCCGCGCCCACCGACCGCGACCCAGATGACGGCCTCGATCGAATTGCCTGGGCTGAACTCGCCGGGATTGATGATGCCGACCTGCGGGACATAGAGCGCACCGGCGAGTCCCGCCATCATCGCCGAGGCGACGAAGGCGAACAGCTTGTGGCTGGTGGTGTCGTAGCCGAGGAAGCGCACGCGGTTCTCCGCATCGCGGATCGCGGTCAGCACGCGGCCATACTTCGTGCCGGTCATCCACAGGCAGAGCAGGTAGGCGCCGACCAGCGTCGCCAGCGACGCATAGAACAGCGTCGCGCGCGCCGCGGCGGTGTTAAGCGGCATGCCGAGCAGTTCCTTGAAGTCGGTGAAGCCGTTGTTGCCGCCGAAGCCCATGTCGTTACGGAAGAAGGCGAGCATCAGCGCATAGGTCATCGCCTGCGTGATGATCGACAGGTAGACGCCGGTGATGCGGCTGCGGAAGCACAGCCAGCCCAGCACGAGCGCCAGCACGCCGGGCACCAGCAGCACCATCAGCATGGCGAAGGCGAAGTGGTCGAAGCCCAGCCAGTACCAGGGCAGCTCCGGATAGCCGAGGAACACCATGAAGTCCGGCAGCACCGGATGGCCATAGACGCCGCGCGGCCCGATCAGCCGCATCAGGTGCATGCCCATCGCATAGCCACCCAGCGCGAAGAACGCGCCATGGCCGAGCGAAAGGATGCCCGCATAGCCCCAGGCGAGGTCGAGCGACAGCGCGAGGATCGCGTAGCAGATCCACTTGCCGGAGACGGAGACGAGGAAATCCGACACATGCAGCGCGTTGTCGCGCGGCAGCATGTTCAGCAGCGGAAAGGCGGCGAGGATCACCACCGCCCCGATCATCACCGCCCGCAAGCCGAGCCGCATGCGGGACGGAGCGCCGGTGTCGAGTGTGGTCGCGCTCATGCCTCGGCCGCCCGCCCCTTCTGCGGGAACAGGCCGCGCGGGCGGCGCTGGATGAAGACCATCACCGCCACCAGCACGAAGACCTTGGCGAGCACCGCGCCCGCCCAGGGTTCCAGCATCTTGTTGATGACACCAAGGCCGAAGGCCGCGATCAGCGTGCCTGCCAGGCTGCCCACCCCGCCGAAGACGACGACGAGGAAGCTGTCGATGATGTAGCCGGTGCCGAGGTTGGGCGAGACATTGTCGATCTGGCTGAGCGCCACGCCGGCGATGCCCGCGATGCCGGATCCGAAGGCGAAGGTCAGCGCATCGACGCGCCCGGTGCGGATGCCCATTGCGGCCGCGATCGGCCGGCGCTGCGTCACCGCGCGCATCTCCAGCCCGAAGCGCGTCAGGCGGATGGCCGCGACGATCAGGCCGAACACGATCAGGGAGAAGCAGAGGATCCACAGCCGGTTGGCTGTGACCGGGACATCGAAGGGCAGCATCATCGTGCCCTGCATCCAGGGCGGGCTGATCACCTCGCGGTTCTGCGCGCCGAAGGCGAGGCGCACCGCCTGCTGGATCATCATGCCGACGCCGAAGGTCAGCAGCAGCGTCTCCAGCGGGCGGCCGTACAGATGGCGGATCAGGCCGCGTTCCATCGCCGCGCCGATCGCGGCGGTAACCAGGAAGGCAGCCGGGACCGCCAGCGGCAGCGACCAGGGCTGCAGCCAAGGGATGTCGCGCGCCAGGTCCTGCACGATGACGGTGGTGTAGGCGCCGAGCATGACGAACTCGCCATGCGCCATGTTGATCACGCCCATCACGCCGAAGGTCACCGCAAGGCCAAGGGCGGCGAGCAGCAGCACCGAGCCGAGCGAGAGGCCCTGGAAGGTGGTCTCCGCCGCGCGACGGATCGCCAGGCGCTGGTCGATCGCGGCGACCGCGGCTTCGATCTGCGGCAGCACATCGGCATTGGCCGCGCGCGCCTCGAGCAGGATCGAGCGCGCCTCGGGCGATGCGCTCTCGCCCAGCGCCGCGATGCCGGCGAGCTTCGCGGCGGGGTCGGTCGCCACCAGTCGCGACGCCGCGAGGGCCAGCGCGATGCGGTCGCGAATGCGCGGCGTGGATTCTCGCGCGAGCGCGGCTTCGAGCAGCGGCACGTTCTCGGGGCTGCGACTGCGGAAGATCGCTTCGGCGGCCGCTAGGCGCTCGGCCGGATCGGGCGAGACGATCTGCAACTGGCCGAGCGCGCCGCGTAGCACGCCGCGGACCCGGTTGTTGATGTTGACGCGCTGCGCGTCGGCCTCGGCGACACCGGCGCGCGCACCGGTCGAGGCATTGATCAGGGTGGTGCCGTCGCGGATCAGCAGCGTGCCGTCGGCCATGCGCAGCAACCGGCCATCGGCCAGCGCTCGCAGCACCGGAAGGGCGCGAGGATCGCCCAGCGTGCCGAGCCGCGCCACCGCCTCGGCCTGGGCGCCGAAGCCGCCGCCGAGGTTCGGCAAGTCGGCGAGGAAGGCATCCTGCGCGCGCGCCGGCAGCGAGGCGAGCAACAGGACGAGAAGAACGATGATGCGCTTCATATGGGGGTGCGGGCGGGGCGCTGGAGACGCCCCGCCCAACCTGTTCAGCCGCGGCGGCGGTTGGCGTTCTCGGGGATGAAGCGCGACCAGTTCTCGGCCGGCACCGCATCGGCCGTCTTGTAGACGATGTTGAACTGGCCATCCGCCTGGATCTCGCCGATCATCACCGGCTTCGACAGATGGTGGTTCGGCAGCATCTCCTCGGTGTACCCCGCGGGTGCGGCGAACTTCTGGCCGATCACCGCGGTGCGGACGGCATCGACCGCCGTGGTGCGGGCGGCGGCCACGGCCTGCGCCCACATGTTGAAGCCGGTGTAGGTGGCCTCCATTGGGTCGTTGGTCACGCGGCGCGGGTTCTTGATGTAGGCCTGCCAGAGGTTCTTGAACTCGGTGTTCGCCGGCGACTGCACCGACATGAAGTAGTTCCAGGCCGCCAGGTGGCCGACCAGCGGACGGGTGTCGATGCCGGCGAGTTCCTCCTCACCGACGCTGAAGGCGACGCAGGGGATGTCCTCAGCCTTGATGCCCTGGTTGCCGAGCTCGCGATAGAAGGGAACGTTCGCGTCGCCGTTGATGGTGGACACGATCGCGGTCTTCTTGCCTTCGCCGGCGAAGCGCTTCACGCGGGCGACGATGCCCTGCCAGTCGCTGTGCCCGAACGGAGTGTATTCCTCCATGATGTCGGCATCGGTGATGCCCTTGGAGTTGAGGAAGCCGCGCAGGATGCGGTTCGTCGTGCGCGGATAGACGTAGTCGGTGCCGAGCAGCGCGATCCGCGTCGCCTTGCCGCCGTCGTCGGACATCAGGTAGTCAACCGCCGGGATCGCCTGCTGGTTCGGCGCGGCGCCGGTGTAGAAGATGTTCTTGCTCTCCTCCTCGCCCTCATACTGGACAGGGTAGAACAGCATGCCGTTCAGCTCCTCGAAGACCGGCAGCACCGACTTGCGGGACACCGAGGTCCAGCAGCCGAAGGTCACGTCCACGCGGTGGACCTGCAGCAATTCGCGCGCCTTCTCGGCGAAGAGCGGCCAGTTGGAGGCGGGGTCGACGACGACGGCCTCGAGCCGCCGGCCGAGCAGGCCGCCCTTGGCGTTCTGGGCCTCGACCATCATCAGCACGGTGTCGCGCAGCGCGGTCTCGGAAATGGCCATGGTGCCGGACAGCGAGTGCAGCACGCCGATCTTGATCGGGGCCGCCTGCGCGAAGGACGGGCGGAATGCCGGCGCCGTCAGGGCGGTGGTCAGCCCAGCAAGCGCGGCGCGGCGCGTGATCTTCCTGGTGTCGGTCATCGGTCTCTCACCCTCAATCGTTCTGGGCGCGGGGCCGTGCAGTCGCCGCCGGGGATCGGCGCGCTGACGCGCTGCGCACGAAGGGGTGGGTAGCGAAAGCCGTGCCAGTGCAATGCGGGCGGTCAGGGCCGCGACGGATCACATTGTATGCACGCGACTCACGCAGCGGTGCACACTACGCCATCGAATTGCACGATTTATGTGCGTTTGTTTTGCAGATTAGGCCGATATCGCGGTCAGGCGTGATCCGGCGCCTACCGGATGGGCAGTCATGCTCCATCGGCGGCGCCGAGGGGTAAGACCTTCTCCCGGCTGCACCCGCGGCAGAAGGATCAGGCCTTCGCTGCCGCCTCCAGCCCCGGAACGTCGCCGTAATCGGCAAGTTCAGGGCGCATCGCCTCGATGACGAAATCGACGAAGGCATCCGGCACGTCCAGGTAGAATTCCCGATCCGAATAGGCCCCGACGCGCGCCTCCAGCCCCCGCGCGCCGAACCAGGCGACCAGGGCCTCGAGGTCCTGTCGCGGCGTCTCGCTCAGGAAGGAGACCTGCGAGCGCAGCTTGTCCGCATCGCGCCGCGTGGTGTCGCTGCGGCTGAACTGCAGGTCGATATTCGTGCCCGGCTGACGCAACCAGATCGCGCGCTCGGTACGACGCAGCTCGACGAAGCCGAGCTGCGTCTTCAGCATCGCGACCACCACGTCGAAATGCCGGGCATCGAGACGGTTGGCGACGTGGTTGAAGCGCAAGGCCGCTACTTCACGGCCGAGAAGGATGTCGGCTGCAGGATCGCGTTGCTCACATTCGACAGGATCGGCCCGTCCTTTTCGGATTCCGCGCGCTTGGCGATCCATTCCGGATCGCTCTGGAAAGCCGCCCATTTCTGCTCGCGCTCGGCGAGCGATTCCCAGGCCAGCAGGTAATGCAGGTCGTTGCTCGATTCGCCGACCACCGTCGTCCAGAAGCCGGCCTGGCGGATGCCATGCCGTTCCCACAGCTTCAGCGTCACCGTGTCGAAGCGCTTCAGCAGGGCCGGCAGGCGGCCCGGCAGGCAGCGGTAGACGCGCAGTTCATGGATCATGTCGAAGGTCCCCTGTTCACTCGGCTGTTGCGCCGGAGGCGCGGATGATGGGTATCCAGATGCGGAACTGCTCGTCCCAGAAGGTGGCGAGATCCTCCGCGCCAGTGCCGCGCGGCTCGACCCCGAGATCGACCAGGCGCTGGCGTGTAGCCGGCGCGGCGACGGCGTTGCGCAGCGCCCGTTCCAGCCGCGCGATCACGGGCACCGGCGTGCCGGTGGCGACGAAGACCGCGTGCCAGTTGTTCGTCTCGTATCCCGGCAGGCCCGCCTCGGCGGCGGTCGGCACGTCGGGCAGGGCGGCGCTTCGCGTGCGCGACGCCATGGCCAGTGCCCGCACCTGCCCGCTGCGCACCAGCGCGACATAGGGCGGCAGCGTATCCACCATCACATCCACCGTGCCGGCCGCGAGATCGGCCAGCGCCGGCCCGGATCCGCGATAGGGGACATGCACCATCTCCACGCCGATGGCGGTCGCCAGCATGTGGCCCGACAGATGCACGATGGTCCCGGGGCCAGAGCTCGCATAGGTAATACGCCCGGGGCTGCGGCGCACCAGGGCGATGAATTCCTGAAGGTTCTGCGCCGGCACGCGCGGATTGACGACGATGATGTTGGGCACCGTGCCGACCAGCCCGACCGGTGCGAAGGCGCGTCGAAGGTCGAAGGGCATGGAGCGGTACAGACCCGCATTCATCACGCCCGAGGAGAGCGTGTGCAGCACGATGGTGTAGCCATCCGCCGGCGCGGTCAGCGCAGCCTGGGAGCCGATGATGCCGCCACTGCCGCCACGGTTCTCGACCACCACGGGCTGACCAAGATCCTCCGACATGCCTTGCGCCACGATGCGCCCGACGACATCGGCAGCACCCCCGGGCGCGAAGGGGATCACCATGCGAATGGCGCGGTCGGGGTATGTCCCCTGTTGCGCCCGCGCGGGCAGGGCCGCGAGCAGCAGGATCAGGCAGACGACGATCCGACGCATGCCTCCCCCCTTCAGCATTGCGCCGAGCATGGCGCGCCATCGGCCAGCGCGCCAGAGAGGGACCGCCATAGTGACCAGCGCATCGGCTGACCCGGCTTCGCGGCTTGATTTGGCGCGCAGCCGGCACACCCGTCGACGGCACCCGTTTCCGCCCCGCACTGCGCTCAAGGGCCGCGGCCGAGGGCCTGCCATCCCATCGCGTCAGCGCACCAACGGGCAGCCGCCCTCGTTCAGTGGGCGGAAAGCCTGGTCTCCGGGGATCTCCTGGGCCACATCCAGCAAGTCCCACTCGCCGCGCGCCTGGTCCGGGCGCTTCGCGCGCATCAGATACATCTGGCGGATCACGCGGCCGTCGGCGCGGATCGAGCCGTTGCGCGTCATGAAGTCGTTGATCGGAATCTCGCGCATCTTCGCCATCACCGCCGGCGCGGCGTCCGTTCCCGCTGCGTCGATACCTTTGAGGTAGTGCGTCACCGCACCCCAGGTGCTTGCCTGGAACGCGGTCGGCGGACGGCCATGGATGCGTTGGAACCGCGCGGCGAAAGCGCGCGTCTGCTCGGTCTGATCCCAGTAGTAGGGCTCGGAATAGACGAGGCCCTGCCCGGTCTCGAGCCCGATCGACTTGATGTTGGTCAGCGAGCAGTTCAGTGCCGCCGGGGTGATGCCGCGGCGTAGCAGGCCGAACTCGCCCATCTGCTTGGCGATGTTGATCATATCCGCCCCGCCCGCGCAGATGCCGACCACCTCCGCGCCCGAGGCCGCGGCGCGCACCAGGTAGGAGGAGTAGTCAGTCTCACCGAGCGGTGCGCGCGCGCTGCCGGTGACTGTTCCACCGAGAACCTGAAGGATCTGCGAGGCGTTCTGTTCGAGCGAATGGCCGAAGGCGTAGTCGGAGGTGAGGAAGAACCACCTCCGCTTCCCAGCGCCCACCAGCGCCGTCACCGGCCCCTTGGCCGCGGAGTAGTTGTCATAGGTCCAGTGGATTCCATACGGAGAGCAATCCTTGCCCGTCAGGTCGGTGGTGCCGGCAGCGATCGGCACGTCGATGCGCTGGCGCTCGCGCGAAAGGTTCTGCACGGCGAGCGCGACAGCGGAATTGCCCAGGCCGAAGATCGCATCGACTTTCTCCTGGTCGTACCAGCGCCGGGCGATCGCCATGCCGACATCGGCGCGGTTCTGCAAGTCGGCATAGACGACTTCGACCGGCGCGCCGTGGACCCGACCGCCGAAATCCTCGACCGCCATGCGCGCACTAACCACGTCACCCATGCCTTGCTGGTCGGAGAAGACGCCTGACATGTCGTCGAGCACGCCGATCTTCACCACACCGTCTGAGATCGCGGCCTGGGCGCGCACCGCGCCAAGGGTCGGCAGCGCCAGCGCGCCCATTGTGGCAAGAAGTGTCCTGCGGTTCATTGTGGAATCCTCCCTTTGCTTGTCGTGGTGCCACGGCGGGTTTCTGGTCGCCCCGCTCGCCGCGATTTCAGAGGCTGAGGCCGCGCGCCTGCAGCGCCTTGAGGAAGTTCGGCTCCGGGTTCGGCAGCGGCGGCAAGTCCCACGACCCGGTGCCGATCGGGCGGATGTCGCGGTCCACTGGCACTTCCACGAGATAGGGCCGGTTCGCCCTGATCGCCGTCTGGATCGCGTCCTCCACCTCGCCCGCATGCGTCACACGGTGCGAGGGCACGCCGTAGGACTTCGCCATCATCGCGAAATCGGGGCTGTAGAGTTCCCCGCTGCGCTGGATCTCGAAGCCGGTGGCGAGTTCGCGCCCGCCGAACATGCCGTGCTGGATGTCGCGGATCGAACAGAAACCGTTGTTGTTCCACACCACCCACACGACGGGGATGTCGTATTCCACCGCGGTTGCCAACGCGTGCGGCGTCATCAGGAAGGACCCGTCGCCGACCACCGCGACGCAGGGGCGGTCCGGCGCAGCCAGTTTCGCGCCGAGGATACCGGAGGTCGCGAAGCCCATCGCCGCGAAGCCCCAGGAATGGATCAGGTGGCGCGGGCGTAGCGTGTCCATCAGCTGGATGATCCAGTTGTGGTGCACGCCGACATCGGAGGCGACGACCGCGTTCTCCGGGATGGCGCGGGACAGGGCGCGCATCAGGCGCTCTGGGCGCAGCGGCATCTGGTCGGACTCCGCCAGCCCCGCCTGGTATTCGCGCCAGGCGGTACGGCCCTTCTCCAGCCGCGCGAACCAGGGCGCGATGCTGCGGCCGGAACCGAGGCGCGGGCGCGCGGCTTCGGCCAGGAATTCCAGGCTGGCCCTGGCATCGCCGAGAATCCCGTATTCGGCCGGATAGTTGCGGCCGATCTCGCTGGGATCGATGTCGATCTGGATCAGCCGCGACGGCGGCACCGACAGCGTGTAGCCATCCAGCCAGGCGCTGGTCGCGCGATCGTCGAAGGAAAAGCCGATGGCGAGGATGACATCGGCATTGCGCGTCGCGTCATTCGCCGCATAGGCGCCGTTGCGCCCGATCGCACCGAAGGCGAGGTCGTGGCGGTCCGGGATCGCACCCTTGCCGTTCGGGCTGGTGACGACAGGGATGCGCGTCAGCTCCGCAAAGGCGAGCAGCGCATCGCTCGCCCCGCCGATGATCACACCCTGGCCCGCGATGATGACCGGCTGCTTCGCCGCCAACAGCAGATCGAGCGCGGCGGAGAGTTCCGCCGGATTGCCCGGCGCGCCATTGATGACGCGGCGCGGCGCGCCGTTCACCGTGACGCTCGTCTCCTCGACAAAGACATTGAGCGGCACGTCCAGATTGACGGGCCCCGGCCGCCCGGCGGTCAGCTGGTCCCAGGCCTGCGTCACCGCCAGCGGCACCATGTCGGCCCGCGTCGGCTGGTAGGACCGCTTCACATAGGGGCGGATGACCGAAGGGAAATCGCCCTGGAAATGCCGCCCCGTCTCCTGGAACGGGCCGCGGTTGAACTGCCCGGTCGGCACATTGCCGGTAATCGCCAGGAAGGCTGAGGAATCCATCATCGCCGCGGCCAGCGCCACGACGAGATTCGCCGAGCCCGGCCCACAGGAGGTGAAGGTCGCCACCGGCTCCCCGCGCACCTTGTAGTAGGCATCGGCCATGTGGCCGGCGGTCTGCTCGTGATGCGTCGACACGGTTCGGATACGGTTCTGCGCCTTGAAGGCCGCGTCCATGAAGCCGGTGATGCCGTGGCCGCAGAGCCCGAACAGATAGGGCACCTTCTGCTTCACCAGGTGATCGACGATGATGTCGGCGCCGTTCATCAGCGCCGCCTTGCTGCTGCCATCCATGGTCGTTTCCTCGTCTGTCAGGCGGCGGCCATCGATGGGCTGCCGAGCATGCGTGAGATGCGCGCGGCGGCCGCCTTCACGCGCGGGATCAGCGCCGCGATGCGGTCGGGATCCATGCGCGTGGCGGGGGCGGAGATCGCCACCGCCGCCATCGGCCGGCCGGACCGGTCGCTGATCGGCGCCGCGACGCAGCGCAGGCCGGTCTCGATCTCCTCCTCATCCTGCGCATAGCCGTCCAGGCGCACGCGGTGCAGCGCCTCGCGCAGCGCCCCGGGCGTGGTGATGGTGCGCGCGGTGAAGCGCCGCAGGCCATGCGCGGCCACGACGGCATCCACCTCCGCATCCGGCAGATAGGCCATCAGCACCTTGCCGAGTGCACTGGCATGGGCGGGGCTGCGCTTGCCGACCGAGGAATGCATGCGCACCGCATGGGTGCCCTCGACGATCTGCACGGTGACGACGACACCTTCGTGCAGGATGCCGACATGCACCGTCTCTCCGGTGCTTTCCGCGAGGTCCTGCAGGGGCGGCAGCGCCTGCCAGCGCAGCTGTTCGTGCCGCACCGCGGCCGCGCCCAGCGCATGCAGCCGCAGGCCCAGCGCATAGCGGCCGGTCGCCCCATCCTTCGCCAGGTAGCCGAACTGCTCGAGCGTGTGCAGCACGCGGAACACCGTGGCCTTGTTCTGCCCGAGATGCCCCGCGAGGTCCGACAGCGTCCACGCATCCTGCGTGGCGAAGCAGTCGAGCACCTCGAGCCCGCGATGCAGGGAGGCAAGCAGATAGGGATCCTTCGTGCCCCCCGGGGCGGGCGGGTCGGTCGGGTCCGGTGCCATGGCGGTTCCTCGGTCAGGACAGACACGCGGCATCGCCATGCGAAACCGCTCCACCTAATCGATACACTTGACGTCGATTTCCGAAAAGGGTTTCGCTATGCGTAACGGAAGAAACGGCGAAGCCCCACAGGGGCGCGCTGAAAGGGGAAGGGATGGCCGTGTCCAACATCGGACTGCGCGCAGCGCCGGCCGTCGCGACCCCCGGTCGAACCACGACAGCCGGAGGAACCCCGAGGATGAAGCGCCTTCTCGCCGCCGCCGCGGCTTTGCTGCTCGGTGGCATGACGCTGCCGGCCCGCGCGCAGGACTTCCCGAACCGCCCGATCAACATGCTCGTCGTCTTCGCTCCGGGCGGGGCAACGGACGTGCTGGCGCGCATCGTCGCCGATCACATGATGCGGACGCTCGGCCAGCGCGTGCTGGTGGAGAACGTCTCCGGCGCCGGGGGCAACATCGGCGGCGCGCGCGGCGCCCAGGCGGCGCCGGATGGCTACACCCTGACGGTCGGCAGCCTTGGCAGCCATTCGGCGGCGCCGTCGATCTACCGCGCCATCGCCTATGATCCACGCGAGTTGCAGCCGATCGGGCTGATCGCCGGCACGCCGCTGTTCTTCGTCGTGCGCAATGGCTTCCCGGCGCGGACGATGCAGGAATTCCTCGCCCATGTGCGGGAGAATCCGGGGCGCGTGTCCAACGGCCATGCCGGGATCGGGTCCACCAACCATCTCGCCTGCGCGCTGTTCGCGCATCTGACCGGAGCGCAGTTCAACAACATCCCCTATCGCGGCGAGGGGCCGGCGGTGAACGACATCGTCGCGCAGCAGGTGGACAGCGCCTGCGTGCTGGCGCCGGCCGCCGTGCCGCAGGTCCAGGCCGGGACCATGCGCGGTCTGCTGACCGGTGCGGCGGTGCGCAATCCGGGCTCACCGGATGTGCCATCGGCGATCGAGGCCGGGGTGCCGGACTATATCTTCCAGGGCTGGAACGCGGTCTTCGCGCCGCGTGGCACGCCGGCACCGGTGGTCGCGCGGCTGGATGCCGCTCTGCGTGCAGCCATCAACGATCCGGCGATCCGGCAGCGGATCGAACAACTCGGTTCCATCCCTGCGGCCACCGACGCGCAGGGCCCCGAAGCGCTGTCCCGCCTGGTGCGTGCCGAGGTGGACCGCTGGGCCACAGTGGTCCGCGCCGCCGGGATCGAACCGCAATAGGCGCGGTTCAGCCGGCCGCGATCTCCCCCACCACGCGGGCGCGCACGCGCAGCGCCCCGCCGGGCAGGTATGCGAGCGGCAGGTCCTCGATATCAACCAGTGCGAGGGTCGCGGCGTCGGCGCCGGCCTCCACCGCGCGGTCGCGCGCGATGCGCTCGGCGGCGTCCATCGCCTCGGCGCGGGTCAGGCCCTGGAAGACCTGGTCGGCCTCGCCGCTCACCTGCGCGATGGCCGCGCCGACGGCATTGGCGACGGCGGCATGGGCAGGGCGCAGCACTTCCGATGCGCCCGGCAGCCGGTCCGGCACCAGAAAGGCGCCGCCGCCGACGGCGAGCAGCGGCACCTCCGCCGCCTCGGTCTTCATGCGATCGACGGCTTCCTCCAGCATGCGCGCGGCTTCGGCCAGCGCGTCGCGGACGAAGCCGGCGCCGAGGTCCGTCACCCGCGCCCCGTCGCCGAGCGACAACAGCCCGGCGCGCACGGCGATGTCGCTGGTGGTGAGTTGCGGCCCGCCGAAGATGCGCGCCAGTTCCGGCAGCCGGAAGCCGACACTGTGCGGACCGATGGCGATGCCACCGCCCTGTCGCGCCTCGACATGCGATCCGCCGCCGAGGCCGATCGACAGCAGGTCCGGCATGCGGAACAGCGTGCGCACGCCGCCGACATGCACGACCGCATTGGCCTCACGCGGGAAGCCGGCCTTGAGCGCGCCGACATCGCTGGTGGTGCCGCCGACATCGACCACCAGCGCATCCTTCAACCCGGTGAGGAAGGCCGCACCGCGCATCGAATTGGTCGGGCCCGAGGCGAAGGACAGCACCGGAAAGCGCGCGGCGAGTTCCGCGCGGATCACCGTGCCGTCATTCTGGGTGATGAACAGCGGTGCCGCGATGCCGGCCTGGCGCAACGCTTCCTCGAAAGCCTGCACGGTGTGGCGCGCGAGCGGTGCAAGGCATGCATTCAGCAGCGCGACATTCTCGCGTTCCAGCAACCCGATACGCCCGAGGTCGTGCGACAGCGTGACCGCGGCATCGGGCATCTCGGCGCGCAGGATCTCGGCAGCACGGTCCTCCATGGCAGGATCGAGCGGCGAGAAGATGCTGCTGATGGCGACGCAGGCGATGCCTGCCGCCTTCATCTCCCGCGCGGCCGCCGCGACGGCGCGTTCGTCGAGCGGCATGATCGGCCGCCCGTCGTAATCATGCCCGCCTTCGACCATGTGCACCTGGCCGCGCACCAGGGCGGCGAGGTCCTCCGGCCAGTCGCAGAAGGGCGGCAGTGACTTCGACGCCGGCATGCCGAGCCGCAAGGCGCCGACCTTCGCGAGATCCCGCCGCTGCACCACCGCGTTCACGAAATGCGTGGTGCCGATCATCACGGCCTGGACGCCCTCGCTGCCCATGGCCTGCGCCGCGCTTTCCAGCGCGAGGCGCACCCCGGTCAGCACATCCGCCGTGGTCGGCTTCTTGACCGCATGCAGCACGCGGTCGTCCTCCAGCAGCACCGCATCGGTGTTGGTGCCGCCGACATCGATGCCGATCCGCCGCCTCATGCGAACACCGAACGGAAATCGAGATCGTAGCCGAAGGCCCGTGGCCCGACGAACTCCAGCCCGCGCGGGGACAGGAAGACGGGCGGGGCCGGCAGGGCCACCACGGTGACGCGCTGGCCATAGCGCAGCACCTCGGTGCCGATCGCCTCCCCGCTGACGGTATCCAGCACGCAGATCAGGTCGGGTGTCATCACTCGTGGTTCGCCATCCAGCCAGCCCACCGCCCACTCATTCTGGAAGGCGAGGTCGAAGCCGTGACCGCGCCAGTCATCCAGGCCATCCAGCTTTACCGTGCCACGCAGGAAGCCCTCCGTGGTGCGACGCGCAATATCGGCGACCTTGCCGCGAAACAGCAGCAGGCCCTTTTCCTGCGCCAGGATCGCCTGCACCGGGTCGCGATGCTCGCGCTGCGCGGCGCGGATCGCCTGGCCCAGCGCGATGGCCTGCGTGGTGGTGCGCAGGATGCCCCAGCGCTTCACCTCCGCCCCGCGGCGTGGCGCCTTGCAGGTGGCGGCGATCGAGCCGACCTCGACGCACATCTTGCGCGACAGGCGCTCCATCCATTTCCAGGACGGCACCTTCGCGACGATGCCCTCGATGCCGCGCGGATCGACCAGCGACAGCGGCCAGGGCTTGAGGTCGCCCACCGCGAAGGAGGTCATCTGCGCTTCCGGATAGGCGCGGCCCATCGCATCCGCATCGACCACCGGCTTGCCGGTCTCGGCGGCGGCAAGGAAGGGCTGCACGCCATTGTTGCCGCCGATCTCGACGGACATGATCGCGCGGAAGGGACGACCGAGATATTCCTCCATCAGGGTGACGGCACGGCCGATATTCGCGCTGTCCACCAGACGTTCCTGCCCGACCAGCGGCGCGCCCATGTTGGAGACGACGGCGACCATGTCGTCATCGGCGAGCTCATCCGGATCCATCAGCTGCACGCGATGCCCTTCGGCATAGAGCTGCCGCATGTTCAGCAGGCCGAGATAGGGCGACCCGCCGCCGCCCGTTCCCAGCACCCAGGCGCCGACCGCCAGCGCCTCGATCTCGTCCAGGGTGATCTCTCGCATCAGGGCTCCGGCAGCAGGGAGGCGGCAGCACGGGCGGCCACCGCGACGGACAGAAGGACGGGGCAGGACAGCGCGGCAATCGCCGCCGCCTTGTCCGCCCGGGTATAGGAAATGCAGTCGAGCAACACGAGGTCCGGCCTCGCGGCGGCCATCGTCGCCATCGCGGCTGCGCGCGTCGCACCATCGGAATGCGGGCGCAACGCATGAACGATCACCGACAACCCATCCCGCGCACGCGATCCGCCGAGCGTCGCCGCCTGCTCCGGCAACGGCACGAACAGGCCGAGCCGGCCGCACGGCAGCAACGCCTCCGCCATGCCGTTCAGCACCGCCGATGGCTGCACCAGGTCCGGCCGGTCCGGCAGCCCTTTGAACGCGCCGGTGCAGGCGAGCAGCACCGGCCCCGCCGCTTCCGCCAGCATCGCCTTCATGCGCGTCGTGACGGCATCCTTGGAGATGGCGACGCCCTCGCCCGAGGGCAGCATGGTGAACAGCGTATCGGCGCCGTCGTGCGGCGGGATGGCGGCGATCTCGTCACGCGTCAGGCCGTCCAGCGCGCCTCGCATCGCGATGCGCAGGCCCGGCGCGGCCGCGGCGATTTCCGCCGCGAGGTCCGGCCGTGGCGCCTGGCCGATGACGAAGACGGGAAGAGCCGTCATGCCTGTTCCCCGCGATGCCTGACGCCATGATGGCCCCTGCGCTGCGCGCTGCAAACCCCGCCGGCTTGCCGATGCGGCGCGCGCGCCGTCTACTGCATGCGACGGAAACGGAATTCGCCCATGTCGCCCGAGATTGTCGCCCAACTCGCCCCGCGTGGCATGCTGCGTGCCGGCATCAACCTCAGCAACTTCCTGCTTGTCACCGGACGCGACGCGCATGGCAGCCCGGAAGGCGTGGCACCGGACATGGCGCGGGCCGTGGCCGAGCGGCTGGGCGTGGCGCTGCGCCTGGTGCCCTATGCCTCCCCCGGCCTGCTGGCGGATGCTGTCAGCACCGATTCCTGGGATATCGGGCTGATCGGCGCCGAGCCGCAGCGGGCCGAGAAGATCGCATTCACCGCCGCCTATGCGGAAATCGAGGCGACCTATCTGGTGCCGGCGGGCTCGCCCATCGCGACCATGGCCGATGTGGACCGGCCCGGCGTGCGCATCGCGAGCACGGCACGCGCCGCCTACGACCTCTGGCTCGATCGCAACATCGCGCAAGCGACGCTGCTGCGGGCTGACAGCATCGACGCCACCTTCGCGTTGTTCCGCGACCAGGGGCTGGAGGCGCTGGCCGGGCTGCGTCCGCGGCTGCTGAAGGATGTCGAGGCGTTGCCTGGCGCGCGTATCCTCGATGGGCAATTCAGCGCCGTGCAGCAGGCAATCGGCACCGCCCGCGCGAACACCGCCGCCGCGGCCTTCCTGCGCGATTTCATCGAGGAGGCGAAGGCGAGCGGCTTGGTGGCCCGCCTGATCGCGAAGCATGGCGTGCGCGGGCTGTCCGTCGCGCCCGCCGCCTGACGGTCACCCCACGCGCGGGCAGCGCAGCCGATGCCCGTCACCGAGCGTCACCAGCGGCGGCATCGCCGTGCGGCATGCCTCCACCGCCAGGATGCAACGCGGATGGAAGGCGCAGCCCGCCGGTGGCGCGGCCGGGTTGGGCGGCTCCCCCGGCACGGAAGGCGGCGCGCCATGCACCTCCAGCCGCGGCACGGACGCCAGCAGCGCACGCGCATAGGGATGGCGCGGCGCGCCCAGCACCTCTGCCGCGCTGCCTTCCTCGACGATGCGGCCGAGATACATCACCGCCACGCGTTCACAAACCTGGCGCACCACCGCTAGGTTGTGGCTGATGAACAGATAGGCGAGCCCGCGCCGCGTCCGCAGCGCATCCAGCACATCGAGGATCTGCGCCTGCACCGAAACGTCGAGCGCGGAAGTCGGTTCGTCCAGCACCAGCAGGTCCGGTTCCAGCGCCAGCGCGCGGGCTATGCAGACGCGCTGCTTCTGCCCGCCGGAGAGTTCATGCGGGAACCGGTGCAGGAAGGCGGGCGGCAGGCCGACCTCGGCCAGCAACCCGGCGATGCGGTCACGCAACGCGCGGCCCGAGACGACGCCATGGATACGCAGCGGTTCGGCGACGGCGTCCTCGGCCGTCATGCGCGGGTCCAGCGCGGCGGAGGGATTCTGGTGGATCAGTTGCATGCGCCGCCGCAGCGGACGCATGGCGGCTTCATCCAGCGCGGTGATGTCCTGACCGTCGAAGGTGATACGTCCGGCGCTCGGCGGAATCAGCCGCAGCAGCAGACGTGCCAGCGTCGATTTGCCGCAGCCGCTTTCCCCCACGATGCCGAGCGCCGCACCCCGATCGAGCACGAGGTCGAGTTCCGCCACCGCGCGCACCTGAGGCGTGTCGCGGAACATCCGGCGGCGGCCCTCGAAGGTCCGCGACAGGCCCTCGGCGCGGAGCAGCGGTTCCGTCATGGGCTGGCGTGATGGCAGGCGACGGTGCGGCCGGGCAGGATCTCGCGCTTCAGCGGCTTCTCCTGCCGACAGCGATCCGTGGCGGCCGGGCAGCGCGGATGGAAGCGGCAGCCCGATGGCGGCGTGATCAATCCCGGAATGCTGCCGGCGATGCCCTGCGGGCGATGTTCCGGCCGGTCGAGATCCGGCACCGCGGCGATCAGCCCGCGCGCATAGGGGTGCAGGGGGCGGTCGAGCAGTTCGGCGGTCGGCGCTTCCTCGACCACCGTGCCGGCATACATCACCGCGACGCGCGCGCAGGATGCCGCAACAACGCCGAGGTCGTGGCTGATCAGCATCAGCGCCAGGCCGCGTTCGGCGACCAGCCGCGCGATCAACGCCAGCACCTGCGCCTGCACCGTGACGTCCAGCGCGGTGGTCGGTTCATCCGCCACCAGCAGCGCCGGATCGCCGGCGAGCGCCATGGCGATCAGCACCCGCTGACGCATCCCACCTGAGAGCATGTGCGGATGGCTGTCGAGCAGCCGCGCCGGTTCCGGCAGCCCCACGGCAGCCAGCAATTCCTCCGCCCGCGCCCGCGCCGCCGCGCGGGACCGCTTGGACGCGCCCGCCGCGGCGTCCTGGCCGCGGATCGCATCCTCCATCTGCGTGCCGATGGCGAGCAGCGGGTTCAGATAGGAGGCCGGGTCCTGGAAGATCATCGCGATGGCACGCCCGCGCAGCCGGCGCATGCCGCGCTCGGGCAAGCGCAGGATGTCATCCTCGCGGAAGCGGATGGCGCCGCTGACCACGCGCGCCGGCGGTGACGGATTGAGGCCGAGCAGGCTGCGCGCCAGCACCGATTTGCCGCAGCCTGTCTCCCCTACGATGCCGAGCGTCGCGCCGGCTTCCAGCGTCAGGTCGATGCCGTCCAGGACCTGCGCCGTGCCGTCGAAGGTGTCGAAGGCGAGCCGATAGTCCTGGATTTCCAGCAGCGCGCTCACCCGCGGTTGCTCCGCGGGTCGAGGATGTCGCGCAAGCCGTCCCCCAGCAGGTTGAAGCCGAGCACGGCCAAGTAGATGAACACGCCCGGCGCCATGGCGTACCACCACCAATCCGGCAGGTAGCCGCGCGCGACGGAGATCATCGCGCCCCATTCGGGCGTCGGCGGCTTGGCCCCAAGGCCAATGAAACCAAGCGAGGCGACGGCGAGGATCGCCTGGCCGATATCCATCGACATCTTCACGATCAGCGGGGAGATGCTGTTGGGCAGGACGTGGCGGCGCAGGATGCGTGCGCGCGATGCGCCGGCGACGCGAGCGGCCTCGATGAAAGGCTCCTCGCGGATCGACAGCGCCTTGGATTCGGCAAGGCGCACATAACCCGGCCACCAGACCAGGATCAGCGCGATCATCGCGTTGACAATGCCGGGGCCAAGCGCGGCCACCAGCGCGATCGCCAGCACCAGGCCGGGGACGGACAGGAACAGGTCGGTGAAGCGCATGATCACTTCGCGCAGCCGCCCGCCCGCGAGGCCGGCGAGGATGCCGAGCGGCACGCCGATCACCGCGGCCGCGACGGTGATGCCGATGCCCACCAGCAGGGAGATGCGCGCCCCGATGATCACGCGGGTGAGGATGTCGTTGCCGACCTCATCCGTGCCGAGCCAATGCGCCATCGACGGTGGCTGCAGCTTGTTTGCGAGATCGATCGCGCCCTGCACATGCTCCGGGTAAGGCACGATCCAGGGCCCAAGCAGCGCGAGTGCCACGATCACCGTCACCAGAAACAGGCCGAGCATGGAGGAGAAGGACCGCGTCAGCAGCCACATCGCCAGACGCAGGCGGCGGCGGGGCGGGGCAGCGACGGTTTCCTCGGCGGCGGCGGACATCAGGCCCTCCGCAGGCGCGGATCGAGCACGCCGTAGAGAAGATCGACGATCAGGTTCGCCGCCATGAAGTTCAGCCCGACGATCAGGGTGACGCCCATTACGGGCTTGAAATCCCCTGCGATGGCCGACGACACGGCGTAGAGGCCGATGCCCGGCCAGTCGAAGACGGTCTCCACCAACACGGTGCTGCTCATCATCCAGCCCCAGCGCAGGCCGATGATGGCGAGTGTCGGCAGCATCGCGTTCTTCAGCGCGTGGACCATCACGATGCGCCAAGGTGTCACGCCATGCGCGCGGGCGGCGACGATGTAGTCCATGCGCAGCGCCTCGACCATCTCGCTGCGGTTCACGCGCAGGATGGAGGCGAGGCAGGGCAGCGACAGAACGATGGCGGGCAGGATGATGTGCGACAACGCCTCGGTGAACAGCGCGGTGTTGCCACGCAGCAGGCTGTCCACCAACAGCAGGCCGGTGATGGGCTCGGGTGGTTCGATGAAGACCGACAGGCGCCCGCTCGTCGGCAGCAGGCCCATCCAGGTGGCGAAGGCCAATTGCAGCAGCAGCCCGAACCAGAAAGGCGGCAGCGCGATGCCGGACACGGCGAAGATGCGCGTCACGTGGTCCACCGGCCCGTCCTTGCGCAGTGCCGAGATCACGCCGAGCGGCACGCCGAGCAGCACCCCCAGCAGCATCGCCAGGATCACCAGTTCCAGCGTCGCCGGGAAATACCGCGCGAGATCCGTCCCGACCGATCGCCCCGTCGCGATGGACCGCCCGAAATTCCCCTGCGCCAGGTCGGTCAGGTAGCGCAGGAACTGCTCGGGCAGCGGCTTGTCGAGGCCGTAGTCCCGCCGCGCCTGTTCGATCTGCGACCGCCCCGCATCCGGCCCGGCCGCGAGCGCGGCTGGATCGGATGGCGCGACATTGGCGATGACGAAGGTCAGGCAGACCAGCCCGAACAGCATCAGCCCCGCGAGGCCGATGCGACGGAGGACGTAGCCGATCAACCGACGGCCCAGAGCGGGTAGAGGTCGATCTCCCCGGTGAAGCGTACCGGCGAGAAGGCGAAGCCGCGCACATAGTCACGCCGCGCCCAGAGCCGGTTCGCCACCATACCGAACAACTCCGGCTGATCGGCGACGATCTGGGTCTGGATGCGCGCATAGAGCGCCATGCGCTTGGCATTGTCCGTCTCGCCGCGCGCCTCGTCGATCCAGCGCGACACGTCGGCGTTCTCGTAGTGCGCCGTACCGTAATACAGGCCCCAGGAGGCGCGGTGATACTGATAGGCGACGGTATCCGGGTCGGTGCCGACCGGCGTGACGTAGATCGACATCATGTTCGGCGCCGTCTCGGGCTTCGACCCGCGGCTCGTCATGGTCGGCCAGGGCTGGCCGACGATGTTCACCCGGATGTCCAGCGCACGCAGGCTGTCGAGCAGCGCGAGGCCGATCCGCCGCGCATCCTCCAACCCCTGGACGTGGACATATTCCAATTCGATCCCACCATTCGGCGTGCCGGACCGCTTCAGAAAGTCGCGCGCCTTGTCGAGATCCTTGCGCGGGATGCCCGGCACGTCGATGTGCCCGGCCATCGATGCCGGGAAGGGGCTCGTCATCAGCGTCGCCGCGCCGTTGTGGATGGCGAGCAGGCTGTCGTAGTCGAAGGCGTAAGCGATCGCCTTGCGCAGGTTGATGTCGGCGGTCGGCCCCTGCTGGCAGTTGAACTTGATGCCGAAGGTGGTCGAGCCCTTGTGATTCTCCACCACCACGCCCGGCACGCGGCCGAGCTGTTCGATGTCGTCGGGCGTCAGGTTGGTGATGATGTCGGCCTCGCGCCGCTGCAGCGCGGCCTTGCGCGGTGCCGCCTCGCGGATGATGCGGTAGATGACGCCGGAGACGCGTTCCCCATCCGCCATCGGCCAGCCCTTCCAGTAGTCGGGCACGGCATCGAGGTGGATCAGCGCATTGCCGTCGAAGCGGCGCAGCTTGAAGGGACCGGAGCCGGCGCCGTTCTCGGTCAGCCATTTGCGGCCGAGGTCGTTGCCGTCCTGGTTCGCCATCACCTGCTTCGGATTGACGATGTACCACCACGGCAAATAGGAGATGAACGGCGCGAAGGGGCGCTCCAACGTGAAGCGCACGGTGCGCGCATCCACCGCGGTGATCTTCTCGGGCTTCAGGAAGTCCGTCAGCATCCAGGCGATGCCGGCATTCAGGCGCAGGCCGCGCTCGAAGGAAAAGCGCACCGCCTCGGCATCCACTGGATCGCCGTTGTGGAACTTCGCATTACCGACCAGGTGGAAGGTGTAGGTCAACCCGTCGGACGAGACCTCATGCCGTTCAGCCAGCCAGGGCACGATGCGCGGTGGGTCGCCTTCATATTTTAGCAGCGCGTCATAGACGCCCTGCTGGATCATGCGGGTGGACCAGTCGTAGCGCACATGCGGGTCCAGCACCGGTACCTGCTGGTTGCCGGAGAAGACCAGCACCTTGCGGCTGCCGTCACGCTCGAAGGCCCAGGAGACGCCGGGCGCGGCAAAGCCGAGCGCCGCGGCCCCGGCCAGCAGGCCGCGTCGAGAAGGATGATCGGTCATGTTGAATCCCCGGTCGTTGCCGCCATGTCCCTGTCCGCGCTGTCCTCATCGTCCGCCCGCCGCCGCGCGGTGGCGACGGGATCGATGCGCCCATCGGCGCCCAGCACGACACCATAGTCCCGCACCGCGCCATCCGGCGTGATGTAATCATCGTCGAGATCGGCCTGCACCGCCTCGATCGACCGGTCCCAGGGCCGGCCGAAACCAGAACCCCCGGCGATGCGGCCCTCGATCTCGGTGCGCGGGTCGAACAGCGCGACCATCTCGCCGGTGCCGACATCGCGCTGCGAGGCATCGTCCGGGCCCTTCACCGCGCCGCGGCCCGGCGCGCCAGAATGCCCGCCGAACAGCCCTTCCGGCTTCAGGCCGACGCCTTCGGGATAAAGGCCGACCATGATCGGTTCGGTGCCGCCCACCAGACGCCGAGCGCGCATGCGCTGGCCGAGGCCGCCGCGCTGCCGCCCCGGGCCACCGGTGTCGGCGACAAGGCCCTTTTCCATCACCAACACGGGCATGCGGGACTCCAGCAGCTCGACCGGCGTGTTCGCGGCACTGGTCGGGAACAGCAGCCCCGACTTGCCATCGGCCTTGGACGAAGCCCCCTGCCCGCCACCCATGAAGAAGTGGTCGGATGCGACGCGCCCCTGCTTGTTGCGCCCGTAGAAGCCGAAGGATTTCGGCAGGCCGGTGAAGGCCTGCACCTTGTCCGGGATGGCCGGCGCCATGGCGCGATAGAGATTCGGCCCGAGGAACCAGGACAGCCGCGTGCGATAGGCCACCGCCGCCGGCGGTTGGCAGTTCAATGCCGAGCCTTCCGGTGCGACCACGCTGATCGGCGCGTAGCAGCCGGCATTGCCGCGCACGCCGGGCGTCAGCATGCACTTCAGCGGATAGGAGGAATGCGCCGCCGTGACGTTCATCGTGCAGTTGAGCCCGCCCCGCGGCAGGGTGGGCGGCGCCTCCACATGCTCGACATGGATGGTGTCGCCCTGCTTGTGCACGCGCACGCGGTATCGCAGTGTCTCGCCGAGCGGGCGGTTCTCGATCTCGCTTTCATAGACACCATCGGGCACGGCGCGGATGGCCGCCCGCGTCGCGGCCTCGCTGCGGCCCTGCACCACGGCGGCCAGCGCGGTGAGATCCTGGAGCCCGTATTCCTCCATGAAAGCGACCAGCCGCTGGGCGCCAAGCGCATTGGCCGTCACCATGGATTCCACATCGCCCAGCACCTGGTCGCTGTTGCGGATGTTCTGCGCCATCAGGCGGAACAGCGAGCGGTCCGGCACGCCCGCCTCGTACAGCTTCATCGGCGGGATCTGGAAGCCTTCGTCGTAGATCTCGCGCGCCGCGAGCGGGTCCTTCACGCCGCCGATATCGCTGACATGGCCCACCGTGCCCATCAGCGCGACGACGCGGCACTGGTGGAAGACTGGCGTCACCAGCGCGATATCGAACAGATGCCCGGCGCAGAGCCAGGGGTCGTTGGTCACCAGCACGTCGCCGGGCTGCAGCGACTCGGCTGGGAAGTGTTCCAGCAGCGCCTTCACGCAGCGGGTGAGCGTCAGGTTGAAGAGCGGCATCGCACGCGGCGAATGCGCCAGCGGATTGCCCTCAGGGTCCAGGATCTCGTTCGCGAAATCCTGCGCCTCGGCAATGATGAGGGAATAGGCGGTGCGGCAGACGGTTTGCCACATCTCCTCGACGATCGAGATCAGCCGGGACCACATGATCTCGAGCCCGATCGGATCGGATTCGATGCGCGCTTTCGCGACCTCCAGCGCCATGCCCGGCGTGACCAGCGCATCGGCCTTGGCGGTGGCGCCGACGGCGATGCGCAGGTTCAGCACGGCATCGACGGTCAGCGTGTCGCCCGGCGCGATGACGGTGGTCGCCTCGCGCTCCTCGACGATCGCGGGGCCAGGCACACGGTCGCCAGGCTTCAGGCGATACCGGTCGTAGACGGGCGCATCGTGGTGGACACCATCGAACCAGGCCTTGCGGCTGCCCTTCAGCGCCGCGCCCTCGCCCGCCGCCGCACCGACCGCGCCGGAGACGGTGATCTCCGGCTCCGGCCCCAGCACGCGCACGCGCAGCGACAGCAGCTCGATCTCCGCACCCTCGACGACGCGGGTGTAGAGGCGCTGATAGGTCTCGACAAAAGCCTCGCGGATCTCCGGCAGGCGCGTGGCCTCGATCGCGCCAACCGGCAACGGGACGGCGATCTGGTGGAGTTGGCCGATCAGGCGCATCTCGGCGCTGCGTTCCACCCGCATCACGACATCCGCGACACCCGCGGCGCGCAGCTTCTCCCGCGCCTCGGCTTCCAGCGTATCCAGCGCGGCGGTGATGGCCGGGAAATCAGCGGTTGCACCGAGCGGCGCGATCAGGCTGCGCGACGTCTCGAAGGCCAGCGGCGCCGCCAGGAAACCGAGCGCCGATGCCGCACCCGAGGCCGGCGGCACCAGCACCTCACCAATGCCGAGGATGCGCGCGACGCGCACCGCATGCGCCGGCCCTGCGCCGCCAAAGGCGACCATGGCATAGCTGCGCGGATCGCGGCCCTTCTCGACCAGATGCACCCGCGCCGCGCCGGCCATCGCCTCGCACACCACGGCATGCACGCCCCAGGCGGCTTCCATCGCGGTCAGGCCGAGTGCCGCGCCAAGCCGTCCCAGCGCCGCCTCCGCCGCCGCGCGATCGAGCGACATGGTGCCGCCAAGGAAGAAGCCCGGATCGTAGTAGCCGAGCAGCAGGTTGGCGTCGGTGACCGTCGCGTTCTGCCCGCCGCGGCCGTAGCAGGCGGGGCCAGGATCGGCGCCGGCGGAATGCGGCCCTACCTTGATCAGCCCGGTCTCATCCACCCCGGCGATGGACCCGCCACCGGCGCCGATCTCGATCATATCCACGACCGGCGCGCGGATCGGCAGGCCGGAACCGCGCTTGAAGCGATGGACGCGCGCAGCCTCCATCAACGGCGCGACCTCCGCGCGGCCGTGTTCGATCAGGCAGGCCTTCGCGGTGGTGCCGCCCATGTCGAAAGCGAGCGCATCGGGCAGCCCCGCCGCGCGAGCGAACAGCACCGTCGCCAGGGCGCCCCCGGCCGGACCGGATTCCAGCAGGCGGATCGGCAGGGCGCGCGCCACCTCCGGCGCACACAAACCGCCATCGGATTGCATCAGCCGCAGCGTTCCGGTGAAGCCGAGCGCATCGAGCTCCCGCAGCAGCTTGCCGACATAGCGGTCCATCAGCGGTTGCACGAAGGCATTGGCGCAGGTGGTCACGCTGCGTTCGTATTCGCGGATCTCGGGCGCGACCTCGCTCGACAGGCTGATCGCAAGTTGCGGGAAGGCCTCGCGCAGCACCGCAGCGGCGGCGCGTTCATGCGCCGGGTTGGCATAGGCATGCAGGAAGCAGATGGCGATGGCGGTGCAGCCTTCCGCGACCAGCCTTGCACCCGCCGCGCGCACCTCCGCGGCATCGAGCGCCGCGATGGTCTGCCCGTCATGCGTGACGCGTTCGGTGATCTCGATGCGCCGGCGACGCGGCACGATCGGATCAGGAAATTTCAGGAACAGGTCGTAGATGTCGTAGCGCTGTTCGATGCCGAGCTCGAGCACATCACGGAAGCCGCGCGTCGTCAGCAGGCCGGTGGTCGCGCCGCGACGTTCGATCAGCGCATTGGTCACGAGCGTGGTGCCGTGCAGCACCTCGGACAAGTCTGCCACCGCGATGCCGGCCTGCGCGGTGATGGCACGGATTCCGGTCAGCGCGCCCTCTGCCGGATCGGCCGGCGTGGTCAGGCATTTGTACAGCGTGATGCCACCGGTCGCGGCATCGAGCAGCACGAAATCCGTGAAAGTGCCTCCGATATCGAAACCGAGGCGGTAGCGGCCGGAAGGTGACGTCACCGGAACCTCGCTGCATGCAGAATGGCCGGAGGCTATCGGCGCTTCCGGCATGCAGCAAGACCGGCGCGGGCGCCCGCGAACAAGGCAGGCGATGCCCGCGCCGCGTGCGAAATCAGGCCGGCGGCATGGTCTGCGCCATCGGCGGCAGCTTCACGACACGTTCATACCACACAGTGAGCTTCGGATGACCCGGACGCCACGGTTCGTTCGGATAGCGGAAATCGAGGTAGCCCAGCGCGCAAGCCACCGTGATGTCGCCGATCGTCTCGAGGTCGCCGAGCGCCTCCTTCTCGAGCGCATCCAGCGCGCGGGTCACCTTGCCCTGCTGGGTCGCGATGTACTCCTTGCGGCCGTCATCCTGCGGCAGCGCGATCTCACGCCGGCGCGGCTGCGTCGCGTCCAGGATACCGTCGCCGAGGGCAGCGAGCGTCAGTGCACGCCAGCGCGCCGGCCCCGACGGCGGGATGCAGGGCGGCGCATCGCCCAGGCTGTCGATGTATTCGCAGACCACCGGGCTGTCATACAGCACCTGGCCGTCATCGGTGACGAAGGTCGGGATCTTCGACAGTGGATTGAGCGCGGCGAGTTCCGGGGAAGACGTCGCGATGGTCCACATCTCGATCTTGTCCGCAACGCCGCGCTTGATGGCAAGCGCCCGGCATTTGCGGACATAGGGGCTGGCGGGCGACATGGTGAGCTTCATGCGGCATTTCCTCCGTTGCGGATGGCGGGACTGTCCCCCGCCCATCGCCATCCGTCCAGACGGGGGCTAGCCTGCGCGGAACGGAGGACGCCGCATGATCGAAACCATCGAGGACATCCCGACGCGCGACGGCGCGATGGAGACCTTCATCGTGCGGCCCGAACGCGGCGGCCCCTTCCCCGCCGTGCTGATGCTGATGGACGCGCCCGGCATCCGTGAAGAGCTCTACGACATGGCCCGTCGCCTCGCGACGGTGGGCTTCTGCGTGCTGCTGCCGAACCTCTACTATCGCGCCGGCCGCGACACGAAGTTCGGCCCCGGTGTGCTGGTCATGGGCGACCCAGAACGCGACCGCATGCGCGCCATCCGCACGAAGATGACCATTCCGCCGGTGATGGGCGACGTCGCCGACATGGTCGCCTACCTGGATCGCACCGGCATCGCGTCACCCGGCCCGATCGGCGTGCATGGCTACTGCATGTCCGGCCCCTACGCGCTGGCCGCCGCCGCGCGCTATCCGGGCCGCATCGCCGCAGCGGCGTCCTTCTACGGCACCTGGCTGGTCAGCGATGCACAGGAAAGCCCGCATCTGACGCTCGGTGCGGGCCGCGCCGAGCTCTACATCTCCTGTGCCGAGCATGACGAACTCGCACCGCTGCCGATGGTCGCGGAGCTGCGCGCGCTGTTCGACGCCTCCGGCGCGGCGGGCGAGCTGGAGATCCATCCCGCCGTGCATCACGGCTTCGCTTTCCCGGAGCGGAAGATCTACGACAAGCCCGCGGCGGAACGGCACTGGGAAAGGCTGATCGCGCTGTATCGCCGGCGGCTGGGCGGGGGTTGAGGCCAGCACCATGCCTGCGATGCCTTGGGCGCTGTTGGCGGCGGCCTGCCTCGGCATGTTCGCCGCCTCATCCTCGGGCACCACGCGTGCGCCCTTCCTGCTCGACATGGCGCATGACCTGTCGGCCAGCCTGACATTGGTCGCGAACCTGATGGCAGTGACCTCGATCGCCTGGGGCGTCTCCTCGGTGTTCGCGGGGGCGGCGTCGGATCGCTGGGGGCGGCGGCCCTTCCTGGTCGGCGGGCCACTCGGTCTCGCGACCGGGCTGGTCTGCCTGTCGCTGGCGCAGAGCTATCTCGGCGTTGCCTTCTGGGCGACGGTGTCGGGCGCCTGCGCCGGCGGCTTCACCGGCGTCATCATGACGGAGGCGTCGGCTCGCACGGTGGACCGGCAACGCGGCCGGGCGCTGGGCTGGGTGATGTCGGGACAGTCCTTCGCGTTGCTGGTCGGCGTGCCGCTCGCGGCCTGGATCGGATCCTCCATCGGCTGGCGCGGCGTGAATCAGGTGGTGGCAGGGGTGGCGGTGCTCGCAGCGCTCGGCCTGTTCGTGACCACGCTGCGGCCGGCGGAAGGCGCGGCGGCTGGCGCGTCCACGAAGCAAGCCAGCATGCGTGGGGCAATGACCCCGCCTGTCTTGCGGCTGCTGTCCATGGGCGTGGCGGAACGCGTCTGCTACGGGCTGACGGTCGTCTACTTTGCGACCTTCCTGCAGACGACCTACGGGCTGACGCCGGCCGGCGTCGCGATCCCGCTGGCTGTCGTGGCGCTGGGCAATATCCTCGGCACCATCCTGGGTGGCCAGGCGGCGGACAGGCTGCCCGACCGCTCGCGCACCTTCGCGATGGCGATGATCGCATCGGGCAGCGCGGCCATGGCGCTGTTCGCCTGGACGCCCGGCCTGGCCGGCACGGTGGCGTTGGGCTTCGTCTATGCGACCTGCAGCGCCATGGCGCGGCCAAGCCTGATGGCCGCGCTGGCCAATGTGCCGGAGGAGGTGCGCGGCACCGTGCTCGGGTTGAATGTGACGGCCGCGAGCCTCGGCTGGCTCGGCGCCGCCTCGCTCGGCGGCTGGATCATGGCGGGGATCGGTTTCGCGGGTTTCGGCCCCTTCGCCATGGCGGTGGCGCTGGTCGCGGCTGTGCTGGCGCTGACCGGGCGCCGCGGCCGCTAGCCGTCCAGAAAGGCGCGCACCTCCCGCCGGATGAAGGCGGTGTCCTCCGCGTTCGCCACCGGGTTACCGGCGCGATGGCCCCAGATCGAGGGGATCGGCACCAGCGTGCCGTGGCGCAGATGCGGCAGCTCCGCCGCATTGTCGGCAACGCGGAAATACAGATCGGTCTCGGAAGGCATCAGCAGCACGCGCGCGGTGATGGCACGCAACGCGGCGGTGAGGTCGCCACCATCGGCGATGTCCCCCGCATCCCAGCAGCGCATCTGAGCCAGCAAATCCGCCGCGGCGCGGCGTGCGAAGCGTTCCTCCCAATCCGTGCGCAGGAAGGTGTCGAGGTCGGGCGCCTTCAACGCCGACAGGTGTAGCCCAGCGCGGTAAAAATCCTGGCTCAAGGCCCAGCCGGCATAAAGCCGCCCGAAGGCGCGCAGCGCGGCCATCGGCTGCGCGGAGAACAGGGCCGTTCCATCATACTCCGGCGCCGCTTCCAGCGCGGCCATCATGCCCTTGAGGAAGACACGGTTATGCACGCTGGTCCGCGCGCTGCCGCAATTGACCACGATGCGCTGCACGGCGTCCGGGAAGGCGGCGGCCCAGTGATACGCCTGCTGCGCACCCATCGACCAGCCATAGACGGCATGGACGCGATCAACACCGAAGACCTCGGTGAGCAGGCGGCGCTGCGCGGCGACGTTGTCCCAGGCGGTGACCAGGCGCGGCCAGGGCGCGGTGTTGCTTGGCGAGGACGACAGCCCGTTGCAGAACATGTTCGGGATGACGATGAACCAGCGCGTCGGATCCAGCACGCCCTCCGGCCCGATCAGCCATTCGAGGTCGGGATGCTGCGCGCCGTAGCTGGTGGGATAGACGATGACGTTGTCGCGCGATGGGGACAGCGTGCCATGCGTCCGCCAGACAACCCGTGCGGCGGGCAGCGTGCCGCCCTTGCGCAAGGGCAGGTCGCCGAAATCGAAGACACCATCCTGCGTCGGCCAATCCATCCTGCACGCCTCCTGTCGCGAGCAGCCTATCGTCAGTCGCGCTGACGCAACAACAGGGGCAGCACCAGGAGCGGCAGCACCCCCGCGAGCAGGAAGCCGCGCGCGAAGGCGTCGAGGAAGGCGTCGGTCGCCGGGTGTCCCTCGGCCAGCAGTGCCGCCTCGGTCGCGCCGAAGATCAAGGTCAGCAGGGAGGCAGCCGCCACCACGCCCAAGGTGCGCGTCAGCGTGGTCAGACTGCCGGCGACGCCACGATCCTCCCGCCTCATCATCGCCGTCACGCTGTCGGTATAGGCGAGGGTGAACAGGCCGACGCCTACCCCCTGCAGCACCAGCGCCGCGACCAGCAGCGCCGCCGATGTCGCCACACCCCACAGCGCGATCGCCAGCAGCCCGGCCGAGGTCGCGACCGCGCCCGCCATCAGCACGGCGCGCGCACCGAAACGCATGACGGCCGGCCCGCCGAGCCATGCGCCCAGCATGCCGCCTGCCGGCCCGGTCGCGAGCACCAAGCCGAGCAATGCAGCCGACAGGCCCGCAATCCGCGCCAGGTAGAAGGGCACCAGCAGCAATACGGAGAATCCCGCGAAGCCGAGCACGGCATTCGACAGGTTCAACGCCGCGAAGCCTGGACGACGGAACAGGGCGAGATCGATGATCGGTCGCGGCGCCTGCCGGCTGCGCCAAACGAAACCGATGCCGCAAGATGGCGCCAGCAGGGCGATGACGATGGCCATGGGAGTCGGCGCGCGGTTCAGCGCCAGCAGCAGTGTCGCGACCGTTGCCACCAGCAGCACCGCGCCGGGTGCGTCGAAGGCCTCGCGCGAGGCGGCGCGCGGTGCGGCGAGCAACCGCCAGGACAATACCAGCGCCACCACCGCGATCGGCGCGCGGAACCAATAAACCGATTGCCAGCCAAACGCTTCCACCAGCACGCCGCCGGTCAGCGGCCCGATCGTCGAACCAGCGGCAAGCGTCGCGGCATAGGCGGCGAGTGCCCGGGCGCGCATCGCCTCAGGGAACTGCCCGGTCGCCAACGCCGGGCCGCAGCCCAGCACCAACGCTGCGCCGATGCCTTGCAGCACCCGGCAGGCCAGCAGTGCATGGAAGCCCGGCACGACGGTCAGCAGCAGATAGGCCACCGCGCTCCAGGCCAGGCCGAAGCGGAAGACGCGGGCATGGCCGAAGATGTCGCCCAGCCGGCCGACCGCCAGCATCAGGCTGCCATAGGTCAGCACGTAGCAGATCACGATCCACTGGATCTCGGGCACCGCCAGGCCGAAAGAGGCGGCGATCGCCGGGAAGGCGACATTCACCGCGCTGTCGAGCGGCACGATCAGCGTGCCCAGCGCGATCGGCGCCAGCCGCAGCAGGCCCTGCCCGTTCATGCGCATCCCCCTGGTCCTGACGCGCAGCATCGCCGATACGACGGACCGGCGCACCCCACCCAGCACCAGGGCTGCTCAACAGCGTTGTGCGACCTTCACAAGCGACCCGGTTCCGGGGGATTCTGCGCTCCCAGGGAAACGCCAGGACCGACCATCATGACCGCTGCCGACCGCCTTCGTGCCCGCCTTGCCGCGGGCGGCATCATCTCCGCGCCCGGGGCGCCGGATGCGCTGGCCGCGCGCCTGATCGAACGCGCCGGCTTCGAGGCGATCTACATGACCGGCTTCGGCGCCACCGCCTCGCGCCTCGGCCGACCCGATATCGGCCTGCTGACGCAGACCGAGATGACGACCCATGCCCGCGACATGGCACGCGCGGTGGCCATCCCGATCATCGCCGATGCCGACACCGGCTATGGCGGCCCGGCGAATATCGCCCGCACCATGGAGGAATACGCCCAGGCCGGCGTCGCCGCCGTGCATCTGGAGGACCAAGTGGCGCCGAAGCGCTGCGGGCAACTCGCCGGCATCCGCCTGATCGATGCGGAGGAGGCCGCACGCCGGCTGCGCTGCGCGATCGCCTCACGCCCCGCGAACGGCCCGCTAGTGATTGGCCGCACCGATGCCATGCCGGCAATCGGGGCGGAGGAGGCGATCCGTCGCGCCCTGATGTACCGCGATGCCGGCGTGGACCTCGTCTTCGTCGACGGCATCAAGCATATCCGGGAAGTGGAGATTGTCGCCCGGCAGGTTCCTGGTCCGAAGGTGGTCAGCATCGTCGATGGCAACGAAACCACGGCGCTGACCGCCAAGGCGCTGGAGGAGATGGGTTTCGCCGTCGTGCTCTACGCCGTCTCGCTTCTCTTCGCAGCGTCGAAGGCGATGGCCGATGCACTCGCCACGTTGAAGCGCGACGGCACGCCGGCCGCCGCGGCCGCTTCCATGATGACCTATGGCGAATTCAGCGCCCTCGTGGACCTGCCGCGCTTCCAGAAGCTGGACGAGGATTACGGCTGAGCGAAGCGCTCGATCCGGAAGGCATCGAGCGGGATATCGGTGCGCCCGTCCACGACCAGCTCAGTCATGATCGCCCCGATACCGGGGCCGAGCTGAAAGCCGTGGCCGGAAAAGCCGAAGGCGTGGAACAGGCCGGGCGTGGTGCTGCTCGGCCCGATCACCGGAATGCCGTCGGGCATCTTGCCGTCGATGCCGCTCCAGGACCGGATGATCTGCGCGCCGGCCAGCGCCGGGACCAGTTGCACCGCGAGTTGCGTCGCCTCGATCGTCACGTCCGGCAGCGGGCGCGACCAGGGAACGGAGGCATCCGCTTCCCCGTGCCCACCGCCGAAGATGATGTTGCCGCGCGGGATCTGGCGCAGATAGACGTTGCCGCCGACGACGCCGAGATTGGGTTCGATGAAATAGGGCAGCGGCTCGGTCACCGCCATGTTCGGCGACAGCGGCGCGATCGGTACCGCCTCCCCGAAGGCCTCGGCGACAGCACCACCCCAGAAGCCGGCCATATTCAGCAGCACCGGAGCGGAGAAGCTGTCTCCGGCCTTGGTGTGCAGCGTGAAGCGCGTGCCGTCATGCGCATGCGCGACGACCTCCGCATGTTCGCGGATGTCGGCGCCGGCAGCGCGCGCGGCATTTGCCAGGGCAGGCGCGAGCAGACGCGGATTGGCCGCGCCATCTTCCGGCGCGAAGGATCCCGCGAGGACCTTCGGTCCAAGCCAGGGATATTCCCGATGGATCGCGTTGCGCCCGACCAGGCGCAGCGGCAGGTCGTACTGCTTCGCGACGTCGAGGTAGGCGATGAGCTCGGCTTCCTCCGCTTCGCTGCGCGCCAGCTTCAGATGGCCGGTGACGGTGAACTCCGCATCGGTGCCGACCAGCACGCCGAGCCGCCCCCAGATCTCGCGCGACCGCCGCGCGATGGGCAATTCCGCCGGATGCCGCCCCTGCTGCCGCACGCCGCCGTAATTCACGCCGGAGGCCTGGCCACCGACCAGCCCGCGCTCAAGCAGGACCACGCGCAACCCGCGTTGCGCGAGATGCAGCGCCGCCGAGCAACCCGCCCCGCCGCCGCCCTGGATCAGCACGTCGCAGGTCGTGGTCATGCTGCGTCTCCCGCGCTGATCGGTATCGGCTTGACCGGCGGCTGGCCGCGCAGACGGCCGATCTGCGGCACCTCGCAGCCGAGCTCGGCGGCAAGGATCTCCGCCGCCGCCGGGCCGCAAACGCGGCCCTGGCAGCGACCCATGCCGACACGAGTGAAGGCCTTGGCACGGTTCATCTCGGGTGCCGGGCCGGTGGCCGCCTCCGCCCGCGCGGCGGCGCGGAGTTCGCCTGCGCGCAGCCCCTCGCAGCGGCACAGCAGCGTATCGTCCGCCATGTTGCGCGCGAGATGCGCGGGGAAAGGAAAGGCGCGCTCCAGCGCGGCGCGGAAGCGCGCCTGAGCGGAAAGGCGACGATCCAGCGCGACGGTCTCGATCGGATCGATGCGATGGCCGCTGTCTTCCAACAGCGCCAATGCCGCGCGCGCGCCGGCGAGTTCAGCCACCTCCGCGCCGCCGATCCCCGCGCCGTCACCAGCCAGGTAGATGCCCGCGACCGGCGTGCGTCCCGCACCATCGCGCACCGGCACCCAGTTGGACTGCACGGCATCGTGGCGGAACGGCACGGCCGCGAGGTCGGCGAGTTGCGCCTCTGGCTTCAGCCCCCAGCCCAGGCCGACCGCATCGCATTCCGTGCGGTGCTCGCGCCCGGCGGCGTCGCGCCAGGTCACCGCAGCGACGCCGTCATCGCCGCCTTCGATCGCGACGGGCGTGATGCCCTCCGCGATGCGCACACCACGGGCGCGCAGCCACGCCGTGTAGTACAGCCCCTTGGCGAAGGTCGCCCCGCCCAACAGCAGCCCGGGCGAAGCGCGCAGCTTCGTCGCGAAGGCCGTCGTGTCGAGCACCGCCGCAACCTCGGCGCCGGCCTTCGCATATTGATAGGCCACCAGCCACAGCAGCGGCCCGCTACCGAGGAACACGACGCGGCGCCCAATCGCGCAGCCCTGGGTCTTCAGCGCGATCTGCGCCGCGCCCATCGTCGTCACCCCCGGCAGCGTCCAGCCGGGGACGGGAATGACGCGATCCATCGCGCCGGTGCAGAGAATGGCGGCGTCATATGCGACGTCCTGCTGTCGGCCGCGCGACAACGTGCTGAGCCGCTTCGCGCCGGGGCGGATGTGCCAGACCAGCGTGTCGGGGCGCCAATCGCAGCGCGGCTTCAGCGCATCGAGCGTTTCATGCAGCGCCGTGGCGCGCTTCGCCTCGAAGCCGTAGAGGCTGCGCGCATCGCGGGCGAGGCCCGGCGGCGGCCGCTGGTAGATGCGTCCGCCGCCATCCGGTGCCTCGTCGATCCAGACGGGCGAAAGGCCCGCGGCCACCAGCCGTTCCACCGCGCGCACCCCGGCGGGGCCCGCGCCGACCACCGCGACCCTCATCCGCGCCGCACCTCCATGCCATCCTCGGCAAGGGTCGCGCAGGCGCGCACGCGGCCGAGATCCTGCACCACCACCCAGCAATCCTGGCAGGCGCCCATCAGGCAGAAGCCGGCGCGCGGTCCGTCGCCGAATTCGCTCTCGCGCAGATGGCCCGCATCAGCGGCGAGCAGTGCGGTCAGCAGCGTGTCGCCGCGCTGCGCTTCGATCGGTGCGCCTTCCAGCCGCAACGTGATGCGCGGGCGGATCGCGTCGCGCAAGCGGACCAGTTTCACAGCGTGTCCTCATGCCGGCAATTCACCAGCAACTCCGCGACCGTCGCGTTGTTCGGCAGGCGCAGTACGGATTCGATCAGCGCGGCGATATCCTCGGGCCGCGACATGGAATCGCGGCTGACCTTGGTGACATGGGATGTCATGTCGGTATCGACGAAGCCGGGACAGACAGCGGTGGCGCGGATGCCGTGTTCCCAGCCCTGGCGCCGCACCTCCTGCGTCAGCGCCATGACCGCGAACTTGCTCATCGCGTAGCCGAGATTCTCATTGCGCACGCGCTTGCCGGACAGGGAGGAGACGTTGACCACGCGCCCCTCCTTCGTCGCGACCAGATGCGGCCAGGCGGCGCGGATGACGCGCATCGGCCCCTTCGCATTCACCGTCCACATCGCGTCGAAATTCGTCTCGTCCGCGTCGAGCATCGCGGCGCGCGGATTGATGCCCGCGGCATTCACCAACGCGTCGATGCGACCGTGCCGGGCGATGGTCGCGGCGACCCAGGCCTCGGCGCTGCCGGGCGTCGCGGCCTCGAACCTATGGGCCGACAGGCGGTCATGGGCAGGCAGGCGCGAGGCATCGCGCACCCCGGCGCTGACGGTGTAGCCGGCGGCGAGCAGGCGTTCGGCCACCGCGCGCCCGATGCCGCGCGCGGCCCCGGAGATCATCGCGACGCGTCCGGTCGGGTCCATCATGCGGCGATCTCCTCGGCGCGGTGGCAGGCGATCAGGCGACCGGTCGCGCCGGGAAGTGGCCGCAGGATCGGCACGGCGTCCGCGCAGGCCGGCTGCGCCATCGGGCAGCGCGTGCGGAATACGCAGCCGGAGGGCGGCCTCGCGATGCTCGGTACTTCGCCGGCCAGCGGCGCGGCGGCGGCGCCGCGATGGCGCAGCGACGGCGTCGCGGCGAGCAGCGCGCGTGAGTAAGGGTGCGCCGGGGCGCGGAAGATCTCGGCCGCCGGGCCTTCCTCCATCACCAGGCCGAGATACATCACCACCACGCGGTCGCAGAGATGCCGCACCACATGCAAATCATGGCTGATAAAGACCAGCGCGAGGCCGAGTTCCGCCCGCAGGTCTGCCAGCAGGTTCACCACCTGCGCCTGGATCGACACGTCGAGCGCCGAGACCGGTTCATCCGCGACGATGAAATCCGGCTGCGTCGCCAGCGCGCGCGCCACCGCGATGCGCTGGCGCTGCCCGCCGGAGAATTCATGCGGCAGACGCTTCGCATGACCGGGATCGAGTCCAACCTGCCGCAGCAGCGCCGCAACACGGTCCTGCGCCGCCGCACCCTGCGCGAGGCCATGGATCACCATGCCATCGGCGATCTGCGCACCCACCGTGCGGCGTGGATCAAGGCTGCCGTATGGGTCCTGGAAGACCATCTGCATGCGCCGCCGCAACGCCCGCAGATCGGCCGCGGGCAGGGTAGCGAGGTCGCGGTCCTCGAACAGCACGCGCCCGCCGGTGGGCGTCATCAGCCTCAGCAGAAGGCGGCCGAGCGTCGATTTGCCGCAGCCGGATTCCCCGACGACGCCGACCGCCTCGCCGCGATGCAGGTCGATATCGACACCGCGCAGCGCCATCATCGGCACGCCGCGCGACAGCAAGCCGCCGCGGCGATGGAAGGCGCGGGTCAGGCCCTCGCCACGCACCAGGGGGGCGGTCATGCGACCTCCTTCCAGCGCAGGCAACGCGCGGTGCGGTCGGGGGCGACCTCGGCCAATGCCGGGGCGGCCGCTTCGCAGGCGGGCTGCGCCATCGCGCAGCGCGGGGCGAAGCGACATCCGGCCGGCATGGCCCAGGGCTGCGGCACGGCACCAGGAATGGCGGACAGACGCGCCGCCTCGCCTTCCGGCGTGCTGGCGATCAGCGCGGCGGTATAGGGGTGGCGGGGTGCGGCGAGCACTTTGGTGGCCGGGCCTTCCTCCACCACCTCACCCGCATACATCACCGCGACGCGGTCGGCGATCTCTGCGACGACGGCCAGGTTGTGCGTCACGAAGACCATGCCCATCCCGCCTTCGGCCTGCTTCAACTCCTGCAGCAGCGCGAGGATCTGCGCCTGCACCGTGACGTCGAGCGCGGTGGTCGGTTCATCCGCCAGCAACAGGCGCGGATGATTGGCAATGGCCGCGGCGATCATCACGCGCTGGCGCTGGCCTCCGGAGAGTTCATGCGGATAGGCCATGGCCGCGCGTTCCGGATCGGGCAGACCGACCTGTCGCAGCAGCGCGACGACACGGTCTTGCAGGCCATCGGTCGTGCCGTGGGCGCGCAGGCTTTCGGCGACCTGCGAACCGATGCGCAGCAGCGGGTTCAGGCTGCTCGACGGGTCCTGGAAGATCATGGCAAGGTCGTGGCCGCGCAACCCGCGCAACTCGCCCTCCGGCAGGCGCAACAGGTCGCGCAGCTGCCGGTCGCGGCCGGTCAGCAGGATGCTGCCCGCCAGCGGCGTCACCGCCGCCGGCAGCAAGCCCATCACGGCAAGGCCGGTCAGCGTCTTGCCCGATCCGCTCTCGCCGACGATCGCCATCGTCTCGCCCGGCGCAAGGCTGAAGGAGACGTCGCGCACCACCGCGACCGGCCCCTGCGGCCCCGGTACCTGCAGCGTCAACCCCTGGACGGTCAAAAGGCCCGGCGCCGTTGTCGGCTCGGGCGCGCGCGGCAGCGCAAAGACACGGCCGAGGAAACCCGGCCGTCCCATCGCGCGCCCGCGCGGGTCGAGCGCGTCGCGCAACCGGTCGCACAGCAGGTTCAGCACCAGCACCGTGCCCGTCAGCGCGAGGCAGGGCCAGAACAGCAGCAGCGGCGCCTGTTCCATCGCCGCGCGCGCACCGCGGATCATCAGCCCCCAGGATGGCGAGGGCGGCACCACGCCGAGCCCGAGGAAGGACAGCCCGCTTTCCAGCAGCATCGCCGCCGCGACGGTCAGCGAGAACTGCACGATCAGCGGCGTCGCGATGTTCGGCAGCACGGTCAGCGCCAGGATGCGCCGCGTCCGCGCGCCCAGCGCCTGCTGCGCCGTGACGTAGTCCAGCGCGCGGGCCGACAGCGTCTCGGCGTAGGCGACGCGCGCGAAGCCCGGGGCGAACAGGATGGACAGCGAGAAGATCAGCGTCGCCGCGCCCGGCCCGAGCAGCGTGACGACCAGCAGCGCGAGCAACAGCGGCGGGAAGCACAGCACAATTTCCGCCATGCGCACGGTGAACAGTTCCACCACGCCGCGGAAATAGCCACCGAGGATGCCGAGCAGCGTGCCGGCGACGGCCGCCGCCGCCGCCGCCGCGAAGGCGACGGAGAGCGAAACCCGTGCGCCCCAGATGATGCGCGACAGCACGTCGCGCCCGTATTCGTCCTGCCCCAGCCAATGCAGCGCCGAGGGGCCCGTCAGTCGGTTCGCGACATCCTGCCGCACAGGGTCGGCGAGCGGCAGGACCGGCGCGGCGATCGCCAGCAGCACGATCGCCAGCGCCAGCAGGCCGGGTGCGAGCAGGCCACGCAGGGCGGTGCGCCGCATCAGCCGTGCCTGACGCGCGGGTCGATCACCGCATAAAGCAGATCGACCAGGAAGTTCAGCAGCACGAAGATCGCGGAGATGACGAGCACGATGCCCATCACCTCCGGATAGTCGCGCGATTCCACCGCGCGCACGAGGTAGCCCGACAGGCCCGGCCAGTTGAACACGAATTCCACCAGCACGGTGCCGCCGAGCAGCGAGCCGAGATGCAGCGCCACCACCGTGACCACCGGCGTCAACGCATTGCGCAGCACGTGCCGCCGGATGATCGCCGCCGGGGAGACGCCGCGCGCCTGGGCGGCGCGGACATGCTCGCGTTCCAGAACCTCGAGCACAGAGGCGCGCATGACACGGAACACCACCGCGCCGAGGCCGACCGCGATGGTCCCGGCCGGCATCAGCAGCAGCAGGATGTGACGCCCCGGATCGCGTGCGAAAGGCACGTAGCCGCCGGCCGGCACTAGTTTCAACTGCTGCGCCAGGACCAGCACCGTCAGCGTGCCGACGACGAAGACCGGGATCGACAGCGCGAAGCCGGCCCACGCGGTCAGCGCACGATCCAGCAGGCCGCCGGCGCGCAGGGCCGCCGCAATGCCGAGCGGCACACCGAAGACCAGCGCGATCAGCCCCGCCGTGCCCACCAGCTCCAGCGTGCGCGGCAGGCGCAGCACGATCTCGTCCACGATCGGGTGCTCATCCTGCAAGGCGAGGCCGAAATCCCCGCGCAGCAACCCGCCCATGTAGTCGAGATACTGCGTCCACAGCGGCAGGTTCAACCCCAGCCGGTCACGCAGTTCCTCCACCGCCACCGGGTCCGGCGCGATGCCGCCCTGGGAGAGTAGTAGCTCCGCCGGATCGCCCGGGATCAGGTGAATCACCAGGAAGACCAGCGAAGCCACGGCCCAGACCAGGCCGACCGACACGATCAGGCGGCGCGCGGCGAAGGCGAGCACGCAGTCAGGCCACTTCGGTGGTTTCGAAGGTCAGGCCCGAATAGAAAGTCAGCGCGCCCGGCAGGTTCTTGAAGCCCGTCACCTGCTTGCGCATCGCATAGCCCTGGCTGCGCCAGGTCAGGCCAACGATGGGCGCCTGTTCGATCGCGACGCGCTCGACCTCCCGGTAGATGTCGCGGCGCTTCTCCTGGTCGAACTCGGCGCGCCCGGCGGCCAGCCCCTCGGTGATGCGGTCGATTTTCAGGTTGAAGCTGCGGACATAGGACGGCGCGAGCGAGCCGTCGATGAAGTTGGCGATGCCGTCCGGGTCGTTGCTGTCGGCGGCGGTGCCCATCACCGCCACGTCGTACTGGCCACGATTGCCGATCGCCACGCGCGTCGCCCAGTCGGGCATGTTCAGCTCGGCGCGGATGCCGACAGCGGCCAGGTGCTGCTGCACCACCTCCGCCGTATCCTTGTGCATGCCGTATTGCGCGGTGGACAGCAGCGAGCAGGAGATGCCGTTGGCGTGCCCGGCCTCGGCCAGCAGGCGCTTGGACAGGTCGGGGTCGTACTTCCAGCCGTCCTTGAACTCGGCGTTGTAGAAGGGGCTGGATTCCGCGACGGGCAGCTGCTGAAGCGGCGAACCGCGGCCGAAGAAAGCGGCGCGGACCAATTCCTCCCGCTTGACGGCATGGGCGACGGCCTTGCGCACGCGCGGGTCGTTGAAGGGCGGGCGCGACCCGTTGAACACCAGGAACATGAAGGCGCCATCGACGGTGTCGAGGCTCAGTCCCGGATCCGCACTGATCGCGTCCATCGACTGCCAGGGCACGTATTCGATCAGGTCCACATCGCCGGACCGCAGGGCCGCGACACGCAAATTCTCATCGGCATAGGCGATGGCGCGGATGCGCTTCAGCTTGGGCAGGCCAGCGCGGTGGAAGCCAGTGAAGGGCTCCAGTTCCAGCGAGACGCCGCGTTCCTGCGCCTTGATCATGAACGGCCCGGCACCCACTGATTGGCCGCGCGGCGAGTTCCGCGAAATGATCGGCAGGTGATAGGACGCCATCATGATCGGCAGCGTCGCCACCGGCGCCTTCAGCATGATGCGCACAGTGCGGTCGTCGGGTGTATCGACACGGTCCACGCCCTGCATCTCGGCGCGGAAATAGGCGGTGGAGCGTTCCGCGGCGATCTGTTCGATCGTCCACTTCACATCGGCTGAAGTGACCTTCTCGCCGTTCTGGAAGCGGGCGTCGCGCAGCTTGAACTCCCAGCCCTGGGTGCCGATCGGCTGCCAGGATTCCGCGAGTTCCCCGCGCAGCGACCCATCGGGTGCGTAGGAGGTGAGGCCGCGATAGATCATCAGCTTGATCGTCGCGGCGGCGGTGCCGGTGTTCTGCCAGGGTTGGATGCTGGGCGGGAAGGATGACAGGCCGAAGGTCAACTCGCCCGGCGTGCCGGCGCGCGCCCCCGGGGCGCGCAGGAAGGGCAGGCTCGCGGCACCAGCCATGACGGCGCGGCGGGAAATGCTCGGACCCATTGCTCAGCACTCCTGTTCATTGTTGCCCAGACAGACCCTGTGTCAGCCAGTGTAGCCGTAGACCTCGCGCGCCGTCGCCGCGCCGATCACGCCCTCGGCCAGGTCGCGCGCCACCGCGGCGGGCTCGCGCCTGTCCGGCGGGCCGTAGCCGCCCGCACCCGGGCTGACCACGGCGAACCACTGGCCCGCCTTCAGCACCGCATTATCCTTGTCGAACACCACGCCGGGGCCGCATTCGACCGCGCCATGGCCGCCGGCGCCGCCGCCCAGCAGGCCCCATGACTTGGACGACAGGCGCGAGACATCGACGCGCACGCGGCAATCCTGGTCGGCGCGATAGACGCGGCGCAGTCCCATGCCGCCGCGATACTGCCCGACGCCGCCGGAATCATCGACCAGCTCATAGCGCAGCAGCGTCAGCGGATATTCGATCTCCAGCGCCTCGACCGGCAGGTTGGAGGTGTTGGTGACATGCACATGCACGCCGTCCAGCCCGTCCTTGGACGCGCGCGCGCCGGCGCCTCCGCCCATGGTCTCGAGGTACACCCAGATCGCACCATCCTCCGGCCGCTGGCCGATGAAGGTCGCCACCGTGCAGACGGAGTTCGAGCAGGCCGTCACCCGGTCCGGCACCGCCTGCGCCAACGCGCCGATGATCAGGTCGGACACGCGCTGGCAGGTCTGCACGCGCCCGTTCACGGCGGCGGGGTGCGAACAGTTCAGCACCGTACCATCCGGCGCCGTGACCGTCAGCGGCCGCGCCAGGCCGGCATTCGGCAGGATGGTCGGATCGACCACAGACTTCACGACGTAGTAGGCAGTGGCCGCGAGCGCGGTCCAGGTCATGTTCAACCCGGCGCGCAGCTGCTTCGGGCTGTCGAAATGCAGCGACATCGCATCGCCCTGCACGGTGACGCGCACCTTCAGCGGCAGATGTTCGGTGACCTCGGTGCTCTCGAAGACATCCTCAAAGGTCCAGGTACCGTCGGGGATGGCGGCGATGCCGGCGCGCATCTTGCGCTCAGCGTAGTCGAGCAGCGCCGCGCCGGCGGCCATCACCACCGCCGTGCCATACTTCGCGCAGAGCGCCTGGAAGCGCTGCACGCCGACGCGGTTCGCCGCCATCTGCGCGCGCAGGTCGGACAGGCGTTCGCGCGGCACCTGGCAGTTCAGCAGGATGAGGTCGAGCACATCCTTCTGCAGTTCCCCCGCCCGATACAGCCGCACCGGCGGGATGCGCAGCCCCTCCTGGTAGATATGGGCATGGCCGCGATCGGCGAAGTCGGAATGGTGGGCGAGGTTCACCGTCCAGGCGACGATCCTGCCCTCCACGAAGATCGGCTCGGCCAGCACGATGTCGGGCAGATGGGTGCCGCCGCCCTCATAGGCGTCGTTGCCGACGAAGACGTCGCCGGGCTGCATGTCCTCCACCCGGTGCTTCTTCATGATATGCGGCACGATGCCGATGAAGGACCCGAGATGAATCGGGATATGTTCCGCCTGGCACAGCGTGTTGCCGCTGGTGTCGAACAGCGCGGTGGAACAGTCTCGCCGTTCCTTGATGTTGGTGGAGTAGGAGGCGCGGATCAGCGCCTCGCCCGTCTCCTCGACGATGGAGGAGAGCGCGGCGCCGATCACCTCGACGGTGATGGGGTCCAGCACGGGGGCGTGCGTTGCGGGCGCGTCGTTCATGCCGCCACCTCCAGGATCAGGTTGAGGTAGGAATCCACCCGTGCATGCATCCCCGGCAGGACGACCGTGGTGGTGTCCATCTGCTCGACGATGGCCGGGCCGGTGAAGAGATTGCCCGGCGCGAGCTTGTCGCGGCTGTAGATCGGCGTGTGGACGAAGGCGCCAGCCTCGGGGAACCAGACGTCGCGCTCGCCGACGATCGCCTTCGAGGCATCGGGGCCGGCATCGGGGTGGGACTTCAACTCCGCCTTGCGCACGCGGCCGGTGGCTTCGAGGCGCAGCGTGACGAGCTGCACCGGCTCGCCTTCCGCGACGAAGCCGTAGCGCTGCCTGTGCGCCTCGGCGAAGCCCTCGGCGAGTGCGGCGATGGTCGCCGCCGTCACCGGGCCGTCGGGCAGCGGCACCGCGAGTTCGTAGTTCTGCCCGGCGTAGCGCATATCCGCCGTGCGGGTCATGTGCTGGTCGGGTGCGGCGATCTCCTCATGCGTGAACCATTCGGCGGCACGCGCCACGAGACCATCGAAGGCGGACGCCACGTCGCCGACCGAGTCCGGCGTCGCCGGCAGCAGCTTGGTCGCCGCGAAATCGGCACGCAGGTCGGTGAGCAGCAGGCCCATGGCGCAGAGGATGCCAGGATAGGGCGGCACCAGCACGCGCTTCATGTCGAGCTCACGCGCCAGCCGCGCCGCATGCAGCGGGCCGGCTCCGCCGAAGGCCATCAGCGTGTAGTCGCGCGGGTCGTAGCCGCGCTGCACGGAGATGACGCGGATCGCGCGCGCCATGTTCGCCGTGACGACGGAGATGATCCCCTGCGCCGTCTCCATCACGCCGAGGCCGAGTTTCTCCGCCAACCGCCCGATCGCGGCCTTGGCCAGGTCCTGCCGCACCTTCATCCGGCCACCCAGCAGATAGACCGGGTTCAGCGTCTGCAGCACGACATTGGCGTCGGTCGTCGCCGGCTCGGTGTTGCCGCGGTCGTAGCAGACCGGGCCGGGATCAGCGCCGCAGGACCGCGGCCCCACCTTCAGCAGCCCGCCCGCATCGATATGGGCGATGGACCCACCGCCGGCGCCGACCGTGTGGATGTCGAGCATCGGCGCCTTGATCGGATAGCCATGCACCATGGCCTCCGAAGTCAGCTTGCAGGCTCCGCCGTTGAGCAGCGCCACGTCGGTGGAAGTGCCGCCCATGTCGAAGGTGATCAGGTCCTCGAAGCCCGCCAGCGCGCCGATCGCCTGCGCGCCGACCACGCCGGTGGACGGGCCGGAGAGCACCGCGCGCACCGGCATCTCGGCGGCCGTGCCGAAGCCGATGACACCGCCATTGGATTGCGTCAGATGCGGCGTCGCGGTCATGCCGAGGTCGCGCAGCCGCGGCGTCAGGCGCTCGATGTAGTTGCGCATGACGGGGCCGAGATAGGCGTTCAGCACCACGGTCGAAAGCCGCTCGAACTCGCGGAATTCAGGGGCGATCTCGTGGCCGGCGCTGATGAAGACGTCGGGCATCTCCTGGCGCAGGATCTCGACGGCGCGCTTCTCATGCTCGGGCCGGATGAAGCCGTAGAGGAAGGAGACGGCGATCGCCTTCACCCCCGCTTCCTTCAGCGCCTTCGCCGCCTCGCGCATCCGCGCCTCGTCGAGCGGCAAGTCGATGCGCCCGTCGTGGCGCACGCGTTCCGGCACTTCCTGGCGCAGGTCGCGCGACACCAGGGTCGGCGGCTTGTCTGCCTGCATGTCGTAGAGGTCGGGACGCTTCTGGCGGCCGATCTCCAGCAGGTCGCGGAAGCCATCGGTCGTGACCAGGCCGGTCTTCACGCCGCGATGCTGGATCAGCGCATTCGTCGCGACCGTGGTGCCGTGGCCGAAATAGGCGACCGGTGCGCCGGGCTGCGCAGCGTCAGGGGCGACGCGGCGCATGCCTTCCTCGACCCCCTGGGCGATGCCGCGGGACGGGTCGTCCGGCGTGGAGGAGACCTTCCACACCTCGACCCGGCCTTCCTCCTCATCGAAGAGGCAGACATCGGTGAAGGTCCCGCCGGAGTCCACGCCAACACGCCAACGGGCCATGGAACTGCTTCCCTTTCGCGGATGATCGCGCCTTGCGCGACATGACTATCCTGTTGCATTTCGCCGGCCGGCAAGCCTTTATTCCTTACAGCGAGAGTCATTGACGCATTTTTTCTCTCCGCGGAATTTCATAGGCCGATCAGGAAGGAGATGCCGCGCTTGTCGGAAGCACTCCATGAACCCGCAATCAGCGGCGTCAGCCGCGCCTTCGGCCTGCTGCGCCTGCTGGGCGACAGCGGCCCTGGCGGCACCCGCCTGACCGAGATCGCCAGCCGCGCCGGCCTGCCGCGCCCCTCCGTCCACCGCATGCTGCGCGCCCTCGCCGCCGAGGGCGCGGTCGCCTTCGATGCGCGGTCCAAGCGCTACACCCTCGGCCTCGGGCTGTTCCTGCTGGCCGCGCGGGCCGGCGACACGCTCGGCCTGCGCGACCTGGCCCGGCCGACCCTGCTGCGCCTGACGGCATCGCTGGGCGAGACGCTCTTCCTGCTGGTCCACAATGGCTATGACGCGGTCTGCATCGAACGCAGCGCGGGGCCGCTGCCGATCCGCTCCTTCACCGGGGATATCGGCGGGCGCGTGCCGCTCGGCGTCGGGCAGGGGTCGGTGGCGATCCTTGCCTTCCTGCCCCCTGCCGAGCAGGACGAGATCATCCGCCACAACTTGCCGCGCATGCGCCAGATCGGCGGCCCGGACGAGGCATCCCTGCGCGCCGAACTGGCGCAGGTGCATCGTGAGGGCTTCTGCGGCGGCGCGGCCGGGCTGATCCCCGGCATGGCGGGGCTTGGCGCGCCGATCCTCGACCAGGATGGGCGCGCTGTCGCCGCCATCTCGATCGGCACCACGACCGACCGGCTGACGCCCGAACGCCGCGCGGTGATGGCCGAGATGCTGAAGCGGGAAGCCGCGGCGATCGGGCGGGGGATCAACCCCTTCGACCCGTCGCTGCGGCGCGCCGGCGCGGCGATGGAATTCGGGTAGCGCCGGGCGCGGAACCAGGAGGGGCATTGACCTCCCGGACCCATCCCACCAGGGGCCAGGGGCCTTTGTTGCCCCGGCAGCAGCTCTGGCGGCCAGCACCACAGACCACGCGCAAGGGCGCGCCGCACACCGGCGGGGTCAGGATTGGGAAGGGGCGGCGCCCCCCTCCGCCTCTACCGCGTCGCCACGGTCCCTTCCGGCGCGTGCTCGAATTCCGGCACCAGCCGGCCAAGCTGCTGCAGCGCCACCCGTGGCGTTCCGCCCCGCGCAGCGGTCGCGATCTCATCGATCGCGCGCCCGACCAGCGCCGCATCGGCCGTCCGCGGCGTCGCCACCAGCAGCCCTGGATAGGCCGTGGGACGCGGCGCTTCCTTGCCGTGGAACAGTTCCTCGAACAGCTTCTCGCCGGGGCGCAGGCCGGTGAAGCGGATCTCGACATCCTCGTCCGGCCGCAGCCCGGCCAGGCGGATCATGCGCCGGGCGAGGTCGACGATCTTCACCGGCTCCCCCATGTCGAGCACGAAGATGCCGCCATCGGCGAGTTCCGGGGGCATGTTCTCCGGGTCCGTGGTGCCGACGACGGAGGCCTGCAGCACGAGGCCGACGGCCTCGCGCACTGTCATGAAATACCGTCGCATGTCGGGATGCGTGACGGTCAGCGGGCCGCCGCGTTCCAACTGGCGGCGGAACAGCGGCACGACCGAACCGGTGGACCCCAGCACATTGCCGAAGCGCACGGTGATGCAGCGCATCCCTTCCTTGCCGTGGCGCGCCTCACGGTCGAAGGCCTGGCAATACATCTCGGCAAGCCGCTTCGACGCGCCCATCACCGAGGTCGGGTTCACCGCCTTGTCGGTCGAGATGAACACCATCGCCGTGGTGCCGACCGCGCGCGCCGCATCGGCGACGATGCGCGTGCCGAGCGCATTGGTCAGCAACCCCTCGAGCGGGTCGTTCTCGACCATCGGGACATGCTTCAGCGCGGCGGCGTGGAAGACGAGCTCGGGGCGGATCTCTTCGAACAGACGACGGATACGCGGCTCGTCGCGCACATCGGCCAGCACGGCGCGGCGGACGACCTCCGGGTTCTTCTCCCGCAATTCGAGGTCGATCTCGTAGAGCACGTATTCGCCGTGATCGAGCAATGTCAGCGTCGCCGGCCCAAGTGCGGCGACCTGCCGCGCCAGTTCGCCGCCGATCGTCCCGCCCGCGCCCGTGACCAGCACGCGCCTTCCCTGCACCAGCCGGGCCATGCCTTCCCGGTCGAGCGGCACCTGCGGGCGGTCAAGCAGGTCCTCGATCGAAACCGGGCGCAGTTCGACGCGCCGCCCTTCGCCGCCGCCTGCCGGGGCGAGGGTGGTCGGCGCCGGGGCGCGGCGCACCGGCACGCCATGGCGGTCGGCGGCGTCGAGCAGCCCTTCCAGCATCGGGCCCGACAGGGCGGAGGCGAGCACGATCACCGCCGGCAAGCGCCCCTCGGCGCGCAGCGTGTCGAGCACCGCCTCGGTCTCCTCGACCGTGCCGAGGATAGCGTGGCCCTGCATGCGCCGCCCGGCCTGGCGCGCGCGGAGCGACAGGATGCCGGTGACGCGATAGGGCGCGCGGCGGTCGCGCGACAGGGCGCGCAGGAACAGGTCGGTCCCTTCCGCCGCACCGACCAGCAGGACGTTCTGCGCGTCGGGGGAGGCATCACCGGCATGGCGCGCTGCCTGCAGCAGGCTCGCCACCCGCCCGCCGGCGAGCAGCAGGCCAAGTGCCGCGGCGTGGATCAGCGGAAACGCCTCATTGGGCGGCCGCCAGGCGCCGAGCAGATGCAGTCCCAGGGCGAAGACCAGCGCGGCGCCGATCGCCGCCCCGGCCACCGCCATCAGGTCGCGCGGGCCGACGAAGCGCCAGTATTGTTGAGGCAGGCGCAGCGGCGCCCCCGCTGCCGCCAGCGCCAGGACGGCCCCGGGCAATGCGCCCACCCACCAAAATGCCGGCGGCCATACCCCGGGCGCGGCCGCCCAGACCGCGACCGGCAGCGCGATGACCGCCGACAGGCTGTCGAGCGCAAGGTTCAGCAGGATGCGAAAGGATGGGCCGCGGGCCATGTCGCGGCTATAGGGCGCCGCAAGCCTGACGGCCAGCCTTCAACGACGCCGCCCTGCATCCGCGACCCCGCCGGCGCCGGGCGGCGGGCCGGTCGAGCCTGGCGAACGCCGGCAACTGCGCGCCCAACACGCGATCAGCCCCTTCGGCTTGACTTGCCGGCGGGAAGGCCGCCTGCAACGTCCCAAAAATGACCAATAGCGACAAATGCAACGGCTTATCGTGAAAATCGTTCCGGATTCGCCGTTATTGCATGGACGTCGTAACGAATCTGTGAAGAATCCATGAACGAGAAAGGTAACGCTGGAAGGAAACAGACATGGCGATCCCTGGCAGCACGGCCGGCAACGACACGCTTTCCAACACGACCGGCCTGGCCGACACGATCTTTGGCCTGGCGGGCGACGACGTCCTGGTGGCCGGCGATGCTGGCGACGCGATCTATGCCGGGATCGGCAACGACTTCATTCTCAGCGGCGCCGGCAACGATACGCTGGGCGGCGCGGCGGGCGCCGACACCATCCTCGCAGGCGAAGGGGATGACTACGTCACCGCCGGCGATGGCGACGACGTCGTGGATGCGGGCGGCGGCAACGACACGGTGGCCGGCGGTGCCGGTGCCGATGTGATGGCCGGCGGCGACGGCAACGACGTGCTCTATGCCGGCACCGACACCGCGGCCGACACGCTCGATGCGGGGGCGGGCGACGATCGCGCCTATGGCAGCGCGGGCGCCAACTTCATCCTGCTCGGCGACGGCAGCGACTTCACGCATACCGGCGCCGGGAACGACTCGGTCTTCGCCGATGCCGGAGCGGACACGATTCTCGGCGCCGCCGGCAATGATGCGCTGGAAGGCGAGGACGGCGACGACAGTGTCGTCGGCGGCGCAGGCAATGACGTGGTCAATGGCGGCGCCGGCAACGACGCTCTGCAAGGCAACGCCGGGGCCGACACCATCGACGGCGGCGACGGGTCCGATGCGATCAACGGTGGCATCGGCGACGATGTGATGTCGGGCGGCGGCGGTGCGGACACCTTCGTCCTGCGCCCCAATGCAGGGTCCTCCGACATCATCCTCGACTTCAGCGGCGGCCAGGCGGGCGATGGGGACCACCTGGTGGTCGCCTCCGCCGCACTACGCGATGCGCTGATGAAATCCGCCACCGGCGACGAGACGCAAACATTGATGTCAGCAGGCAACGTGACTGTCCTGCTGGCAGGTGTCGACGTCAACACTGTGTCGAGTGACTGGTTCCTCATCGGCTGAGGGCGCCCCAGCCTTGGCCTGGTACCGACGGCCACCGTCAGGCGGCCATGCGGGCCTGGCCCGAGAACGGAGGCGGCGGTTGAGCGGTCCGCGCTCGAGAGTGACGCAGGGCACCTCGGCCATGGCGTTGTTCGCGGGCATCGCGGACGAACCCGGTGATGCGGCGTACGCCGGCTTCCTGACGGTCCCCGACATATCGAGCGCGTCGCGGACGAGATGCGTGAGCAGGTCGTTTGCGGTGCCGCAGCCGATGATGCGTCGCAACCGGCCGTGCAGGTTCTTCCAGCGGCCTTACCAACGCCGCACGGGCGGCAGCGAAACCGCCGCCGCCTGCACCGGCACCGGTCAGCCCTGCGCGCCGGTGCGCGTTATCCTCCCCGGTGAATTGATCGCAATCGCCGCCTGGCCGCGGATTCCGGGGCAGTCATCGCGCCGCAGTTCGATCGGGCGGCATCCGGACGCAGCCTCGCGGCCATGGATCAGCCCTTCACCGCCCCAGCGGTCAGGCCAGCAATCACGTAACGCTGCGCCGACAGGATGAAGGCCAGGACCGGTGCGAGTTGCACCGTCGCCGCGGCGAACAGCACGCCCCAGTCAACGCCGTCCGTCGTGCTCATCATCTCGCTCATCACCAGCGGCGCCGTGCGCGCAACGCGAGTAGTGAACACGAGAGCGAAGATGAACTCGTTCCACGCATAGACGATGACGAAGAGCGCCGCCGCGATCACGCCGTTGGTGACCAAGGGCAGCACCACCATTCGCAGCACCTGGAACAACCCCGCGCCATCCACCAGCGCCGCCTCCTCAAGCTCGCGAGGGACCTGGTCGATGAACGCGCGCATGATCCAGGTCGAGAGGCTGACGAAGAACGCGGCGTAGAGGATCACCAGCACCAGGTGCGTGTCGTTGATGCGCAGCCAGGAGAACAGTGGAAACAGCGGCAGGGTGACGACGATCGGCGGCAGCATGCGGACCACCACCATGAAGAAGGCGGACAACGCCAGCATCCGGCCGCGGTAGCGCGCATAGACATAACCGGCGAGCGTCGAGAACAGCACCGTCACCACCGTGGCGCCGACAGTGACAATCAGGCTGTTGAGCAGGTTCGGCAGGAAGGCCGGCCATTCCGCCAGCAACCGCACGTAGTTGTCGAGCGTCGGGGCGAAGACGAGTTGCGGCGGGATCGCGAAGATGTCGCGCTGCGGCTTGAAGGAGGACAGCACGACCATCGCGATGGGGAAGATCGACCAGGCGATCGCCAGCGCCGCGGCAGACAGCCGCAGCGCGCGTCCCATTGGCCGCGGCCTACGCATGGCGCAGCATCCTGACCCACGCGGCGTAGAGATAGGGCGCCGCAATCGCCAGGGAGAGCAGGACCATGGCGAAGGCGGTTGCCGAGGCCAAGCCGAATTCGTGATACCGGAAGGCGGCGCGGTAGAGATACACGGCGAGCACCTCGGTCATGCGCGCCGGCCCGCCTTCGGTCAGCAGCCAGATCTCGGAGAAGATGCGCATCGCCGTGATGTAGCGGAACATCAGCGCGACCAGCAGTGCCGGCAGGATGAAGGGAAAGACGACGTGCCGGAAGGACTGCCACGCATTGGCACCGTCCACCGTCGCGGCTTCCTTCACCTCCTGCGGCACGGCCTGCAGCGCGGCGTAGAGGATCAGGAAGGTGAAGGGCGTGTGGATCCAGATGCTGAGCAGCGCGGCAAGCGCCAGCGCATCTGTCGGATCGGCCGTCCAGTCGAGCTGCCCGATGCCCAGCTGCATCAATGCCCAGCTCACCATGCCGATATCCGGCTCCAGCACGAAACGCCACATCGCCACGGCCGAGACCTCGTTGATCGCATAGGGCGCGATCAGCAGCGCGATGATCGTGCGTCGGAACGGCATCCAGCCGGAGACGAGCAGGGCAAGGCCAAGACCCAGCAGCAGCTCGCCATAGACCACGACGTTGACGACGAGGAAGGTGTTCCAGGCGGCGCGCCAGAACACCGTATCGGCCAGCAGGGCGCGGTAATTGTCCAGGCCGACGAAGACAGCATCCGCGCCGAAGCTCACCTTCTGGAGGCTCATCCACGCGACATAGATGGCCGGCAGCAGGATCAACCCGACCAGCAGCATCTGCGCAGGGGCGAGCAACGCGTAGTGTATCGGCGCCGGCCGCGTGCCGCCCGGAAGGCGCGAACGCCGCACGCGCTTGCTCCCGGGCGACGCCGTCATGGTGGCCGTGCCGGCGGCGATGTCGGATGGCGCCACGGCCTCAGCTCGGCAGCAGCGGCTCGATACGGCCCTTCGCGGCGCGCATCGCGGCCTGCGGGTCCGACTGGCCAAGCATGGCGCGCTGCACTTCCTCCATGAAGATGTCCATCGCCCGGCCCGCCTGCTCGAAGCCGGGCAATGTCAGCGCCGCAGTCGGCAAGGCGCGGCGCTCCAGGTCGGCATACGGCGCCAGTTCGCGCACACGCGGATCGTCATAGGCCGACATGCGCACCGGCCCATTGCCGTTGACCGCCGCGCGGATCGTGTTCTCGACGGACGACATCTCGCGAATGAAGGACCAGGCCAGTTGCTTGGCTGGTGAGTTCCGTGGGATGCCCATCGCCCAGACGGAGGTCTTGGCCGGCACCAGCGCGCCCTTCTGGCCGGCCACCGACTGCATCATCGGGATGTTCGCCACCGTGATCTCACCAGGGAAGCGGCTGGCGCGCCGATCATTGTAGTTCACGATGCGCCCGAAGGGCTGGTTGGTCAGTGCAGCGCGCCCCTGCTGCATCGCGGTGATCACCTCCTCGGTCTTGAAGGTCATCACGTTGCGCGGCAACACGCCGCGCCGGTACCAGTCGCGCAGCAGCACGATCGCCGCGATCGCCTGCGGCTGGTCGGCGACGAAGCGATAGTCCCGCGTGATGAAGTCCCCGCCATGCGCGCGGATCACGTCCATCAAGGCAGAGGGATCGTCCATCGACAGTGTGTAGCCTGCTACGCGACTGCCGTCGCCGCGAACGAAGGTCATGCGGTCCGCCAGCGCGATGATCTCCTCGAAGGATTCCGGCGCCTGCTCCGCCCCGCGCTCACGCATCAGCGCCTTGTTGGTGAAGAAGCCATGCGTGGCATGGCGGAAGGGCACGCCGACCTGCCGTCCGCGATAAGTGTGCGCGGCGACCATCGATGGCGAGATCTCCTCGGGATGCTCAAGTGGCTCGGCCTGCTGGTAGGGCTGCAGATCCTCGAACAATGGGGCGATGTGTGGACCGCCGTATCGCTCCAGCATGAAGCAGGCATCCACGCCGCCCTGGGACAGCTGCGCTTCGCGGTACAGCCGTTCGTGAACGGCCTCGACGCCGAAGGTCAGCCATTCGATATCCATGCCGGTGCGGCGCCGCCATTCGGCGGTGCTGTCGCCTCCGGGCCCCGTGGTCAGCACATTGCGGTGCACCGCGTGGCTGATGATGACGAAGCGGCGCGGCTGCGCCAAAGCGGGCCTTGCCAGTGGCGTGACCAGCGCGGTTGTTGCGGCCAGCAGGACGTTTCGCCTTGTCGACATGGTGCTGCCTCCCTCGGTCGCGTCGCCTTCACACCTGTTCGTCGGAAATATTGGCCGTGTGGCGTTGGTAGACGTATTGGCGCGCGGCATTGATATGCGCCTGCATCTCAGCCTGGGCACGCGCCGCGTCACGGGTGCGGATGGCTTCCAGGATCGACCGATGCTCCGCCATGAGCCGCGCATTGCGTGCCGCCGGGTCGCGTTCGTCGAAGTTTCGCACCTCGATGGGGCCGAGTCCGATCAGATTCGGCAATTGCTCGATGGTCGCGATGTGAAATGCGTTGCCGGTGGCGCGCGCGACCGCCCTGTGGAAGCGGAAATTGGCATCGCGCGTGAGTTCCGGCGCGCCTAGCCGCAGGACTTCCTCGGGCTCGACCAACGCTGCCTCGATCTCGTCCAACGCCTCGGGCGTGCGGCGCAGCGCGGCGAGCCTTGCGATCTCCCCCTCGAGCGCAGCACGATACTCGAAGAACTGCTCAACATCGGCGATCGTGCGGATCAACGGAAACCGCAGGCCGCCGGGGTCGGGGCCGCGCAGCACCATGGTGCCGGACCCCTTGAGCGAGCTGACATAGCCCGCATCCCGAAGCTTCTGCAGCGCGGTGCGCACGACCGGGCGTGAGACGGAGAAGCGGCGGCACAGCTCGAATTCGGTCGGCAGGCGAACGTCGCGCGGGAATTCGCCTCGGTCGATCAGGCGGCGGATCTGCTCCTCCACCCGATCGGCCAGGCTCGCCGGTCGTCCCTCGCCGGCGGGCGTGTCCGGAAGAGCGCTGCCGCGTGTCATGCGGTCAGGATGGCCGCTCGCCAAGCGTGGTCAGCCTGTGCATGCGGCGGAGGCCAAGACCGGTGAAGGCGTCACGGCGGTGCATCGTGCAGCGATTGTCCCAGATGATCAGGTCGCCGACGCGCCATTCCTGGGTCCAGACGTTCTGCGGAAGTGCCGCGGCCGACCAGAGTTCGTCCAGCAGCGCTTCGCTCTGCGCCAATTTGAGGCCCGGGATGTAGCCGCCGAAGCGGCGGCCGAGGAACAGCGCCTTGCGGCCGGTCTCGGGGTGGGTGCGCAGCATCGGATGGATCGGCCCGGGCATTTCCCGCACGTCGTCGGTCTCGATGTCCTTGTAGCCGGGCCGCGGCCCGCCCTGGGCATTGTGGCTTGCCTGGTGCTTGCACGTCAGCCCCGCCTTGCGGCCACCCGGATGCTCCAGATAGTCCCGGGTTTCGGGCCGCAGCGCGTCGATGGCCGCATACATATTTGCAAAGGAGGTATTGCCCCCGGTCGGCGGCACCTCCCGCGCCAGCAGCATGGTCAGCGCCGAGGGCTCGTCGGTGAAGGCAAGGTCGGTGTGCCAGTTCAATTCGCCGTCGCCATGCTCGCCAATCGGCTTTCCGTCCTCGGTCACGTTCGAGATGATGGTGACCGACGGGGCGTCGCGCAGATAGACGGGCCGGCTGCGGGTGAAATCCGGAGAAGGCTTCAGCGTCCCGAACTTCGCGCCGAAGCGTTCGAAATCGGCGTCCGTGATGTCGGTGCCGCGGATCCGGATCACCAGATAGTCCAACAGCGCCTGGCGAACTGCCGCGAAATCTTCGGGCGTGAAGTCCGCTGGGTCGAAGCCGGTAATGTCCGCCCCCAGAGCCGCGCCCGTGGGCAGCACGGCAACGCGAGTCGTTTCCATGACGGCCATCAAGAAGCCCTCCCTGACAGGATTGCTCCGAGGCTGCCAGTTTCTTTACAAATTTGTCAATTCGAATCATGCCCTCCCGATTGCCGCAAAGCGCCCCTGACGCCGGGCGGAGTGCCTGTCTCGCCGCAAGCTGCATGGCTGCCGAACGCCGCACGGGGCGCGCGGCCGCGCCAAGCTGCCGGAACTTCGTCTCGGCTGCTTCGGGACCCCGAAGCCTCCCGCCGCGATACCGAACAGCAACACAGGTCGCATACAGCTTCGGCTCCGCAGCACGCCGCACGACGCAGGAGCCATCACATGACCCCCGACCAGATCACCCGCGTTCAGGACAGCTTCCGCCTGGTGGCGCCCATCAGGCAGGAGGCCGCGCGCCTTTTCTACGGTCGCCTGTTCGACATCGCGCCGCAGCTCCGCCCCCTGTTCCGCAACACCGACATCGCCGAGCAGGGTCAGAAGCTCATGGCGACGCTCGGCTTCGTGGTCGGCGCGCTGCGCCAGCCGGAGACGCTGTTGCCGGCGGCGCGCGGCCTCGCCGTTCGCCATGCCGGCTACGGCGTGCAGGAAGACCACTACGCCATCGTCGGCGCCGCCCTGCTCTGGACCCTCGAGCAGGGGCTCGGCGATGCCTTCACGCCGGAGCTGCGCGAGGCCTGGGCCGCCGCTTACGCCATGCTGAGCACTGCCATGATCGAGGCGGCGCGCCAGCCCCTGGCGGCGTAGTGGCGTCAGCCGATCTCGTCCGCCGTCGCCTTCCGCGCCGGCGGAACGAACATGTAGCCGCGCCCCCGAAGCGTGACGATCGTGTCCGTATCCAGCTTCTGGCGCAGACGCGCGATCCGCATGTCGATCGCGCGCTCCCCCGCCTCACGGCTCTCGCCCGGGGCCAGTTCGATCAGCGCTTCCCGGCTGAGAATGCGATTGGGGCGCGCGGCGAAGGCGCGCAGGAGCATGACCTCGCCGGGGCGCAGCGGCTCGGGCGGCGCGCCGACGCGCAGCAGCCGCGCGGCTGAGAAATCCACCGTGCTGCGTTCGAGCTGGAGCAGCTCCCGCGGCCGCGACCCGTGCCGCCGCAGCAGCCCCGCGATCCGCGCGGCCAGTTCCTGCGGTTCCGCGGGCTTGGCGATCAGATCGTCGGCGCCGAGTTCCAGGCCAAGGATTCGTTCGACGCGGTCGGTCACCGCCGTCATGACCAGCACCGGCATGGTCAGGTCCGCCCGCAGCCGCCGGAGCAACGACAAGCCATCCTCCCCCGGCATCGAGATGTCGAGCACGACCAGGTCAAGCCGCCTTGTCGCCAGCAGCGCCTCGAAGGCCGTGACGGAACCCGCCATCGCGACCTCATAGCCGAGGTCGGCGAGGTACTCGGCATAGGCGTCGAGCAGATCCGGCTCGTCATCCACCATGGCGATGCAGGCGCCTCGACTCATGACCCCCCTTACCTGATGCCTTCCCCACTGGCGGGTTGCTGTCGCATGGTGCGGCTCAACTATTCAATATCGAATCGTTCGACCAGGGCGCCCCATGAGACCATCCGTCGCGATCGTCGAGGACGAAGAGCATCTGCGCGAGGCCGTCGTCGAGTATCTGGAAGACCACGGCCTCCGCGTGCTTGCCGTCCCCAATGCGGCCGGGATGCGCGACCTGGCGGGGAAGGAGGCGATCGACGTCGCGGTGCTGGACATCGTCATGCCGGGAGAGGATGGGCTGTCGCTCGCCCGCTGGCTGCGGGCGCGGGGCGAGCGGCCGGGCATCATCCTGGCGACAGCCCTGGGCGCCGCGCCGGACCGCGTGGCCGGGATTGAACTCGGCGCCGACGACTATCTGGTGAAGCCTTACGATTTGCAGGAATTGCTGGCGCGGATCCGCAGCGTGCTGCGCCGTCTGCCGGCCACGGAGGCGGCCGCAGCGCCCGCGCCCGTCGAGCGGCCTGCCTCGGCCCGTTTCGGCGGCCACAGCTTCGATCCGCTCAGCCACCGGCTGCTCGACCCATCGGGCCGGCCGGTGGAATTGACCGCGGCCGAAGCGGCATTGCTGGCGATCCTGGTCGCCCGCCCAAATCGCATTCTCAGCCGTGCGCAGTTGCTGGAGCTCGCGGGCAGCGACGCGACCGAAGGGTCCGCCCGCGCCATCGACGTCCGGGTCGCGCGACTGCGGTCGAAGCTCAAGGTCGCGCCTGGCGGGGCCAACCCGATCCGCACCATTCGTGGTGAAGGCTACATGCTGGTGCCGGGATCGGGCGCATGACCTCACCTGCCCGCTTGATGATCCGGCGCTTCCTGTTGCTGCTCGCCTGCGGCGGGGCGGCTTCGCTCATGCTGCTCTCGGTGCTCGGCGCCCATGCGTACCGCTCGGCCAAGCAGGATGCGCTCGACCGCAGCCGCGCGGATGCCGAAGCGGGGCGTGCCGCGCTGGAGCAGGTCGCGCAGATGATGAATCTGAGCGTCCGGCTGCTCCGAAACGAGTTCCTCGTCGCGCTCAGCGCGGGCTCCGCGCCCACGGTCGCTCCGGGCGGCATCGGGGGGAGGTCGGATCCGGGCCCTTCGCAAGGCGTCGCCCTCAGCCCGCCGGGGTCGCTCGAGGCGCCCCGGGCGCACGAACGCCTCGCGGCCGCGCAATCCCTGTTCCCGCTGCAGCGGGCGCTGCGTGAGGCTTCGCCGCAACTCCGCTGGTCCTATGTCTTCGACGCCGACCGGGCCTTCGTCACCCTCTATCCCTGGGTGGATCCGGTGGCTGTGCTGGGAGAGGGCGAGGCCGCGCTGCGGACCTTGCAGGGCTGGTGGGACTATGAGGTGGTGCAAGGCTCACGGCCCGTGCTCAACCCGGCCCGCCGCAGCTACTGGACACCGGTCTATGTGGATGCCGGCGGCACGGGGCTGATGGTTTCGCACGCCATGCCGGTGGATGTGGGCGGGACCTATCAGGCGACGGTCGGCGCGGATCTCCTCGTCTCCTACCTCTCCGACGTGCTCGCGGAGCACGGCCAGGGCGGGCGCTACGTCGTGCTCGACCAGAAGGGAAACGCCGTGGCCGACGCCGAGCGGCGCGTGGGCGGCCAGTTGCGTGAGGCGCGCGAGCTATTCGACGGCGCGCCGCCCGCTGCCGGGACCGGATGGCTGCGCACCGGTCGCGCCTATCTGATGACCCTGCCGATCGCAGGCACGCCCTGGCAATTGGTGCACAGCGTCGATGCCAGCGCGATCCGACAGGCCGCCCTGGCTGAGGTGGTGCCCTACCTCATCCTCGCAGCGGTCGTGCTTGCCGGGCTTGGGTTGCTCTTTGCCGTCATGCTGCAACAGTTCCTGCAGCCCGCGGTGCGGCTCGCGAACTACGCGCAGCGTCTGGCTGACGAGGCCGAGGTGCCATCCCCGCCCGAGGTGCCGCCCTTGTGGCGCCCCTGGTTCACCGGGCTGGAAGCCTCGGTGCGGGAAAGGCGGGCGCTCAGTCTCCAGACGCAGTTGGCCGAGACACTGAAGGCGGCGGTGGTGGATGCGGCGCTCGATGCCGTCGTCATCGCGGACGGGGACGGCCGCGTCATCGCCTTCAACCCGGGTGCCGAGCGGATATTCGGCTTCGTCGCTACGGCCGCGATCGGGCAGCGTATCGGGGACCTGATCGTCCCGGCCGAGCTGCGTGCGGCGCATGAGGCCGGCATGCAACGGTTCCGCCGCTCGCGAAAGGCCACGGTCCTCGGCCGTCGGCTGGAGCTGGAGGCGATCCGCGCCGACGGCAGCCGCTTCCCGGTGGAGCTGGCCATTCACCACGTGTCGGTCGCGGGCGAGGACATCTTCGCCGCCTATGCGCGGGACCTGACGCAGCAACGCGCCGCGGCACGCGAGATCGAGGAGCAGCAGACGCGCATCCACCAGATCGAGAAGCTGTCGGCCATGGGTTCGCTGCTCGCCGGCGTGGCGCATGAGCTGAACAACCCGCTCGCGATCCTCGTCGCGCAATCCACACTGCTACGCGACAAGGCCGACACCCCCGATCTGCGCCGCCGCGCCGAGCGCATCCACGCCGCCGCCGAGCGCGCCGGCCGCATCGTGAAAAGCTTCCTCGCCATGGCCCGGCAGAAGGCGCCGGAACGCGTCCCGGCCTCGCTCAACGCGGTGGTCGAGGCGGCATTGGAGATGACCGCCTATGGTGCCCGTAGCGCAGGCATCGAGGTGGAGAAAGCGCTCGACCCCGCCTTGCCCCTGGCCGAGCTCGACCGCGACATGATGGGGCAGGTCGTCGCCAATCTCCTCATCAACGCACAGCAGGCGTTGACCGAGCACCCCGGGCCGCGGCACATCCGCGTCACGACACGCGCGGTGCCCGACGCGGCGACATCGGAAGGCTGGGTCGAGCTGGAGATGGAGGACAATGGCCCGGGCGTACCGGCGGATGCGGCCGCGCGGATCTTCGATCCCTATTTCACGACGAAACCCGCCGGCGTCGGGACGGGCATCGGCCTGTCGATCTGCCGCAGCGTGGTGGAGGCACATGGCGGGCGGATCGAGCTGCTCGGCGCGGCGGGTGGAGGGGCGCGGTTCCTGGTGCGGCTACGGGCAACGAAACAGGTGGCGACGCTCGCAGTACCTGCTGCGCCATCCGGTGGTGGCCTTGCCGTGCTGATCGTGGACGACGAGCACGATATCGCGACCTCGCTTGCGGAGATCCTGCAGGACCTCGGCCATCGAGCGATCGTCGCACCGGCGGCGCCGGCGGCCTTGGACATGGCGCTCGGCGGCGGTTTCGATGCGGTGATCGCCGATCTGCGCATGCCAGGCCTGGACGGGCTGGCCCTTCGTCGCGCGCTGATCGCGCAGGACCCCCGCTGGGCGGATCGGGTGGTGATCATGACCGGCGACACGGTGCAAGGGCCCGGCGCCATTGCCCGGGGTGGCGACGCAGAGCGCGTGATGGTGCTGGAGAAGCCCTTCGGTCCAGACGAAGTCCGTCAAACGATAGCGTCCCTCATCGAGACCCGCGCCTGTTCCGTGTGAGTCAAACGCCGCAAGGCGGTCCGGTGGCAGGGCCATGGCGCCTTCGCAGCGATGGGGCTGCATCGGGCCATGCAGTGACGTTCGCGCCCCTGGTTCCCATTGCCGGCAGCGACAGCAGCGAAGGGCTGGTGGGTCCGCCGTTGTACGCGGCGCCGACCCACATCGAGGAGGCCGAGAACGAGGGCCTCGACACCGTCCTTTTCGACAACGGGGTCACGGACAACTACTTCGGGCTCCTCGCGAACTTCGAGACGCTGATCGCGATGAATGGTCATGGGGTGGAACTGAGGGGCCAGTATCTCGACAACACCATCATCGGGAATGCCGGCGCCGACACGATCCATGGCTACGACGGGGATGACACGCTGCGCGGTGGCGACGGCACGGACGACATCCTGGGTGGCGGGGATGACGACTTCATCGACGGCGGTGCGCAGGGCGACCGGATGCTTGGTGGAAGCGGCGATGACATCTATGTCGTGGACAGCAGTGCCGATACGGCGATCGAGTATGCCGGCGAAGGCATCGACGAGATCCGCACGACGCTTGGCACCTACACGCTCGGCGCAAACATCGAGAACCTGACCTTCATCGGCGATGGCAACTTCACCGGCACCGGCAACGCGCTGGCCAATGTCATCATGGGCCGCTTCGCCGCTGACGTCATCGAAGGCGGCGGCGGCAGCGACCGGATCTTCGGCAATCTTGGCAACGACCGTCTCTATGGCGATGCCGGCAACGACATGCTGGACGGCAGCGTTGGCAGCGATTGGCTCTATGGCGGCGCGGGGACCGACAGCCTGCTGGGCGGTGCGGGCACGGACATCCTCCATGGCGAGGACGGCAACGACCGCTGGACGGCGGCGCCGGACCGGCACCGCCGGACCGTCAGGGATAGCTGCACCGGGCTTGCCTCCCGGCGTTGACGCGATGGCTCCGCGCCCGGTTCGACACCCGAGGTCGGCGCGAAGAACTCCAAGGACGGCGGGTCGATCGTCCATGGCGCAGCAATCGTCGCGGCACGCTGCACGCCCCTCTGCTCCCGGCCCTGGCCGCGCCCGGCGTCGGCAGGCGTCGATCGCCAGCCGCGCGTCGCCCGTTGGTACCCATCCTGAGGCCATGCGTGTCAATGACGCTGCGGGTTCCCGGGCGCCAGCCCGGTGGCCTGCTTCGGGATGGAACGCTCGGCGCATGCGCGTTGCCCGAGAACATCGCCCGAATGCAGAATCCCGGCATGTCCGACAGAGCTTGCATGGTCGCCTGCCGGGCAGGTCGCCGCGAGATGCTGCTCGACCTTCGCCAGGGCTGTCCGGCCGTGATCGATGAGGGTGGCGCAGACCCCTGCCCCAAACGGCATCCTCCCCGTTGTCGATCAATCGGCCGCGCACCGACTGCGTTCTGCCTTCGATCCCGCGACCCCGCCGACAGCGGCAGCGCCGCGTCGATCAGCACCGCCTCTTTGCGTGGCGACCGCCGCTCCTCTTGTGATCACGGACACAATCGCCCGTCTCCCGCGATACGAAGCAGCAACACGGACAACGGATACCCCTGCCATCAGGCCTGAACGGGCCGGAGAGCAAAACGGAAAGATGCCATGTCCAGCCACTTCACCACGATCCACAACACCCGGACCTACGGTCTGAACCACATTGACGGCGAGGCTGTGTTCTACGAGCTGCAATCGGGCCGTGACACCGACGACGTGATCGAACCCGACTACAACATGTCGGGGCCGGACGGCATCTGGATCCCGGGATTCGGCGACGTTCACTATGACATCGGCTGGGCCATCGACGGCGGCGCCGGACACGACACGATCTCGGGCAATGACCTGGAGGACTGGCTCTATGGCAATACCGGCAACGATGTCCTGAAGGGCCTTGAAGGGCGCGATATCCTCGAAGGCGGTGAGGGCAACGACAAGCTCTATGGCGGGGATGACGAGGACACACTGACCGGCGGAACGGACAACGACGAACTCTACGGCGGCGACGACGACGACCTTCTCGACGGCAGCGAAGGCAGCGACTACCTCGACGGCGGCGCCGGCAAGGACGAGATGCATGGTGGCTTCGGCAACGACTCCTACCGCATCCGTGAGGGCGATGCCGACACGATCGTCGAGGTGGCCGATGGCGGGATCGATACCGTCTACGTCGCCGCGAACAGCCACACGCTTGCTGCGAATGTCGAGCACCTGGTGCTTGATGCCAACTGGACGCAGAATGCCAGCCTGACCGGCAACGGCAGCGACAACGATATCTACGGTGCCGCCGGTGCGGACCGCCTCTACGGCCTGGCCGGCGCGGACATGCTGCGCGGTGGCGCCGGCAACGACTCGCTCTACGGCGGCGCGGACAATGACGCGCTCTACGGTGGCAGCGGGGCCGACCTTGTCTTCGGCGATGCCGGCAATGACTACATCGACGGCGAGACCGGCGCCGACACCCTGAAGGGCGGCGCGGGCGACGACACCTATGTGGTCGAGGACGCGACCGATGTGGTGATCGAGTTCGCCAACTACGGTGTCGACACGGTACACAGCCTGCTGCAGTCCACGACCCTGTCGGAGAATGTCGAGAATCTCCAGATCATCGGCACCGGCACCAGCGAGGGCTTCGGCAACGCGCTCGACAACGCGATGACTGGAAACGCCTGGAACAACTATCTCGACGGCGGCGCCGGCCATGACGTGATCTCCGGCGATTTCGGCGACGACACGCTGCGTGGTGGCGACGGCAACGACGACCTGTCCGGCGGCTACGGCAAGGACATCATGTACGGTGATGCCGGGAACGACCTGGTCGATGGCGGCGACAGCTCCGACTTCGTCTATGGCGGCGCTGGCCATGACACGGTGCTCGGCGGCAACGGGGACGACTTCGTCTATGGCAATGCCGGAAACGATGATCTGCGCGGCGGGACCGGCGACGACTTCCTCCATGGCGACGTCGGCAACGACACGATCTCGGGCGAAGCGGGCAATGACATCATCTACGCTGGTGACGGCAACGACATCCTGCGTGGCGGCGATGGGAATGATCAGCTCCGCGGCCAGGGCGGGGTAGATGTGATCTATGGCGAGGGCGGGGCGGACCGCTTCTTCTTCAGCACCGCGCAGGAGACCGCCGTGGGAAGCTTCGACCGGATCATGGACTTCGCCCGGGGCGAGGACCTGATCGACCTGTCGGGCATCGATGCCCACTTCAGCGCAGCCGGGAACCAGGCGTTCCACTTCACGGGCGATCAGCCCTTCTTCGGCAGTGAAGGCGACCTGTGGACCCGGAGCACGTTCCTCGGCTCGATGGTCGAGGGCGACGTGAACGGTGACGGAGGGGCCGATTTCGCGATCCTCGTGAGCGGCGTCTGGGGGCTTGAGGCTTCCGACTTCGTGCTCTGATCGAGCGGACCGGCCGGACTGGCGACCTCCGGGGTCCCTCGCGGGCCCGGGCGTTGGACATGGCATTGAACCCACACCAGCGCGTTGGCTACATCGCGCTGGTCGCGCGTCGTGAAGCGGCTCTTCCGAAGGCCGCAATCAGGCTCGCCCAAGAGCAGCCTCAACCAAACTCCTGGCGCTGAAGCCCATTGGTAAAGTGGCCGCCAGCGTCATATCGCGGTCTGCGCGCAAGTGCTGGCGCATGGGAAGGAACCGATCTGCGAGGTCCCTCCCGACGCTACGCCGGCCTAACAGTTTCCAACCCGAGCAGCTTCGCCGCATTGGTGCAGACCAGCTTGCGGATGTCCGCCTTCGGCACCTGCTGATCCAGCAGCAGATGCACGATCCCGCGAAAGCCATCCACCGGCCGGGGGGAGCCGAGCAGGCCGAGATCGGAGGACAGGATCGTGCGATCCACGCCAGCGACTTCAATAAGATGCACCAACTCCTCCGGCGTGAACTTCTTCGACTTTCCCTCGACCCACATGCAGATCGAATGCTCGATATGCGCACCGATCGAGACAAGGGCGCGGATGTCCTCATCCGTACAGCCGATCAGATAGGTCGGGTGGTTGACCAGCAGGCGATTGACGCCGCGCCGCCGGGCTTCCTCGAACACCTTGATCATCTCGGCGGCATCAAGGTGGCCGCCGGCGAGAATCACATCCGCCTCGGCGATCAGGTCCAGCACCTGTTTCGTCGCGTCGGTCACCACGCCATTGGCATCCGTCGCGCGCAATGGAATGGCATCCAGCATCTTCTTCGCGGTCTTGGGGAAGGACTTGCCCTGGCGCATCGACTGCTCGATGTGATTCGCGGCCGACAGCGTCGGCATCCACACGATCCGCGCGCCGATCTTCACTGCATGATCGACCGCATGCGGATTGATACCGCCGGAGGCATTGTTCAGCGCAATACCGGAGAACAGCTTCACGCCAAGCTCAGGAAACAGCTTCTCGAGCATCACGGCGTGCGAGACGCCCAGGTAGAAGTGGTCCTTGTAGAGCAGCGCGCTGAACTTCGCCTCCGCGCAGTCGAGCAGCGCCTCATGGTGGTCCAGCGTGCGCGGCATGGCGGCCGGACCGCTGTGGCAATGCAAATCCACCGCCCCGACCAGCAGTTCCGCGACCTCGGCGTCCCGCGCGGCGTCCTGGGTGGCTGTGCTCATGTCATCCTCGCTGCCTGGGGTGTGTTGGATCGGTGGCGTCAGGCCGCCTGCGTGGCGCCGAGACCGCGGATGTCCGTCAGCGCCTTGCTGGCGGCCTGCTTCATGAGACCCTGGTCTGACGAATAAACGAAGGCGGTCGCGCCGATGCCGCGCAGCCACTCGGCTTCCTTCATCCCGCCGACGAAGACCATCACCGGCTTGCCCGCGCGCTTGGCCGCCACGGCGATGCGGTCCACCGCATCGCGGATGGCTGGCGCGTCGTTGGTCGGCGCGCCCATCGCCGCGGTCAGGTCGCCGCGGCCGATGAACAGCGCGTCGATCCCCTCCGTCGCCGCAATGGCGTCGATCTCATCGAGCGCCTCGGGGTCCTCGATCTGTGCGACCACCGTCGTCGCCGCATCGGCGGCGCCGATGTAGTCCCACATCTTCCCGCCGCCATAGCCCGCCGCACGGATCGAACCGGAATAGCCGCGCCGACCGCCGCGATAGCGACAGGCGGCCGCCACCTGCACGGCCAGCGCGGCCGTGGCGACATGCGGCACCAGCACGCCCGTCGCGCCGCAATCCAGCACTGAGAGCAGATGATGCGGCGCCGCGCTCTGCACCCGCACCAGGCCCGCCGCCCCGGTCGCGCGCGCGGCAAACAACGCCGCGTCGGTCGATTGGCGATCGAAGGGTGAATGCTCCTCATCCACCACAAGGAAGTCGAAGCCGAGGCCGCCCAGGATCTCCGCCCCGTGCAGCGTCGGCGTCTTCAGGAAGCTGCCAACCAGGACATCGCCGCGCAGCAGGCGCGCGCGGAAGCCGTCGGCGAGAGGGGCTGGGACCATGGACGCACCTTCCCTGAACTGCGCCCGGCGCTTGACCGGAGCATTTGTGTTCTGATAAACAGAACATTGAGCCTTCTATTAGAACATCATCCCGGGCACGGCCCAAGTCAAGAACGCCGCTGCCAAACGGAGCACCCGCATGCCGCGCATCGTCGGTGCCAAGATCGGTGATGGCCTCCAGGCGGTCGCCATGGCGATCCGCATCCTGGAATACCTGGCCGCGCAGCGCGGTGGCGTCGGCGTCACGGCGCTGGCGCAGGCGCTCGGCACCACGAAAAGCCGCGTGCACCGCCACCTGCGCACGCTGGTGGAGACCGGCTACATCGTGCAGTCGCCGGATTCGGAGAAGTATCGCGTCGGCAATCGCCTGGTCACGCTCGGGCGGACCGTCGCGGAGAATTTCGACCTGGCCACCCTGGCGCGGGAGGAGATGCGCGCGCTGCGCGACACGCTCGGCCAGTCGGTGGTGATCAGCAGGGCCGAGGTCGCCGGCGCCGTGGTCCTCGCCACCCTGCCGGGACGCGAGGCGATCGAGATCGCGGTCAAGCCCGGCTCCATTCTGCCGCCGCATTGCACCGCGCAGGGCAAGCTCGGCCTGGCCCATGCCGAACCGGCGGTGCGCGAGCGCGTGCTGCTGTCGCGGCTCGACATGCGCACGCCGCACACCATCACCAGCCCCACCGTGCTGCGGGACGAACTGGCCCACATCCTCGAACGCGGATGGGCGGTGGCGCCGAGCGAAAGCATGCTCGGCGTCAACGCGCTGGCCGCGCCAATCTTCGAGGGCGGCGGCGAGATGGTCGGCGCCATCGCCATCCTCGGCTCCATCCAGTTCATCGAGGCGGAGCCGTCCGTTGCCCAGGTCCTGCACCTGCGCCAGGCCGCGGCGCGCATCTCCGCGCAGCTCGGAGCGGCAGCACAGGATGGCGTTGACAGCGCCCCGCCCCGCCAACACAAATAGATCACAGAACGGATCGTTGTTCTGTTCAATGAAACATAAAGGCGGGAAGGGCCGCCGAGGAGATGTCTCATGGCGTATGATGCCTCCGACCCGCGTGCCGCGCTGGCCCCCGCGACCGCGCCCCAGGCGGTGACCGGGCCCTTCACGGCCGCGCACTACGCCAAGTTCTACGAGACGGCCCCACAGGAGGATTCCGGCGGAATCCGGACCTGGTACGCACGCGGCCGCAACTTCATCGTCGCCTATTCCGATGTGCAGCCAGGCAGCGTGCTGAGCCGCAGCGGGCAGGTCGACGAATACGTCTTGCTGCTTCCAGACCACGGCGTGACGGCGGAGGTCACGGCCGGCGGTGAGACGAAGGCGGTGGACGGCTATTCCGTCACGTTCATCCCGCCCGGTGACAGCCGCATCGCCATCAAGACGGCCGGGCGCATCGTGCGGCTCTTCACGCCACGCTCCGCGGATCTCGCCGCGAAATGCAGCAATGCCGCGGGCTTCACCGAGCCCGACCCGCGCATCCCGCCGCTGCAGGACTGGCCGACGCCGCCGGATGGCTTCCGCATCCGCAGTTACACGCTGGAGGTGCCGAAGGAGGCGGGCCGCTTCGGCAAGATCTGGCGCTGCACCACCTTCATGGTGAACTACCTCGACCCCGCCGCGGGGCCGCGCGACCTGACCAAGCTCTCGCCGCATCACCACGACGATTTCGAGCAATGCTCGCTGGTGCTGAACGGCGCCTACACGCACCACATCCGCTGGCCCTGGACCACCAACATGACGCATTGGCAGGAGGACCAGCACGAATACTGCAAGGCGCCGTCCGTCACCGTCATCCCGCCGCCCTCGGTCCATACCTCCCGCGCCGAGGAAGCGGGCCAGATGGTGGACATTTTCTGCCCGCCACGGGTGGATTTCTCGCTCAAGCCCGGCTGGGTGCTGAACGCCGACGACTATCCGATGCCGAAGGGCTGAGAGCATCCTGCGCTGCCGCATCAGCGCAGGTTCAGTTCGTCGAGCATCCGCGCCGTCGCGGCGTCCTCCGCCGCGAGGAAGGCCTGGAAGCGCGCGCGGTCCAGCAGTTCCACATCGTTGAAGGCGCGGTTCATCGCCGCGACATAGGCAGGGTCCGCGCCGCCCTCGAGGACCAGCCCCGCCCAGCGGTCCAGCACCGCCGACTCCGTCCCCTTCGGCGCGAAGAAGCCGAAACGGGTTACGAGGTCCACGTCGAGCCCGCTCTCGCGCAGCGTCGGCAGGTCCGGCAGCACGACGCTGCGTCGCGTGCCGGTCTGCACCAGCGGCACCACGCCACGTTCGACCAGCGGCATGATGTTGCCCGGCGCGCCCATCACCAGGTCGATGTCGCCGGCGAGCAGCGCCACCACCGCCGTCGCCACGCCCGAATAGGGCACATGCAGCAGCCGGATACCCGCGGCCTTGGACAGGGCTTCCATCACCAGATGCGGCGTGCTGCCCGCGCCCGGCGTGCCATAGGACAATCCCTCCGGCCGCGCGCGTGCCGCGTTCAGGAAGCCGGCGAAGTCCGTGAAGCTGGCGCCGCGCCGCGCGGCCAGGACATAGGGGATGGCGATCAGATTCGCGATCGGCGCGAAATCCGCGATGCCATAGTTCAGGCGCTGCAATCGCGGCACGGCGGTCAGCGCGCCGGTGCCGGCGAACAGCAGCGTGTAGCCATCGGCCGCTGCGCTGCGCACGCGTGCCGCGCCAACCGCGCCGCCAGCGCCCGTGACGGATTCGATCACCACAGCCTGGCCAAGCGCCTGGCTGATCCGGCTCTGCAGCGGCCGGATGAACTGGTCCGCGCCACCCGCCGCATAGGGCACGATGACGCGGATGGCGCGGTTCGGATAATCCTGCGCATGGGCGGCCCGCGTGCCGAACAATACGCTCGCGCTCATTATGGCGCCGCGCCGGCTGATCATCATGGCCTGCCTCCTCTCCTCCGCCTGTCACGGGCTCATACGGAACAGCCGTGCGGGATTGGTCCACAGGACCTTCGTGCGATCGGCCGGGTCCGGCAGGACGCGATGCAGCGCCGCCAGCAACGGTCCGAAATCGATGCGCTCCCTCGCGCGCAGAAAGGGCCAGTCGGACCCCCAGATGCAGCGATCGACGCCGAAGGCCCCGATCAGCGCGGCAATGTAGGGATCGGTGTCCTCATAGGGCGATCCGATCCTGCTGAAGCGAAAGACACCGGACAGCTTGATGACGGCATCGGTGTTGCGGCCGAAGTCGAGCAGCGCCCGGAAGCCCTCCTGCTGCAGCCCGCCATCCAGCTCCGGCCTGCCGCTGTGGTCGATGATGACCGGCACGCCGGCCGCCCGCAGCCTGGGCAGTGCTGCGATGATCGATGCGCCGTGGTGGTAGTGGATCTGCATGAACCAGCCGGCCTCCCTCGCCTGCGCCAGCGCGCGGTCCCCCGTCGGGCCGGACAGCGGCGGGCTGGTCGGGAAGTCGAGGTTGAAGCGGATGCCGACGATGCCGCCTTCGACCATTCGACGGATCTCAACGTCGGGCGTTCCGTCAGGCAGCAGGGCGACGCCCTTCAGCCGCCCGCCGGCCTCGCGGATCGCCTCCAGCATGTAGGTGTTGTTGGCGCCGTAACCGCCCAGGGGATTGATCAGCACACCATGGGTGAAGCCGTGGCAGGACAGCATGTGCAGGAACTGCCGCGCAGTGCCCAGTTCGTTGGGTTGGATGTCGAATCCGCGATCGCCGCCCCAGCCCTGTCGCGTCAGGTCGAAGGCGTGGGCGTGGGAATCGACGGCGGGCATGGTGGGACCCTTCAGAAGTCGTAGAGCGCGGCGGGATTGTCCACGAGCAGGCGCTGGCGGTCCGCGGCATCCGGCGCGACATCCGCGAGCAGGTTCAGCGTTTCCAGTTCATCCACCGGGGTGGTGAGGTTGGGATGTGGGAAGTCCGTCCCCCACAGCACGCGGCGCGGCGCCGCGCGCAGCAAGGCGCGCGCGAAGGGCAGGGCATCGGCGAAGGGCGCGCGCGTCATGCGCTCGGCGCCGCTGAGCTTCACCCAGATGCGCTCGTCACGAAGCAGATCGAGCAGGGTGCGGAAGGCCCCGCCATCGACGCCCGCCGCCGGATCGACGCGGCCCATATGGTCGATCACGACGGGCATGTTCAGCCCGCGGATGGTGCCTTCCATCTCCCGCACGCCGTCGCCCTGCACATGCAGCACGATGTGCCAGCCGAGCGGCCGCACACGGTCTGCCGAGCGATGCACCAACCCCATCTCCGGCCCGCCGCCGAGCGCCTTGATGAAATTGAAGCGGATGCCGCGCACGCCGGCGTCATGCATGGCATGGAGCTCGGCATCCGGCGTCGCGTCCTCGATCATCGCCACGCCGCGATAGCGCGCGGGGTCCGACCGTAGCGCGTCGACCATGGCGCGGTTGTCGGTGCCGTGGCAGCTCGCCTGCACGATGACCGCACGGCCGAGGCCGAGGCTCGCATGCAGCGCGGCCAGCGCCTCCTTCGGCTTGTCCTCGGGCGTGTAGCTGCGGTTCGGCGCATAGGGGAAGCGGTCCGCCGGGCCGAAGACGTGGCAGTGCGCATCGCAGGCCAGCGGCGGTACGTCGAAGCGCGCCCGGCGCGGCGTTGCCTCCAGTGACGACATGGCGTTCCCTCGCGTGTTGCGCGGAGGCTAGGTCCCTGGCGTCGTGCGGTTGAAGAACGATCTGCCTCCATTCCGCATGGCGGAACGCGCCGGCGTCACACCGCCTCGGCGGGCACCGGCGCGCTGCGCTGCAGCCGCGTCATCGAGGCGGTGATCTCCAGGCTCGCCTGCCGCAGGGCGGGCACCAGTTCCTCCACCAGCGACTGGTGGCCGACCGCCGAGCGGAAGAAGCTCAGGCCGATGGTCCCGGCGACGGAAGACCCGTGCATGATCGGCACCGCGACGGTGTTGGACGAGCGCGGTTCCACCTTCGGGTCGCGCAGCGCATAGCCCTGGCGCAGCGTGGTGGCGATCGTCATGCGCACGACGCGTTCCAGGTTCGGCGGCCTGTCCTCGGGATCGGCGGAGGCGGCCAGCATGCGCAACAGGATGCGCAGCTCGTCCTCCGGGCACCAGGCGAGATAGGCGCGCCCGAGCGCGCGGGTGACGAGGCTGTGCCGCACGCCGATCGTGGCATGGAAAGGCGACATGGTGCTGCTGGCGACGGTGCTGACACTAATGGCAATGCGCGCCCCGTCCAGCACGCCGATCGCCGCCGGCCAGCGCAGCCGGCGCGTGAGGTCCGCCGCCCAGGGCCGCCCGGCCTGCGCCACCAGCGGCCCGCCATGGAAGCCCGAGCTCAACGCCTGCACATCCGCCGTCACGCGATAGCCGATGCCGCGTTCGCCCTTCGCCACCAGCCCGGCCGTCATCAGCGTCCCGAGCAGCCGCATCACCGTCGGCTTCGGCAGCGCCGTGACGCGGTGGAGTTGGTCCACCGTGGTGTGCTGCTGCCGGTTCAGCTCCCGCAGGATCGACAGGGCGCGCAGCACGGATTGGACGGGCGGGTCGTTCAGCGTGATGGCTCCGGCACGGTCATGGCGAGATCGGAGACGGTCAGCACCAGTTTCCCGATCTGCGCATTGGCGTCCAGCACGGCCTGTGCAGCCGCAGCATCGGCGAGCGCGTGCACGCCGCAGATGTGCGTGCGGATGCGGCCATCCTCGAGCAGCGGCCAGACCTGCTCCACCAGTTCCCGCGCGATGCGGCCCTTATAGGCGGGCGGGCGCGCGCGCAGCGTCGATCCGGTCAGGGTCAGCCGGCGGATATAGATGTCGCGTGTGCTGATCTCGGCCTTCGGGGCGCGGTGGCTGGCGATCAGCACCAGCCTGCCATCCATCGCGAGCAGCCCCATTTCCAGCGGCGTGTAGTCGCCGCCCTGGGCGTCGAGGATCACGTCCACGCCGCGCCCCCCGGTCAGGGCACGCACCTGGTCCGGCCAGTCGGCCGACCGGTAGTCCACCGTGTGGTGCGCGCCGTAGTCGATACAGGCAGCGCGCTTCTCCGCCGAGCTGCTGGTCGCGATGACGGTGGCGCCGCGCATGTGGCGCGCCATCTGCATCGCCGCCATGCCAACGCCGCTGGTGCCGCCCTGCACCAGCAGGGTCTCGCCCTTCGCGATGCGGCCGAGCCAGAAGACATTATTCCAGGCGGTGAAGAACACCTCGGGCAGCGTCGCCGCCTGGGCGAAGCTGAAGCCGTGCGGCACCGGCAGGCATTGCAGCGCCGGCACCGCGCAGAATTCTGCGTAGCCGCCACCGGACACCAGCGCACAGACGGCATCGCCCGGCCGCGGCCAGGCGACGTCCGGCGCCGCGGCTTCCACCACGCCGGCGATATCGAGGCCGGGGATGTCGGTGACGCCGGGCGGCGGCGGGTAGAGGCCCTTCCTCTGCTGAACATCCGGCCGGTTCACGCCGGACGCCGCCACCCGGACCAGCACCTCGCCGGGCCCACAGCCGGGGACGGGCCGCTCGGCCAGCGCCAGGACCTCCGGACCGCCCTTTCCCCTGATCTCGATTACCCGCATGTGCCACGCCCTCCCCTGCCTGCGACCTAGCATGACGGTCCGGCCGTAGCCGGGCATGCCGCCCGGCATTCCGGGATGCGGAATGCAACGACACCGTCCTGGCTGGCCCGGCGGCGCCTCAATAGGCTTCCGGAAACGGCGCAGGCCCATGCGCCGCGGAGGAATCGATGTCCCCCCTGGCTGCCTGCATGCCGCCAGCCCTGCGCCGCCGGAACCTGCTGGCGGCAGCCCTGGTCGCGCCGGCCGCACCGGTTCTCGCGCAGCAGGCATGGCCCACGCGCCCGGCCCGCATCGTCGTGCCCTTCGCGCCGGGCGGCACCACCGACATTCCCGCGCGCATCATCGCGGAACACCTGACGCAACGCCTCGGCAAGCCCTTCGTGGTGGAGAACCGCTCCGGGGCAGGCGGCGCGCTCGGCATCCGCATGGTGGCGCAGGCGACCGACGGCCACACGCTGCTGCACACGACCTCCGCCGTCACCGTGCTGCCGGCGCTGCAGCGCGATCCGGGCTTCGATCCGCTCGCCGACCTCGTGCCGATCACCATGACGGCGGCCTCGCCGATCCTGCTGGTAGTGCGGGGTGATTCGCCCTTCGACAGCATCGCGGAGTTCATCGCCCGCGCACGGGCCGCGCCGGGCAAGGTCAGCTTCAGCACATTGGGCATCGGCACCACCGTGCACCTGGCCGCGGAACTTCTGCGAGCGCGGGCGCGGATCGACCTGCTGCACGTCCCCTATCGCGGCTCGGCGCCCTCCGCGACCGCGGTGCTGGCCGGGGAGGTCGATTCCGGCTTCCTCAGCCCCATCGAGGTGCTGCCGCATATCCGCGCCGGGCGCATGCGTGCGCTCGCCGATTGCGCGCCCACGCGGTCCCTGCTGCCGGAGGTGCCGACGATCCGGGAGGTCGTGCCGGTCTATGACGGCGTGCAACTCTGGTTCGCCCTGTTCGGGCCGCGCGACCTGACGCCAGCGATACAGGCGATGGTGATGCGCGAACTGGCGCCGCTGCGCGGGGGATCGCTGCTGGCCGAACGCCTGCGCGAGGTCGGCGCCGAGACCATGCTGGATGGCCCGGAGCCGCTCTCGGCACGGATGCGCGCCGAAGTGCCCCTGTGGAAATCTGTCGCCGAGGCCGCAGGAATCCCGCGCGAATGACCGACACACCGCTCGTGGACACGCATTTCCATCTCTACACGACAGACATGCCGCTCACATCCTGGGCCTGGCATCACCCGCCCGAGGATGCCTCCGCGGAGCGCTTCATCGACATCATGGACCGCCATGGCATCGGCTTCGGCGTCGTCGCGGCGGCCAGCCTGCATGGCCAATACAACGACTACGTCATCCGCTCGCTCCGCCGCCATCCGCGGCTGCGCGGCACCGCCTTCGTGCGGCCGGAGACGGACATGTACACGCTCGAGAAGATGAAGGCGGATGGCATCGTCGGCATCCGCCTGTTCTTCCGCCGCGTGCCGACGCCGCCCGACCTGGCATCGCATGAATACCGGATGCTGTTGCGACGCGTGCGCGACCTCGACTGGCATGTCCATACGCTGGTCAGCGGCGATGCGCTGCCGCAGGTGATCGATGCCATCGAAGGCGCCGGCGTGAAACTCGTGATCGACCATTTCGGCAAGCCGGACGAACGGCTCGGCGTCGATTGCCCGGGCTTCAAGGCGCTGCTCGCGGCGGTGGAGCGCGGGCGCACCTGGGTCAAGATGTCCGCCGGCTTCCGCATGCCATCGCCGGAGGCGGCGCGCCATTACGCGCAGGCATTGCTACGCGTGTCGGGCGGTGAGCGGCTGATGTGGGGCAGCGACTGGCCCTTCGCCGCCTTCGAGGACAAGACCACCTACGCCCAGGCCATCGCGGATCTGCACGACTGGGTGCCGGATGCGGCGACGCGCCGCCTGATCGCGGGCGAGACACCGATGCGGCTGTATTTCGGCACGTGAAAGCACGAAAGAAACGGGGAGAAGCAGCATGTCCAGCATCACACGGCGGCGACTTGGCGGGCTCGCATTCGGTGTCGCGACGATCGCGACGCCGCGGATCGCCGCCGCCCAGGCTTGGCCGGCTCGGCCGGTCACCGTGCTGGTGCCCTGGCCGGCGGGCGGCTCGGCCGATGTGCTGGCGCGCTCGGTGTCGCAGTACCTCGGCGGGCGCCTGGGCCAGCCCTTCGTGGTGGACAACCGGTCGGGCGCCAACGGCAATATCGGCACGGCCGCCGCGGCGCGCGCCGCACCGGATGGCTACACGCTGCTGATCACGACGAACGGCCCGATCACCAACAACACGCTGCTGTTCCGCTCAATGCCGTACAATCCGGTGACCGACCTCACGCCGGTCGCGCTGCTGGCGGAACTGCCGGTCGTGCTCGCCGCGCGCAGCCAGATGCCCTATCGCACGGTGCCGGAGCTGCTCGCCTATGCGCGGGCGAACCCAGGCAAGGTCAATTGCGGCACGCCGCCGCTGGGCTCGGTCGCGCATCTCGCGGTGGAGCTGCTGATGCACCGCACCGGCATCCGGCTCAACCTGGTGCCCTATCGTGGCTCCGCCCCGCTGACCAACGACCTGCTGGGGGGCGCGGTGGACATGGGCATCGACCTCGTCACCACCTACCTGCCGCATATCCAGGCCGGCACGCTGAACGCGCTCGGCGTCACCACCGACGCGCCGATCCCGCAATTGCCGCGGACGCCGACGGTTCAGGCGCAGGGCGTGCCGGACTACCGGGCGACCGGCTGGATCTCGCTGCTCGGCCCGGCGAACCTTGCGGAGGAGACGATCGGCAAGCTGAACGAGGCGAGCAACGCCTATCTCGCACTCGACGCGACGAAGGCAATGCTGACGCCGCTGGGGCTGACGCCGCTCGGCGGCACGCCCGTGGAACTGACCCGCCGCATGGCCGCGGAAGTCGCGCTGTGGCGGCCGGTCATCCAGGCGGCGAACATCGTGGTGGAATGACCCGCCGCGGCACATCGCGCACCCCATCACATGCAGACCAGGACGACGACACGATGGCCATCGACGAATTGCGGATCCGGCAGGAACTCGAAGTGCTCAACATCGCCTTCTGGCACGACGTGGATTCCAACTGGGGCCGCAACGCCCATACCTTCTTCACCGAGGACGGCGTCTACACCACCAGCCACAAGGCGCGCACGGGCCACGATGCGATCCGCGGCTTCTACACCGAGCGCCAGTCGCGCGGCGATCGCGTGGCGCGGCACCTGATCCACAACTTCCACGTCACCGTGCGGGACGAGAACCACGCGACGGCGGAATGGACCATGTGCCTCTATGCCGAGGATGGCGTGCCGCCGCTGATGTCGGAGCCGCCCATCCTGATCGGCGCCGTCACCGACGAATGCGTGCGCGGCGCGGATGGACGGTGGCGCTATGCCTCCCGCACCACCCGGCCGCTGTTCAAGGGCAGCCGGCCGACCTCGGGCTGAGGGCGGGCGGGCGCGGGACGGATCACAGATGCCGTCCGCCATCCACCAGCACGGTGGAACCCGTCGTCAGGCGCAGATGCGTCACGGCCGCCGCCACGGCAAGTGCGACGTCGTCGGGCTGGCAGACGGTGCGGAGCGGCGACAGGCCCGCCTGCTTCAGCACGGCCTCGCGGCTTCGCCCGGGAACAAAATCGGTATCCACCCCGGCGGGCGAAATGCCGATGACGCGGATCTCGGGGCCGAGCACCCGCGCCAGCGACATCGCCATGGTGTCGAGCCCCGCCTTGGCGGCGCAATAGGCGACGCTGCTGCCCTGGCCGGTCACCGCGGCGAGGGAGGAGATGTTCACCACCACCGCATCGCCGCTGCGCCGCAGCAGCGGCGCGAAGGCGCGAATCACCGAGAAGGGCCCGCGCACATTGGTGATCAGGATGCGGTCGAAAGTGTCGTCATCCATCGCCTCGAGATCCGCATGCGGCACAGCGCGCGTGGTGCCGGCGGAATTCACCAGCACGTCGGCGCGGCCGAAGCGCGCCTCCACCTCGGCGGCCGCGGCACGGATCGCCGCGCTGTCGGTCAGCGGCAGATGCAGCGGCAGGTGGCCGCTGCCGGGCAGCCGCGCCGCCAGCGCCTCCGCCCGGTCGCGGCCGGCATTGTAGCCGATCACGATGGTCGCCCCGAGTTCAGCCAGCCGCTGCGCCGAGGCCGCGCCGATGCCGCTACTGCCACCGGTCACCACCGCGACGCGGCCGGCCAGGCCATAGGGGCCGAGGTTGCCGTTCTTCAGGTCGCTCATGCCTTCGCACTCCCCTTGCTGCAGGCCGGGACCGCATCCAGGCCCGCAGGCCGGCCTTCGCCGATCACCAACCACGGAGGTTCCCGCCATGTCCGGCCGATCGCAATGCCGCCCGGTTCCGCAGGGCGCCATCCTGGGACGTGACGATGGCAGAGCGCGACTGTCGCCGCCGCGCGTTCCGGCCAGCGGAACCGGTGGCGCGCCGACGCGCCGCGCCATGCTGTTCGGCGCCGCGACGGCATCGCTTCCACGGGCGGCGCGGGCGCAGGGTTTTCCGTCCGGCCCGCTGCGCATCATCATTGGCTTCGGGGCCGGCGGCCTTGCCGACCTGACGGTGCGCCTGGTCGGCGAGCAACTGGCCAGGCGGCTCGGCCAGCAGGTGGTGGTGGACAACCGCCCCGGCGCGGGCGGCAGCGTCGCGGCACGCGCTGCCGCCTCCGCGGAACCGGATGGCCACACGCTGATGGTGCTGAGCACCGGCAACGCCATCAACCGCTCGCTGTTCCGTTCCCTACCCTACGATCCCGTCGCGGATTTCACGCCGATCTCGGCCATGGTGAGCTTCGACCTCATCGTGCTCACGGCCGCCGGGTCGCGCATCCGGACCGCGGCCGATCTGTTCGCGGCGGGGCGTGGCGGGCGACGATTGGTGATGGCGACCATCAGCCCGGGCAGCACGCAGAACCTTGCGGCGGAATGGCTGCGCGTCGCGGCGGGGCTCGATGCCACGGTGGTTCCGTATCGCACGACGCCGGAGGTGCTGACGGCAGTGCAGCGCGGCGATGCCGATATCGGCTTCGAATCCTTCGCTGCCGCGCGCGGCGTGCTGGAAGGCGGGCAGTTGCGCGCCGTGGCCGGCACCGGCGAGCGCCGATCCGCCCTGCTGCCGGATGTGCCGACACTGCGGGAAGGCGGCCTCGCCGACTACGCCGTCACCGGCTGGAACGCGCTGTTCGCGCCGGCGCGCACGCCGCGGCCGATCATCGACCTGCTGAACCGGCATGTCGCGGCGATCCTGGCCGAGCCCGCCATCCATGCGCGCCTGATCGGCCTCGGCGTCGAACCGCTGGCGAATACGCCCGGGGAGATGGGCCGACTGCTGCGCGACGACATCGCGCTCTGGGCGCGGATCATCGAACGTGCGGGCGTCGAGAAGCAGTAGCCTTCCGTATTGCGGAATACCGCACCGCGACCGGCGTGATCCGCCGCGACGCCTGTTAGCGTCACAGGACGAGGGACGGGAGGGATCAATGGTCGCTGCCTGGATGACGCGCCGCCTGCTGCTGACGGGCGCCGCCGCGGTGCTCGCGGCCCCCGCCCTCGCCGCCTTCCCCGACCGGCCGATCCGCCTGATCGTCGCCTATGCGCCCGGCGGCACCGGCGACCTGGTCGGACGCATGGTCGGGGAATCGTTGTCGCAGCGCCTCGGCGTGCCGGCGGTGGTGGAGAACCAGGGCGGCGCGGGGGGTGCGATCGCCGCGCGCATGGTCAGCCGCGCGGCGCCGGACGGCACCACCATGCTGCTCGCAGGCAATGCGATCTTCGCGATCCTGCCGCATATGGCGAATGTCGGCTACGACCCGGTCGCCGGCTTCACCGCCATCGCCAATATTAGCGAATCCCAGCGCCTGCTCGCATCGCGCCCGTCGCTGCCGGTGGCGACGCTGGCGGAGCTCGTGGCCTATGGGAAGACCAATCCCGGCAGGCTGAACTACGGTTCTGCCGGCGTCGGCTCGACGGTGCATGTGATGACCGAGATGTTCCGGCGCGAGGCCGGCTTCGAGGCAACGCACATCCCCTTTCGCGGCTCCGCGCCCGGCGTGCAGGCGATGCTGAGCGGCGATGTGGACTTCATGATCGAAACGGTGGTGATCCAGCATGTGCAGCAGGGCCGGCTGCGCGGCCTGGCGGCGGTCGGCGAGCGTCGCCTGCCCCAATTCCCCGACATCCCGACGCTGGCCGAGCAGGGCTTCCCCAATGTCCGCACATCCGGCTGGCAGGCGCTGATGGGCCCGCCGGGCCTGCCGTCAACGGTGGTGGATATGATCGCCGGCCATGTCGAGGCGATGCTGCGCGACCCGGCCTTCGTCGAGCGCCTCGCGCGCGTGGGCGTCGTGCCGAGCTACCGTTCGCCCACGCAGCTCGCCGAGGATCTGCGCGAGGACAGCCGCCAGTTCGGCGCCATCATCCGCAGCGCCGGGATCACCGGCGAATGACGGGGCTGAGCGCACGCGTCGCGGATTGGGCGGCAGGGCTTTCGCTGCGCGATGTTCCGGCCGAGGTGGTGGAGAGCACGAAGCTGCGCATCCTCGACCTCGTGGGCGTGATGCTGGCGGCGCGTCCATTGCCGCTGGTGGCCTCCGCGAGGCGTGCCGCGATCGCTCTGGATGGCGGTGCCGGCGCGCGGATCCTGGGCGATGCGCTGGATGTCTCGCCCATGGCCGCGGCCTTCGTGAATGGCGTGATGACCGCCGTGCTGGAGTTCGACGACACCCATATCGAGAGCTTCATCCATCCGACCGCACCGGTCGTCTCCGTCGCATTCCCGGAATGCCAACGACGCCGTCTGCCCGGCCGCGCGCTGATCGAGGCCGTGCTGCTCGGCAGCGAGCTGACCTGCCGGTTCGGTCGCATCACGCCGGTGCGTCTGCATACGCTCGGCTTCCATCCGACCGCGGTGTTCGGGGTGTTCGGCGGCGCCTATGCGCTGGCGAAGCTGCGCGGCCATGATGCGGCGACGACCGCCGATGCGATCGGCGCGGCGGGCAGCCTGTCGGCAGGCATCAACGCCTCCTTCGAGGATGGCAGCTCGACCAAGATGATGCATGTCGGCATGGCCGCGACGGGGGCGATGCGCGCCATGGCACTGGCGGAGGCCGGCATCTCCGGCCCGCGCACCGTCATCGATGGCCGTTTCGGCTGGTTCCGCAGCCATGTGCAGGGGCGCGACGATCTGCGCTTCGACGCTCTGTGCGAGGGCCTCGGCGAGGACTGGCAGGTGCTGAACATCGCATCCAAGGTGCATCCCTGCGCCTTCACCATGATGCCGCATATCGAATGCGCGCTGATGCTGCGGGAACGCCTCGCGATCCGGCCTGAGGACATTGCGGGCGTGACCTGCCGGATCGGCCGGCGTTCCTTCGCCACGGTCTGCGAGCCGGTGGCCGACAAGCGCCGCCCGGCCACCACCTGGCACGGAAGGATCAGCCTGCAGCACACGGTGGCGGAGGCGCTGGTGCGCGGCCGCATGGACAAGGACGCCTATGACGAGGCGGCGTTGCGCGATCCCGTCATCAACGCCATCGCCGATCTGGTCGTGTATGAGGATGATCCCACCACCACGGCGACGCGCTCCGGCGGCATGGTGACGGTGCGGCTGCGCGACGGACGCGTGGTGAGCCACAGCATCGAGGACATGCGCGGCACGCGCGCCAATCCGCTGCCGCAGGCGGACATCGTCGCCAAGTTCCGCGCCAATGTGCGCGGCGTGCTGGGCGCGGCCCAGGCGGATCGGGCGATCGAGGATCTGCTCAGGCTCGAGTCGATCGAGGACGTGGCGCCGCTGTTCGATCGCCTGGGCGACTGAATTCCAGCATCGCGACGCGGGCGCTGTGCAGGCGCAGCAGGGGCGGGCGGCCGGAGCCAGGCCCCGCGCTTGCTTGCCCAACGCCAGCGATAATGACATTTTTCTTTCAATTCCATGTCAGGTCGCAGGGTGCCGGGGGTCTGCCCCGGACGGTGCCGTGCCGTGCTCGCGACCCAAGCAAGACGAAGGGACTACGTCAGATGAGGTTTCGCCACGTCGTTCTTGCCGCGCTCGCCTGCGCGATGGCGCCCTTCGCAGCCACCCCCGCCAAGGCGCAGGGGACGCTGAACCTGTATTGTTCCGTGCAGGTGGAATGGTGCCAGGCCATCGCCACCAACTTCCAGCGCGACACCGGCATCCGCGTGAACATGACGCAGCGCGGTTCGGGTGAGACGCTCGCCGCCATCCGCGCCGAGAGCCAGAACCCCCGCGCCGATGTCTGGTTCGGTGGCACCGGCGACCCGCACCTCGCCGCCGCCGAGGACAACCTGACCCAGGCCTATGAGAGCGCCGCCCGGACGCAGCTGCATGACTGGGCGTTGCGCCAGTGGGAACAGTCGGGCCGCCGCGCCATCGGCGTCTATGCGGGCGCCGTCGGCTTCGGCTTCAACACCGAATTGTTGGCGCGCAAGAACATCGCCGCGCCGGGCTGCTGGGCCGACCTGCTCGACCCACGCTTCCGCGGCGAGATCCAGATCGCCAACCCGAATTCCTCCGGCACCGCCTATGTCGTCATCGCGACGCTGGTGCAGTTGATGGGCGAGGACCAGGCCTTCGAGTATCTGCGCCGCCTGCATCCCAACATCAATTCCTATGCGCGGTCCGGCACGGGCCCGATCAAGGCGGTGGCGCGTGGCGAGACCGCCGTCTCGATCTCCTTCGTCCATGACGCAGTGGTCGAGCGCAATGCCGGCTTCCCCGTCTCCTACGCCACGCCCTGCGAGGGCACCGGCTACGAGATCGGTTCCATGTCGATCCTGCGCGGCGCGCGCAACCTGACCCAGGCGCGGCGTTTCTACGACTGGGCGTTGACCGCCCCGGCGCAGCGGCTCGGCTTCGAGGCCGGCGGCCAGTTGCAGCAGCCCTCGAACCGCGAGGCGCCCTTGCCGCCCAATGCGCCGGACCTCTCGCGCATCCGCCTGATCGACTATGATTTCGCGAAGTATGGCCGTGCGGCGGAACGCCGCCGCCTGATCGAACGCTGGGACCGCGAGGTCGGCAGCCTGCCGCGCTGATCCACCGACGACCGCCAAGGAAGCCTGCCATGATGCTCCGCCGCCTCGCCGTCGCCGGCGCCCTGCTCGCCTCCCTCGCCGCGCCGGCCGCAGCGCAGGGCAGCCTGAACATGCTTTGCGCCCCGCAGGCCGATTGGTGCGAGGCGATCGCCGCCGGCTTCCAGCGCGACACCGGCATCCGCGTGAACATGGCTCGCAAGTCGGCCGGCGAGATCCTGGCGCAGATCCGCGCCGAATCAGCCAATCCGCGCACCGATGTGTGGTTCGGCGCCTCGGCCGAGACGCACATCTCGGCCGGCGACCTGCTACAGGCCTACACTTCGCCGAACATGGCCCAGCTGCAGCCCTGGGCGCAGCGCGCGCATCAGGCCTCCGGCGGACGCTGCGTCGGCGTCTCCTCCGGCGCCATCGGCATCGCCTACAACACCGAGGTGATGGCGCGGCGCAACCTGCCCGTCCCCCGTAGCTGGGAAGACCTGGCCGGCCCCGCCTATCGCGGGGAGGTGCAGTTGCCGAACCCGAATTCCTCCGGCACCGCCTACACCATCATCGCGGGGCTGGTGCAGTTGTGGGACGAGGACCGGGCCTTCGAATACCTGAAGCGGCTGAATGCGAATGTGAACGCCTATACGCGATCCGGCGCGGCGCCGATGCAGGCGGTGGCGCGCGGGGAGACGGCGCTCGCCGCCAGCTTCAACATGGAGACGGCCTCCATGGCGAATGCCGGCTTCCCGATCGAGATGGTCTATCCGAGCGAGGGCACCTCCTATGAGGTCGCCTGCCTGTCGATCATCCGCGGCGCGCGCAACCTCACCCAGGCGCGGCGCTTCGTCGATTGGTACCTGACGCCAGCGGCGATGGACATCGGCATCACGGCGAACCAGTTCCATGTCCCCGCGCATCCGGGTGCCGCACCGCATCCGCGCATCCCGGACCTGACGCAGATCCGCCTCATCGACTACGACTTCGCGAAATACGGCGACCCGGAGGTGCGGCGCCGCATCCTCGCGCGCTGGGATCGCGAGATCGGGTCGCTTCCTCGCTGAGATGACCCACATGCGCTTTCCCATCATCGCCACCGCCTTCGCGGCGGCGGCTGCCACTCCTGCCGTCGCGCAGGGCCAGCTCAACCTCTACTGCTCCGCGACGATCGAATGGTGCACGCCGATCGCCCGCGGCTTCGAGCGCGAGAGCGGCATCCGCGTCGTACTTTCGCAGAAGTCGACCGGCGAGATGCTGGCGCAGCTTCGCGCCGAGGCGCGCAACCCGCGCGGCGACGTGTGGTGGGGCGGCACCGGCGACCCGCATGTCGCCGCCGGCGAGGAAGGGCTGACCCAGGCGTATGAAAGCCCGCGCATCGCGGAGCTGTACGACTGGGCGCAGGCGCAGTGGCGCCAGACCGAAGGACGCACCGTCGGCGTCTATGCCTCCGTCCTCGGCTTCGGCTTCAACACGGAACTGATCGCGCGACGCAATCTGCCCGCGCCGCGCTGCTGGCAGGATCTGCTGAACCCGGCCTATCGGGGCGAGATCCAGATGGCGAACCCGAATTCCTCGGGCACCGCCTATATCGTCATCGCGACGCTGGTGCAGATGATGGGGGAGGAGCCGGCCTTCGACTACCTGAAGCGCCTGCATGCCAGCATCAACGCCTATCCGCGGTCCGGCACCGCGCCGATCACGGCGGTGGCGCGCGGGGAGACGGCGCTGTCCATCTCCTTCGTCCATAACGCCGCGGAGGAAGCGGCGGCCGGCTTCCCCGTCGGCCACGCCGTCCCCTGCGAAGGCACGGGCTATGAGATCGGCTCGATGTCGATCATCCGTGGCGCGCGCAACCTGGCCAACGCGCAGCGCTTCTACAACTGGGCGCTGAGCGCCGAGGCGCAGATCGTCGCGAGCCGCGAGGCGCGCAAGCTGCAGACCATGGCGAACCGCAACGTGCCGCTGACCGACGGCGCGCCCAACATGGCGACCGCGCGCATCATCGAATACGACAATGCGCGCTTCGGCGCCTCCGCCGAGCGCCGGCGGCTGCTGGCGCGCTGGGACCGCGAGGTGGGCGCGCTGCCGCGATGACGCGTCCCTCCTCCCTGCTCGCCTGGTCGGCCGCGGCGATCGCGACGCTCATCCTGCCCTGGCACATGCAGCAGGATGGGCTGACGCTCGCCGCACTGTTCGGCTTCGGACAGGAGGATACAGAGGCCGCCTCCGCCCTGTGGCAAGCGATGGCGCAGGGCCGCTTCTGGTTCTGGCCGGTGGTCGCGGCACTGGTCGTCACGCTGCCCGGCGCGCTGCCGGCCGGCAGTGCGGCCACGCGCGCGCGCTTCCTGGTCTGGGGCGGCGCCTTCGGTGTGCTGGCCATTGCGGTGCAGGGCGTCGCCATCGGCGTGCAGGGCTGGTCCTACGCCTGGCTGACCTCGCTGTTCGGGGAGTTGGAGGACCGCCAGTTCGGCATGGGCCTCGGCGGTGCGGTCGCCTTCTTCGCCTTCGTCATCCTGCTGACGGACGGGCTCGCGATGCGCGGGTTGTTCCGCGGGGATCGCTTCGTCTCCGGGGCGGTCGGCGTCCTCACCGCCTCGATCCTGCTGTTCACCGCCTGGCCGGTGCTGACGGTGCTGTCGCAGATGTTCACGCCGCGCGGGGATCTCGGCGTCGCCGCCGCCTTCGCGGACCGGTTGGTGGACCGCAAGATCTGGGGGCTGGCCTGCGTCACCGGGAATGTCAGTTGCGGCGTGTTCTGGAACACGCTGCTGCTCGCCACCTGCACCGCCACGGCGACGACGATGCTCGGCCTGTGCTTCGCGCTGATCGTCACGCGCACGGGTTTCCCGATGCGGCGCGGCCTGCGGCTGCTGACCGTGCTGCCGATCATCACCCCGCCCTTCGTCATCGGCCTTGGCCTGATCCTTATCTTCGGCCGCTCGGGCGTCGTGAACCAATTGGCCGAGGCGTTCTTCGGGTTGCAGCTCGGCCGCTGGATCTATGGCTTCAGCGGGGTGTTCCTCGCCCAGGTCTTCTCCTTCACGCCGATCGCCTTCCTGGTGCTGATTGGCGTGGTCGAAGGCATTTCCCCCACCATGGAAGAAGCGTCGCAGACGCTGCGCGCATCTCATATGCGCACCTTCTCGTCGGTGACACTGCCGCTGATGCTGCCGGGGCTGGCGAATGCCTGGCTCGTCGCCTTTGTTGAAAGCCTTGCCGATTTCGGCAACCCCATCGTGCTCGGCGGCTCCTTCGGCGTGCTCTCCACCGAGATCTTCTTCGCGGTGGTCGGCGCCCAGCAGGATTTCGGGCGTGCGGCGGTGCTCGCCGCGGTGATGCTGACGGTGGCGCTGATCGCCTTCATCGTGCAGCGTGCGGTGGTCGGCACGCGGTCCTACGTCTCGATGACCGGCAAGGGCGATGTCGGCCTGCCGCAGCCCCTGCCCCGCCGCGTCAAGGCGGTGGCCTTCGCGGTCGCCATTCCCTGGGCGGTGCTGACCATCGTGGTCTACACCATGGCGCTGGCCGGCGCCTTCGTGCGCGTCTGGGGCCGCGACTGGACGCCGACGCTCAGCCACTTCCAGCGCGCCTTCGCCCTGGAATGGGCGCCGTCGGGCGGGCTGATCTTCTCAGGCGGCGCGTGGCATTCGCTGTTCACCACCATCCAGCTCGCGGCCATCGCGGCGCCGATCACGGCAAGCGTGGGGCTGCTCGCCGCCTGGGTGCTGACGCGCCAGCGCTTCGCCGGGCGCACCGCGCTGGAATTCGCGCTGATGCTGACCTTCGCGGTGCCGGGCACGGTGATCGGCGTCGCCTATATCCTGACCTACAACCTGCCGCCGGTGGAGATCACGGGCACCGCGATGATCCTCGTGATCTGCTTCGTGTTCCGCAACCTGCCGGTCGGCGTGCGGTCGGGCGTCGCGGCGATGAGCCAGCTCGACAAGTCGCTGGACGAGGCCGCGGTGACGCTGCGCGCCTCGACCTTCCGGGCGTTGCGCACGGTGGTGCTGCCGTTGCTCAAGCCCGCCATCGTCACCGCGCTGGTCTATTCCTTCGTGCGCGCGATGACGACGGTCTCGGCCGTCATCTTCCTCGTCTCCGCGCAGTACGAAATGGCGACGGTCTTCATCATCAACCGTGTGATCAACGGCGACTATGGCCTCGCCATTGCCTATTGCGCGGTGCTGATCGTGCTGATGATGAGCGCGATCGGCCTGATCAACCTTCTCGTCGGCAGCCGCCGCCTCGGCCGCCGGCAGGCCGCCCGGCCCGCTATCCCGGTCGGAGGCCGGACATGACGCACCAACGCACCGGCGCGGAAGTGCGCCTCGAAGGCATCGGCAAGCGCTATGGCGAGGTCCAGGCGGTCAAGCCGCTCGACCTGACGATCGAAGGCGGCACGCTCGTCACGCTGCTCGGCCCTTCCGGCTGCGGCAAGACGACGCTGCTGCGCATGATCGCGGGGTTGGAGCAATCGACCGAGGGCCGCCTGTTCATTGGCGGGCGGGATGTGACGCTGCTGCCGGCCGGGGCGCGCAACGTCTCCATGGTGTTCCAGTCCTACGCGCTGTTCCCGCATATGACTGTGCTGGACAACGTCGCCTATGGTCTCGTTTCCTCCGGTATGCGCAAGCGCGATGCGCATGTGAAGGCGGAAGCGGCGCTGGAAACGGTGGGGTTGAAGGGCTTCGGCACGCGCCTGCCGTCGGAGATGTCGGGCGGCCAGCAGCAGCGCGTGGCTGTCGCGCGCGCGCTCGTCCTCGAACCCGATGTGCTGCTGTTCGACGAACCGCTCTCCAACCTCGATGCCCGGCTGCGGCGCAGCATGCGGGAGGAGATCCGCGCCCTGCAGCAGCGCCTCGGCCTGACCGTCGTCTATGTGACGCACGACCAGTCGGAGGCACTCGCGGTGTCCGACCGCATCGTGGTGATGCGCAACGCCGAGATCGCGCAGGCCGGCACGCCCGAGGAGCTCTATACGCGGCCGAACTCCGTCTTCGTCGCGACCTTCATGGGGGAAGCCAACCGCGTGCAGGGCGTGATCGAATCCGTCGCCGATGACGTTGCCCGCGTGTCGATCGGCGGGCTGGCGGTCGACCTGCCCGCGCGTGGCCTCGGCTCGGGGCCTGTCGATGTGGTGATCCGGCCGGAGGCGATCCGCCTGGCCGCGGCGGGGGAAACGTCGATCCCCGCGACCGTGACGCGGGCAATCTACATGGGATCGCACGCCGAATGCCTGTTCGGCACCGCCATGGGGGAACTTTTCGCGATCGGGCCGCGCGGCGCGGCGCGGCTGCGCCAGGGCGATCCGATCGGCCTCACCCTCGACACCGAAGGGGTGGTGCTGGTCCGGGCGTGAACGGGTCCACTCACCCCCCCAGCGCGATCAGGCCGATGATCTGCACGGCGATGACCTTCACGATCGTCGCCGAGGGAAAGATCATGGCGTAGCCGATATCCGGCCGTTCGGTCGGCGCCATGCGGGTGGCGTAGACGAGGATGGCCGGGTTGCCCGTCGCGCCCGATGCAACGCCGAGCAGGTCGTCATAGGGCAGCTTCAGCACGTAGTACCCGACGCCAAGCACGATCGCGACGGTGGTCAGCAGCACGATCGCCCCGATGACCAGCAGCAACGGCCCCTGGGATGCGACGGTCGTCACGAAGGCCTGCCCCGAATTGATGCCCACGCTCGCCAGGAACAGCGTCAGGCCGAAATTGCGCAGCACGATGTTCGCCGGCAGCGGCATGACCCAGGCGATCGGACCGGTGCGCCGCAGCCGCCCGAGGATCAACGCCACGATCAGCGGCCCACCACCGATCCCCAGCGTCACCGTGCCCACCCCCGGGATCGGGATCGGCACCAGGCCGAGCAGCACGCCGAGCACCATGCCGAAGCCGACCGAGACATAGGAGAATTCGGCCGCGGATTTCAGCGCATCGCCGAAATGCGCCCGCGCCACCGCCACCTCATCGGCGGGCACCAGCACGCCGACGCGATCGCCGATCTCCAGCATCAGGTCCGGGGAAGGCACCAGGTCCACGTCATAGCGGCGGACATGCAGGATGCGGATCTCGGTGCCCGCGGGCATGGGCAGTTGGTCCAGCGGCCGGCCGGTGAGCGACGCCTTGGACACGAAGTAGCGCTGATAGGACAGGTCGGCGCGATCCTTCGCGATCCGCCCCGGATCGAGCCGGCCGAGCAGCGCGGCGGTCTCGGCGATCGCCTCGGCACGGTCGGCGGCGATCATCAGCGCATCGCCTACGCGCAATTGCAGCGTCGGATCCGGCAGGCGGTTGTGATGGTCCTGCCGCACCGTGGCGACCTGCACGCCTTCGGGCAGCAGCGCCATCACTTTGCCGAGAGTGCCGTCGCCCTCGGGCAGCTGCTCGATGGTGATCTCGCCCATGTGGAAGCGCGCGGGCTTTGGCGGGAAGACCGGCTTCACCCGCCGCGTCAGGAAGTAGAAGCAGAGGATCGGCCCGATCACGCCGAAGGGATAGGCGACGGAATAGCCGATCGACGGTTCGTTGTTCCCGGTCACGTCGAGTGCCGCCTGCAGCGTCGCCGTGCTGGTCATCGACCCCGCGAACAGGCCGAGCGTGTGGCCAAGCCGCAGCCCGAAGACCCAGCCGAGCAGCAGCGCCACCAGCAGCCCCGCCCCCACCGCGACGAAGGCGAGCAGGTTGTACACCCGTCCCGGGCCGCGCAGCCCTTCGAAGAACTGGCGCCCGTAGAGGATGCCGATGCCGTAGAGGAACATGATCAGCCCGATCAGCCCGATCGGCCCGGCGATGGCCGCCTTGGGCGCGATGCCGCCGATGAACAGCCCGACGAAGAGCACCGCCCCGATACCGAGCGAGAAGCCGAGGATGGTGATCTGCCCGACCGCGTAGCCGAGCCCGATCGCGAGAAAAAGCGAGAGGATGGGCTGCGCCCCCAGCAGGTCGCTGATGAAGGTCATCATGGGGCTGGCGTCTCCTGGTGCGGCGGCCGGCGGCGTGGGGGGTGACGCAACTCCGCGTCAGATGCCCGGTTCGGCTGCATGCGGCAGCACAGCCTCCCTCAATTCGCCGGGCTTCCGGACGCATGCCGGCGGAGCACTCGCCAAGCGTCCTATGGCGGTCCGTGTCGCCGCAAGCGGATTTTCCGGGCAGGTCGTTGCGCAGCCGTGTCCGGTATGCCGCCTGAACTTGAGGCCGGGCCGGACAGGCCTGTAACCTGCCGGGTATCCAACGGCGGCACGACCACCAACGGCGACAGGACCAACCGTTTGGCCGACCAGGCAGAGCTGGACGTGACCTTCGATGCGGCGGCGGGGCGGCGGCGTGTGCGCCGCCGGGTCCTGCGCATCGTGGTGCCGATCGCCGGCGTCGCGGTGATCGCCGCCGCCATCCTCGGCATCGCCGTCTATGCCCACACGGCCAGCCAGCGCGGCGCGGTGGACCTGTCGGCCGACCTGCTGCAGACGCTCGGCCAGCGTGTCGAGCAGGAGGTGAATGCCTTTCTCGGCCCGGTCGATCGCGCCGCGCGGATCGCGCGCGACGTCTCCGCCCTGCCCATCGCGACCGAGCCGGGCCGCCTCGTCTTCGAACGCGGCGCCAGCTCGGTGCTGCAGGTGCTGCCGCAGGTCGCGCTCGCCGGCGCGGGCGATGCCGAGGGCAACTACCTCTTCGTCCGCCGCCTGCCGGATGGCGGCACCGAGACGAAAACGATCCTCAACGCACCAGGCGCACGCCGCGTCACCTTCGTACGACGTGACGCGGCCGGAGCGGTGACGGGCACGACCGAGGATCCGTCCGACAGCTTCGACCCGCGCACGCGGCCCTGGTATCGCGACGCGCTGGCCGCGAACGGCCTCGCCTGGACCGATGTCTATGTCTTCTTCACCGCGCGCGCGCCGGGGCTGACCGTGTCCCTGCCCACCGCGTGGAACGGGCCGGCCGGCGCGATCGGGCTCGACATCGACCTGGTCGCGCTGTCGCGCTTCCTGTCCGGCCTGCGGATCGGGCGCAGCGGGCGGGCGATGATCCTCGATGCGGAAGGCCGCCTGGTCGCGCATCCCGACCCCACCCGCGTGCTGCGCGACGAAGGCGGCACGCTGCGCCATGTGCGGCTCGACGAACTGGGCGACCCGGTCCTCACCCGCGCCTACGACCATCTGCGCCTCCAGCCCGACCTGCGGCGCGTGGAGGAAGTGGACGGCGTGCGCCACATCCTCGTCGCCAACAGCCTGCCGGCCGCCGGGCGCGGCTGGCGTGTGCTGATCACCGCGCCGGAATCGGACTTCACCGGCTTTGTCAGCGCCAACAACCGGCAGGTGCTGGCGATGTCGCTCGCCGTGGTGGCGCTGGCCGCGCTGCTCGGGCTGCTGCTGGTGCGCCAGGGGCTGCGGGCCGACCGCACGGCGCAGCAGGTGCTCGAACGCTCCCGCGCGCTGGAGGCGCAGAGCCGCGCCTTCGCCCAGCTTGCCGCCACCGCCGGGCTGTTCGACCCGGACAGCGACACTGCGTCGCGTGCGCTGTCCGATGCGCTGGCGAATGTCACCACCGCGCGGCGCGCCAGCATCTGGCGCCTGCTGCCGGGCGGCCAGGCGCTGCGCTGCGTGGATTGCTACGACCGCGAGGCGAACGGCCATGTCGCCGGCATCGAGCTGCACCGGCGCGAGATGCCCGCACTGTTCCGCCGCATTGCCTCCGGCGACACGATCGACGCGCCGGATGCCGCGCGGGATCCGACGACGGCGGAACTGCACCGGTCCTGGATGCAGGGCTTCGGCAGCCGCGCACTGCTCGCCGTCCCGGTGCGCATCGGGGACGCGACGGCCGGCGCCGTGCTGCTGGAGGATGTTCGCGAGGACACGCCGGCGGCGGCCGATTTCGCCCGCGCCGTGGCCAACATGGTGGTGCTGCGCATGGCCGGCCGGCCGGCAGCCGCCGCGCCGATGGCCGAGGCGCCGGGTGCCGGCAGCGAACCGGCGCGCGCCGTGCTCGCCGACGGCGCCCTGCTACCCATGGCAGCCGAAGGGCTGGCCGCCGAGGTGCTGCCCGGCGTCGCGGTGCTCGCGCTGCACTTCACCGACCCGGTGGCGCTGGCACGTGTCTCCACGCCCGGCATCCCGGTGGCCGACACCATCGCCTGCCTGTTGCAGGAGGTCGCGACCGCGCATGGTCTCCCCTATGCCCGCCTCGCCGGGGAGGAAATGGTCGCCGCGGCCGGCTTCACGCCGCAGGAAGCGGGCGCAGGTGCCGCGCAGCGCATCGCCGCCGCCGCGCTCGACCTGCGCGACCGTTGCCAGGCGCTGTTCGAGGAAGCGCACCAGCCACCCGCCTTCCGCATCGGGCTCGACCTCGGCGTCGCGATCGGCGGCAGCGTCGGGCGGGGCCCGCGCTTCTTCAACCTCTGGGGCGATGCGGTGCGCACGGCGGGACACCTTGCCAGCACCGCGCCGACTGGCGGCATCCAGGCGAGCGAGCCGCTCTACGACGCGCTGCGCCGCGGCTTCATGTTCCGTCCGCGCGGCGCTTTCTACCTGCCGCGTGTCGGCGAGATGCGCTCCTTCATCCTCGCGGGGCAGGCATGAGCGGGACCGTCGCCGAACGCCCCTCCTGGCTCGCGCGGATCGGCGCCCCGGTGCGGCGACGGGCCGGCTTCCTGCTGATGATGGCTGCCCTTGCCTTCGGCACCCTGCGCGAAGCGGCACGGCCCGATGCCTGGCGGCGCCCGGTGCGCGCCGAGTTCCGTCGCGTGCTCGGCACGGCGGCCGGGGAAGGCTTCCCCACCATCGCGGTGACCGGCGCGCTGGTCGGCCTCGCGCTGGTCTACCAGGCGATCTACTGGCTCGGCCAGGCGGGGCAGGAAGGGCTGGTCGGCCCTATCCTGGTGACGGTGCTGGTGCGCGAGGTCGCGCCGATCCTGGTCGGCTTCGTGTTGCTCGGGCGCAGCGGCATGGTCGCCATCGTCGAGCTCGGCGCGTTGCAGGCCGGCGGACAGGTGCGCGCGCTGCAGGGCATGGGGCTCGATCCGTTCCGCCTGCTCGTGCTGCCGCGGGTGCTGGCCTTCGCGGTGGCGGGCTTCACGCTCGGCGTGCTGTTCGTGCTGACGGCGCTGCTGACCGGCTTCGTCGCGGGCAGCCTGCTCGGCGTGGTGCGGCTGTCCCTGCCCGGCTTCCTCGATGCCGTGCTGCGCGCGATGGGGCCGAGCGACTTCGCGATCTTCCCCGGCAAGCTCGTCGCGATCGGCATGCTGGTCGCGCTCTGCTCGGTGCTGACGGGGCTGTCGGCGCGGCGCGGGGACAGTCCGGCCACGCTGCTGCCGCGTGGCTTCCTGCGCGGCGTGCTCGCCGTGCTGCTCACCTCCGGCCTGCTGAGCCTCGCGGTGTGAGCGGCGCCACGGAAACGCCCCCCGTACTGCTGATGGAAGCCGCACTCGACCTCGAGGATCCGGAGGACGGGCTGTTGTTCGACCTGCGCCTCGCGCCGGGGGAACTCGCGCTGGTCCTCGCCCCCGATCCCGGCCGTGCGGCGCGCTGCGCCGACCTTGCGAGCGGGGTCGGCGCGCCGGCACAGGGCCGCGTCGCCTTCCTGGGACGCGACTGGGCGCGGCAGCCGCACGACATCGCCGATGCGCTGCGCGGGCGCATCGGGCGCGTCTTCCACGATGGCGGCTGGCTGCCGCATCTTTCTCTCGCCGACAACATCCTGCTGCCGTTGCTGCACCACACGCGCACCGCGGCGGAGGATTTGCGCGAACGCGCCGCGACGCTGGCCCACGCCTTCGGCCTGCCCGGCTTGCCGCTCGGGCGACCGGCTGCGATGTCGGGGACCGACCTCGCGCGCGCCGGCTGCGTGCGCGCCTTTCTTGGGGAACCGATGCTGCTGCTGCTCGAGAATCCGCTCGCCCAGGGGCGTGCGCCGGAGATCGCCGCGCCGCTGCGCGACGCCATCGCCGCCGCGCGCGCACGCGGTGCGGCCTGCCTGTGGATGACGACCTCGCCTTCGGTGTGGACGGATGCCGGCCTGCCGGCCAGCCAGCGCCTGGAACTGACCGATCTCGGCCTGCGCCGCGGGCGGGGCCGCTCATGACCCCGAACCCGCGCCGCTTCGGCCTGCGCAACGCCGATGAGTGGGTCGGGCTGCTGGTGCTGGTCGCCGTCGCCGCCTTCCTCGTCGCCGTGCTGCAGGCGGGCGTGCTGCGCGACTGGATGCGCACCACCACGACACTGCGCGTGCTGTTGCCGGCGCAGGGTGTCTCCGGCCTGTCGGTCGGATCGGAGATGGAGGTGCTCGGCACCAAGGCCGGCACGGTGCGCCGCATCGTCTTCGAGCAGGACCAGCGGATGGTCGCCGAGATCGATGTCGAGGAGCAGGCTCGCCCCTTCATCCGTCGCGATTCCGCCGCCGTCATCCGCCGCCGCTTCGGCGTTGCGGGCGCGGCCTATCTCGATGTCCTGCGGGGCAGCGGGCAACCACTCGACTGGTCCTTCGCGGTGATCGAGGCGACCAGCGAGCGCGCGCCCACCGAAACCGTCGGCGCCGTGCTGGACGAAGTCCAGCAGCGCGTCTTCCCCCTGCTGGACGACCTGCAGCGCACCGCGCATTCCGTCGCGACGCTGGTCGAGCGGGTCGAACGCGGCGAAGGATCGATCGGCCGGTTGCTGATGGAGGACGGCCTCGCCCGCACGGCGGAAGGTGCCGCGACCGATGTCGCGAACATCATCCGCAACATCGGGCGCCTGGTGGAACGCCTGGATGCCGTCGCCGAACAGGCGAACCGATTGGTCAGCGAGGCGGGATCGGGCAGTTCGGGCATCCCCGCGCTGATCCGGCGCGTGGACCAGACACTCGCGAATCTCCAGCAAACGACGCGCGATATCTCGCGCGCCACGCCGCGCCTGCCGCAGACCATGCGCAATGTCGAGGAAGGCACCGCCAACCTGCCGGCGCTTCTGACGCAGACGCAGCAGACGACGCGCGAGCTGGAATTGCTGCTGACCCAGCTGCGCGGCATGTGGCTGCTGGGCGGCGGCGGGCCACCCCCGGCGGAACCGCGCCGCCCGTCCTCGGAACGGCTGCGCCCGTGACGCGCCTGATGATGCTCCTGGCCGCACTCGCGCTCCAGGCCTGCGGCGGTTCCGCCAACACGCCCGCGGCACCGCAGGATGAGGCGCTGTCGCGCCTGACCCGCGCCGGGCGCCTCGCACTGGAACTGGAACGGCCGACGGAGGCTGCGCGGCTCTACGAGCAGGGCTTGGCGCGCGCGCGGGAGCGGGACGATGCGGAGGCGATCGCCGATGCCGCGACCGGCCTCGCGGCTGCCGAACTGGCACGCGGCCGCGCACGCGAAGCCCTGGCCGCGGCGCGGACCGCCGGCCGGGAACTGTCGCGGCGCAACCTGCCGGTGCCCGCCTCGCTGACCCTTGCCGAAGCCATCGCCCTGCATCGCCTCGGCGACCTTGCTGGCGCAGATGCCGCCGCCGTGCGGGCTGCCGAGACGGCCGGCGACGACCAGGCGGCGTATCGGCGGGCGGTCTTCCTGCGCGGGCTCGTCGCCGCCGAGCGCGGCGATGCTCCCGGCCTCGCGACGGCGCGGACCGCGCTCGGTGCACCCGAGGAAGCGGCGTTCCGGGCGGATGCCGGTGAACTCGCGGCGCTGGCCGCGCTCGCGGCGGGGGATGCAGCAGGCGCGCGCGATGCGGCGGCGACGGCGGCGGATGCGCGGCGGGATGCGCTCGATTACCGCGGCGTCAGCCGCGCGCTGGCGATCCAGGCCGAGGCGGCGAGCATGGCCGGGGACCGCGCTGCCGCGGCCGATCTGTGGCTGCGGGCGGGACGTGGCGCCGCGCAGCGCGGGGAGGGCGCGCAGGCCCGGCGCTGGCTGCTGGCGGCGCAGGCGGAAGGCGGTCGCGCGCGACAGGCCGAGGTGGTGGAGGCCGCGCGGACCGAACTGCGCGCCCTAGCGGCGCGCGAATCGGGCGGTTAGGGAAGGCGCATCCCGGGCGCGGCCTGCTTCCAGCCGCGCCCGGGTGCCGCATCGACCTCAGGCGAGGTCGAAGCGATCCGCGTTCATCACCTTCGTCCAGGCCGAAACGAAGTCCTTTACGAACTTCACCTGGTTGTCGGCCTGGCCGTAGACTTCGGACAGCGCGCGAAGCTGCGAGTTCGACCCGAAGATCAGGTCGACCCGCGTGCCCGTCCACTTCACCGTGCCGGTGGCGCGGTCGCGGCCCTGGAACTCCTCCGCCGTCTCGTCGGTCGGCGCCCAGGCGGTGCCCATGTCGAGCAGGTTGACGAAGAAGTCGTTCGTCAGCTTGCCCGGCTGCTTGGTGAAGACGCCATGCGGCGACCCGCCGTGATTGGCGCCGAGCACGCGCAGCCCACCGACCAGCACCGTCATCTCGGGTGCGGTCAGCGTCAGCAGTTGCGCCTTGTCGACCAGCTGCTCCTCGGCCGAGACCGTGTAGCGAGCCTTGCGGTAGTTGCGGAACCCATCCGCCTCCGGCTCCAGCGGCGCGAAGGATGCCGCGTCGGTCTGGTCCTGCGACGCATCGGTCCGGCCCGGCTTGAAGGGCACCATCAGGTCGTGGCCGGCGGCCTTCGCCGCCGCCTCGATCGCCGCGCCGCCGCCGAGCACGATCAGGTCGGCGAGCGAGACCTGCTTGCCGCCCGAAGCCGAAGCGTTGAAGTCCTTCTGGATGCCTTCGAGCTTGGCCAGCACGGTTGCGAGCTGCGCGGGCTGGTTCGCCTCCCAGTCCTTCTGGGGTGCGAGGCGGATGCGCGCGCCATTCGCCCCGCCGCGACGATCGGATCCGCGATAGGTCGAGGCCGAGGCCCAGGCGGTGGAGACGAGCTGCGAGACCGACAGGCCGGAGCCGAGGATCTTCGCCTTCAGCGCGGCGATGTCCGCCTCATCCACCAGCTTGTGCGTCACCGGCGGGACCGGGTCCTGCCAGATCAGGTCTTCCTTCGGCACGTCGGGCCCGAGGTAGCGCGCCTTCGGCCCCATGTCGCGATGGGTCAGCTTGAACCAGGCGCGGGCGAAGGCGTCGGCGAACTGGTCCGGGTTCTTGTGGAAGCGCTCGGCGATCTTCCGGTATTCCGGATCCATCTTCATCGCCATGTCCGCCGTGGTCATCATCGGCGGGTGGCGCTTCGTCGGGTCATGCGCGTCCGGCACCAGCGTCTGCGCGGCGGGATCCTTCGGCTTCCACTGATGCGCACCGGCGGGGCTCTTCGTCAGTTCCCAGTCGTAGCCGAGCAGCATGTCGAAGTAGGAATTGTCCCACTTGGTCGGCGTCGGCGTCCACGCGCCCTCGATGCCGCTGGTGATGGCGTCCACGCCCTTGCCGGACTTGAAGGTGCTCTTCCAGCCAAGGCCCATCTGTTCCATCGGCGCTGCTTCCGGCTCACGTCCCACCAGCGTCGCATCGCCGGCGCCGTGGCACTTGCCGAAGGTGTGCCCGCCGGCGGTCAGCGCCAGCGTCTCCTCATCGTTCATCGCCATGCGCGCGAAGGTCTCGCGGACGTCGCGGCCCGAGGCGACCGGGTCCGGATTGCCGTTCGGCCCTTCCGGGTTGACGTAGATGAGGCCCATCTGCACCGCGGCGAGCGGGTTCTCCAACTGGCGGTCACCGCTGTAGCGCACGTCGCCGAGCCAGGTCGTCTCGGCACCCCAGTAGACGTCTTCCTCCGGCTCCCAGATGTCCTCGCGGCCACCGCCGAAGCCGAAGGGCTTGAGCCCCATGGATTCGATCGCGCAGTTGCCGGTCAGGATGAACAGGTCGGCCCAGGAAATCCTGTTGCCGTATTTCTGCTTGATCGGCCACAGAAGCCGGCGCGCCTTGTCGAGGTTCGCATTGTCCGGCCAGGAATTCTCCGGCGCGAAGCGATGCGCGCCGTTGGACGCGCCGCCGCGTCCGTCAGCCGTGCGGTAGGTGCCCGCGGCATGCCAGGCCATGCGGATGAAGAGCGGGCCGTAGTGGCCGTAATCCGCAGGCCACCAATCCTGCGAGACCGTCATCAGCGCGATGATGTCCTTCTTCAGCGCCGCGAGGTCGAGCTTCTTGAATTCCGTGGCGTAGTTGAAGCCCGCACCCATCGGATCGGACTTGGCCGATTGCTGGCTGAGGATGCGCAGGTTCAGCGAATTCGGCCACCAGTCGCGGTTCGACCGGGTCGTGAAGCGCGCCGCCGTCGGCTTGCCATGCGCCACCGGGCACATGCCGGCGCTCGGTCCCTTGTTTCCGTCCATGTTTCTCTCCGATCGTGACTGCGTTGATGACCTGGTTCGCGCGCAAAGACCGCGACGGTCCTGGAAGACGGCCTCCATGCACGGCGGACGTTCCGGACAGGCCGCGCGGCCCGCCGCACGGTCGTTCCGGTTGCCGGCGAAGTCGTGCCGGCTTTCGTCGCCAGGCTACAGGTGTGCCGTTGCTCCCCGGGCCGCGTGGTCCATGCGCAACGCTAGTGGCTTCCCGAGCATAAAAGGAAGCCCCGGACGATGAAGAATGCGATAGACACTGACTATCATGACAGTGCCCCTGCCCCGATGAACCTCCGCGATCTTCGCTACGTGCTGGCCCTGGCCGAGCACGGACATTTCGGTCGCGCCGCCGAAGCCTGCGGTGTCAGCCAGCCGACGCTGTCGGTGCAGCTGCGCAAGCTCGAGGAACTGCTTGGCGTCGCGCTGTTCGAGCGCACCAGCAAGACGGTGGCGCCGACCGCCGCCTGCGACCGGCTGATCGATCACATCCGCGCGGCCGTGACGGAAGGCGAGGCCATCCTCGCCGTGGCGCGCACCCTGCGGGACCCGCTGGCGGGCCGCTTCCGGCTCGGCATCATCCCGACGCTCGCGCCCTATCTGCTGCCGCTGGTCTTCGCGCCGCTGCGCGAGGCGCTGCCCGCGCTGGAGGTCGAGCCGTGGGAGGACCAGACCGCGGCGCTGGTCGAGCGGCTGCGCGCGCATGAACTCGATGCCGTGCTGCTGGCGACCGAGGTCGATGGGCACGACCTCGCGAGCCAACCGCTTTTCGCCGAACCCTTCCTCGCGGCGCTGCCGCCCGAGCATCCGCTCGCGGCGCGCGAGGCGGTGGCGGAAGCGGAACTGGCGCGCGACATCCTGGTGCTGGCCGATGGGCATTGCCTGCGGGACCAGACGCTCGCGGCCTGCGGGCATAGCGGCGCGCTGGGCGGCACGCTGCGCGCGGCGAGCCTGTCGACGCTGCTCAACATGGTCGCCGCCGGCTATGGCACGACGCTGATCCCGGGGCTCGCGGCGGGGGCGGCGCAGGATGCGGGCATCGTGCTGCGGCCGCTGGCGGCGCGCGCGGGGCGGACGGTGCGCATTGCCTGGCGCGCGCGCTTCCCGCGTCGCGCGGCGGCGGAGGCGGTGGGCGAGGTCATCGCCGCGCGGTTGCGCGGCTTCGCCGAAGGGGCGGCGGCCGGCACGGTGTAGATCGTTGCGGCGGGCGCGGGCGACCGGCCATCATGCCGGCGATGAAGCGCGCGACCACCGCGCTGGCGCTGCTCGCGCTGGCCTATCCCGTGCCGATCGGTGTCTCGGCGGTGCTGCACCAGCAGAACGGCATCGGCGCCGGATGGTGGAATGCCGACCGTTCCAGCATCGGGCACCTGCCGCCTGCGGGAGCGCATGCGCCGGCGGTGGTGCGCGTCTTCGCCGCGCCGACGGTGCGCTGGCGCGGCATCTTCGCGGTGCATTGCTGGATCGTCGTGAAGCCGGAAGGGGCCGCCGCATACACGCGATACGACTACACCGCATGGGGCGAGCCGATCCGCGTCAACGGCTTCGAACCGGATGGCCGCTGGTTCGGGCGCAGCCCGGAGGTGATCCTCGCCGCCGATGGCGATGCCGCCACCGCGCTGATCCCGCGCATGCGGGCGGCAGTCGAAAGCTACGCCTGGCGACGCCATGGCGATTATCGCGTCTGGCCTGGGCCGAATTCCAACACCTTCGTCGCGGCCGTGCTCGACAGCGTGCCGGAGGCGCAGGGCGTGTTGCCGCCGACCGCGATCGGCAAGGACTACCCTTATGACGGGAGATGGCTGCGCCGTACGGCGTCGGGCACCGGGTTGCGGCTGTCACTCGGCGGATATGCCGGCGTGACGATCGGCTGGGTCGAGGGGATCGAGGTCAATATCCTCGGCGGTGTCGCCGGGATCGACATACGCCGCCCGGCGCTGAAGCTGCCGGGCCTCGGGCGGATCGGCCTGCCGGCATGATCCGGGGATGATCGCCCTGGCGCCGGTCGAACCCGGCGCCAGGGGATGGGATCAGAGCGCGCCGCCCTTGCGGCCCGCCATCGCGCCGAGCCGCAGGCGCAGCGCGTTCAGCTTGATGAAGCCTTGCGCGTCGAACTGGTCGTAGGCGCCCTGGTCGTCCTCGAAGGTGACGTGCTTCATCGAGTAGAGGCTGTTGGGCGACTGCCGGCCCGTCACGATGGTGTTGCCCTTGTAGAGCTTCAGCCGGACGGTGCCGGTCACGCTCTTCTGGCTCTCATCGATCAGCGCCTGCATCATCCGGCGTTCCGGGGCGAACCAGAAGCCGTTGTAGATGATCTCCGCATAGCGCGGCATCAGGCTGTCCTTGAGGTGCGCGGCCTCGCGGTCCAGCGTGATCGATTCCATCGCGCGATGCGCGACATAGAGGATCGTGCCGCCCGGCGTCTCATAGCAGCCGCGCGACTTCATGCCGACGAAGCGGTTCTCGACCAGGTCGAGCCGGCCGATGCCGTTCTCCTTGCCGAGCGCGTTCAGGCGCGTCAGCAGCGTCGCCGGGGACAGGCGCTCGCCATTGATGCCGACCGCGTCGCCGCGTTCGAACTCGATGGTGATCTCGGTGACCTCGTCCTTCGCGTCCATCGGGGAGATGGTGCGCTGCCAGACCATCTCATCCGGCGCGTCCCAGGGTTCCTCGAGGATCTTGCCCTCGCTGGACGAATGCAGAAGGTTCGCGTCGACGCTGAACGGCGCCTCGCCGCGCTTGTCCTTCGCGATCGGGATCTGGTGTTCCTCGGCGAACTGGATCAGCCGGGTGCGGCTGGTCAGCTCCCATTCGCGCCAGGGGGCGATGATCTTGATGTCCGGCTTCAGCGCGTAATAGGACAGCTCGAACCGCACCTGGTCGTTGCCCTTGCCGGTCGCGCCATGGGCGACGGCGTCGGCGCCGACCTTCTCCGCGATCTCGATCTGGCGCTGGGAGATCAGCGGCCGGGCGATCGAGGTGCCGAGCAGGTACATGCCCTCATACAGCGCATTGGCGCGGAACATCGGGAAGACGAAGTCCTTCACGAAGGTCTCGCGCAGGTCATCCATGTAGATGTTCTCGGGCTTGATGCCGAGCAGCAGCGCCTTCTCGCGCGCTGGGCCGAGCTCCTCACCCTGGCCGAGATCGGCGGTGAAGGTCACCACCTCGCATCGGTAGGTGGTCTGCAGCCACTTCAGGATCACGCTGGTGTCGAGCCCGCCGGAATAGGCGAGCACGACCTTCTTCACGTCCTTCACGCGCATCGGGCGCTCCCAGTCTTGCAAATCCAGGGCGGTATGGCGCTGGGCGGTGCGGGAGGCAAGGTCGGGACCGCTGCCGTCCGATCCCAGGGATCGCATTTCCGGCCCCGCGGCGGGCAGAGCGGCGCGACTACAACTCTGGAGAGGAAACGACCATGGCCTTCGGATAGCGAGGGTGTGGATCGATGAGCACAATCACGCCCAGGAGCTCACTGAATAGCATATTTCCAGAGTATCCTAGAGTATATTCATGCCCTGTCGGGCCGCATCGTCCGAAGTCGATCATGTGATACATTGCATTTAGTCTTGGGTTGGACAGATATGACGGGGCGTGTTGACTAACCCACGGGGGGAGCGTGCCTGCGCCTGACCAAAGCCGGGGTTCGCGGAAAGCCGGTGTCTCGCGTCGAGCCTCGGCACTTTCGCCAATCCATTGGCTGGCCGTCCTCGGATCAAGGTCAAAGATCGTCATCGAACAATTCCGAGTCCATGGAGGGTTCGGCCAGAATTGCCGCGCGCTCCGGCGGGAATCGAAGTAGGCGACGCCGGTCACCGATGCTGCGGGCGGCAGATATCCATACGCCCTCGCCACCGGCCAGAGCTCCGCGCCAAGCCAGAGGAAGCCGAAGAGCGCGATTCCTCCCGCGACGAAGCGAGATCGGATGTCATCGGCCACTATGACGACAAAGCCGAACACGACGATCGGCATGACAATGGGCGCGATGGTCAGCAGCAGCCAATCCGTAGGGGGGTGCAATAAGAAGATCGCGGTGAATACCGCGATCTCCGAGATCAACAGCGCCAGCCAGCGGACGGCGGTCATACGGGCAACACTCAGGATGCCGGCAGCTAGACCCGCAACGTCCCGGCCTTCGCCGCCGCGTACCGCTCCCCGATCTTCTCCCAGTTCAGCACGTTCCACCACGCCGCCAGGTAATCCGCCCGGCGGTTCTGGTAGCGCAGGTAATAGGCGTGTTCCCACACATCGTTGCCCATCAGGGTGCGCCCGCCATCCATCAGCGGCGTGTCCTGGTTCGGTTTCGACACGAGCGAGAGGTTGCCCGCCGGCGTCACCGCGACGAACACCCAGCCCGACCCGAAGACGCGCGTCCCGGCCGTGTTGAAGTCGGTCTTGAACTTGTCCATGCCGCCGAGGTCGCGGTCGATTGCGGCCTTGAGGTCGCCGGTCGGCTCACCGCCCGACCCGCCCATGATCTCCCAGAACATGGTGTGGTTGGCGTGGCCGCCGCCATTGTTGCGGATGGCGGTGCGGACGGCCTCGGGCGCCTGGGACAGGCGCATCAGGATCTCGTCCACCGGCATCTGCGCCAGGGCCGTGTGCTCGCGCACCGCGGCGTTGAGGTTCGCCACATAGGCTGCGTGGTGGCGGCCATGGTGGATTTCCATCGTCATCGCGTCGATGGCGGCTTCATTGGCGTTCGCGGCGTAAGGCAGCGGCGGCAGCGTGAACGGCCCGGCCGGGGCCTGGGCGTAGGCGGGGTGGCGCGAGGCGGCCGCCGCAACAAGCCCGGCGGCGCCCAGCAGGACGCCGCGTCGGTTCAACATGGTCATCGGTGAAGCCCTTCCTCCAGCTTCGGGAAGGATGGAGGCTGCAACGCCGCCCGGCAACATGATCCGTCGAAAGAACGGCCGCCGCGCCGTTCGGCACCTGCGGATCTCGGCCCTAACCGGGAACGCCAAGCCGCGGCACGAAGACAAGCCGCGCAGCACATGACCTGTTCGGCGGGCGCGGGCCGCGATCCGGGAGCGCACAGCGCGACCGCGCCCAGACCGTCAACGGCCCTCGGCGCGCCAGTGCGCGGCGCGAAGCCAGGGGCCGCGGATGCGGCCCGCCTGGCGTTTGAGGGCGCAACAAAACCAGGGACGCACAAAAACCCTTCGCAGGGCCGCTCCCGGCGGCCCCGCGAAAATATCAGCCTTCCTCGTCGCGCTCCGCCTCGACCTCGATCGCCTCGTCGATCTCGTCGGCGTCGTCCTCGAGCTCCTCGGCGTCCTCGATCGCCTCGTCGCCCTCGACGTCCTCCACCTCGATGTCGTCGGCCTCGGCTTCGGGGGAGGCGGCGCGCTTCTTCAGCTTCTCGTCCGGGATCGGCGCCGGCGCCGCGCGGCGCAGGCGGGGCTGTTCGGCCGGCTGTTCCGTGCCGCATTTCGGGCAGACGGCCGGGCTGCGGGCGAGGTCATAGAAGCGGGTGCCGCAGGCCACGCAGCTGCGCTTCAGGCCGAGTTCGGGCTTCGCCATGGGGATACTTCCGTCTCGCGCACGGGGCTCCGCGCGCCTGTGCAAAGGGTCGGGCGCATTGCCACGCCCTGCCGGGCCATGTCAAACGCCGCCCATGTCCCATCCCGATCCCCGCCCCCTGAAGGCCCAGGCGCCGGCCGCCCCGCTCACCGGCCGGCTCGGCGTTCCGGGCGACAAATCCATCAGCCACCGCGCCCTGATGTTCGGCGCCCTGGCGGTCGGCACCACCGAGATCAGCGGCCTGCTGGAAGGCGAGGACGTGCTGCGCACCGCCGCCGCCATGCGCGCCCTGGGGGCGGAGGTCGAACGGGTCGGCCCCGGCGCCTGGCGGGTGTCCGGGCGCGGCGTCGGCGGGCTGGTCGAACCGGCGGACGTGCTCGACATGGGCAATTCCGGCACGGCGGCGCGGCTGCTGCTCGGGCTGCTTGCGGGCCATCCGGTCTTCGCGGTGATGACGGGTGACGCATCGTTGCGCAAGCGTCCAATGAAGCGGGTGACCGACCCGCTCTCGGCCACCGGCGCATCCTTCTGGACGCGGGAGGGCGGGCGGCTGCCGCTCGCCATGCGGGGTGCCGCGGACCCGCTGCCGATCGACTACGTGCTGCCGGTTGCCTCGGCGCAGGTGAAAAGCGCCTGCCTGCTGGCCGGCCTTTGCGCGCCGGGCACCACCCGCGTGGTGGAAAAGGAACCCACCCGCGACCACACCGAGAACATGCTGCGCCATTTCGGCGCGGCCGTTTCGGTGCAGGACACGCCGGAAGGCCGCGTGGTGCTGCTGGAAGGCCAGCCGGAACTGGTCGCCGCCCCCGTGCTGGTGCCGGGCGACCCGTCCTCGGCCGCCTTCCCGATCGTCGCCGCGCTGCTGGTGCCGGGATCGCGCGTCGTGGTGGAGAATGTCGGCCTCAACCCGCTGCGCACCGGCCTGATCACCACGCTGCGGGAAATGGGCGCGGCGCTGCGGGTCGAAAATGAGCGCATCGCCGGCGGCGAGCCGGTCGGCGACATCGTCGCCGAATACACCGTGCTGTCCGGCGTCACCGTCCCGCCCGGCCGCGCGCCCTCGATGATCGACGAATACCCCGTGCTGGCGGTGGCCGCCGCCGCGGCGCGCGGCACCACGCGCATGAAGGGTCTGGCCGAACTACGGGTGAAGGAAAGCGACCGGCTCTCCGCGACCGCCGCGCTGCTCGCCGCCAATGGCGTGAAGGTCGAGATCGAGGGGGACGACATGATCGTCCACGGCACCGGCGGGGCCATCCCCGGCGGCGGCACGGTCGAAACCCACATGGACCACCGCATCGCCATGTCGGCGCTGGTCATGGGCCTTGCCACGCGCGCGCCGGTCACGGTGGACGATGCGGCCTTCATCGACACCTCCTTCCCAGGCTTCGCCGCGCTGATGAACGGGCTGGCCGGCGGCAGCCCGATCGGGCCGGCCTGACGCCATGGCGCCGCCGGGCTTCACGACGCCGAACGGCGCGGTCATCGCCGTGGACGGCCCGGCAGCGGCCGGCAAGGGCACGCTGGCGCGGCGGCTCGCCGCGGCGCTCGGCCTGCCCTATCTCGACACTGGTCTGCTCTATCGCGCCGTCGGGCGCCGCGTGCTGGATGCCGGGGCCGACCCGCGCGACGCGGCCAAGGCCGAGGCCGCCGCCCGCGCCCTGACGCCGGCCGATCTGGACCGGACCGACCTGCGCGGGCCGATGGCTGACATGGCGGCGAGTGCGGTGGCGGCGATCCCCGCCGTGCGCGCCGCGTTGCTCGACTTCCAGCGCGGCTTCGGGCGGGACCGCGGCGCGGTGCTGGACGGGCGCGACATCGGCACGGTGGTGTTCCCCGATGCCGCGGTGAAGCTCTTCGTCACCGCCAGCGTGGAGGAACGCGCCCGCCGCCGCTGCCTGGAACTGCGCGACCGCGGCGTGGCCGCCGATCCGGCCCAGGTGGAAGCCGAGATCCGCGACCGCGACGCACAGGACGCCAACCGCCCCGTGGCGCCGCTGAAGCCGGCCGAGGACGCGCTGCTGCTCGACACCACCGCGCTTGATGCCGAGGCCGCCTTCGCCGCGGCGCTGGCGCTGGTGCGGGCGCGGCTCGGAACCCCGTAGAACCGGTGGCACCGGCCCACACCCCCAGCCGGCCTCCCATTTCACGATACTCACGCCGACGGTCGGGGTGTGGGCTGGCGCCGCTTCCGCCTCAGCGGAAAACGCTTCACCGCCGGCCGCGCCGCACCAGGCACCAGCGTTCCTCCCCCGGCGCCGGACCACAGCCCGGCCAGTGATCCGCCCGGCAGAACCGGTTCGCCTGGGTGAACCATTCGGCACTGCCGGTGCAGGCCTGCCAATGCGCCGGCTGCGCCGCGTCACGCGACAGATGCAGCACCTCCAGCCAGATGTCGCCGACATCCTCGATCACTGGCATCAGGTCGGAGAACCATTCCCAGCGCGCGGGCCTGGCCGGGCGCGCCACCGCGATCGCGCCGCGCCCGACCGCGCGCCGGTAGCCTTTCAGGAAGTGCGATTCCAGCCGCACGCCGAAGGCGCCGGGCTGCATGCCGATGATGATCTCGGCGACGGTCATGTCGCATTCCTCCGGCAGCACCAGCGCGGTGGGGAAGGCGAAGGCGGTGCCGAGGAAGCTGCCGCCGCGCGCGAAGACGTCGATCTCGAAGAAGAAGCCGACCACGCGCATGCGCGATGCGACGGCGGTCAGCCAGGCATCCTCCCCGCCCGGCGGGATGCGCGCCCATTGCGTCGCGATGGCATCCCACACCGCCATGGTCGCCGCATGACCGGGTTCGGTCTCGGCCCAATGGCGTTCCATCTGCGCGGGAAAACCGCGCCCGCCGCCCGCGCGCTGCTGGGCGATGGCGCGGGCCAGCGTCTCCCGCGCACCAGCCGCACCCCAGGACACGACATGCACCAGGTGGTGCCGCCCCCCCCGCGCATCGAGATAGGCCTGCAGCAGCGCGCCGAACCCCTGCGCCGCGAGCCCGCCCTGGCTCTGTCCGGTGACGAAGACCTCCCCACCGCGCCGCATGTCGGCAGCATAATCGGCGGCGTCGCGCATCATCCGCAGCGCGGCGTTCGAGACATATTGCGCGCGCCCCATGGTCAGCCCCGAGGCCCAGCTGCGCAGGTCGGTGCGCTCGAAGACATGCGTGCCGGCGATGGCGTAGATGCGATGCGGCGGGCGGGCGCCCGCCCCGCGCGCCTCCAGCACCATGGCCGCGAAGCCGGTGTAGCGATCGGTGTAGAGGCCGATCAGCGCATAGTCGTCGAGCGCGTCATCCCGCTCGGCCTCCTCCAGCCGCGGCGGCGTGCCGGGCCCGGCGTCACGCACGTCGTAGGCGCGGTTGGCGGCGGCGACGGTGGCGGTGTCCACCCGCCACAGCGCCGGGTGGCGGGACCGCCGGTCCTGCAGGATGGCGGCGCCGTCGACCTCGGTGCGATAGGTCGTGGCCGGATGGCCCTCCGGCAGTTCCAGGTCGCGCACGTCGCGCAGATGCAGTTCGATCCGTGCCTCCCGGCCATCGCCCTGGATCGAGGCCGCGACGCGATGATGCGCCAGCACGTCGCGGGCAAAGGGCAGCACGCGGGCGAATGACAATTGCATGTCGCGCACCGGCGCGTGCATGTCGCGCACCGGCGCGGCGGTCGCGACGTCGCAGCCGCCCGGCGCGGCCGCGGTGCGTGGCTGCGCCGCGGCGGGACCGCCGAAAGCCAGGCCCAAGGCCAGCCACGCCGCCAAGGCGCGGATCGGCCGGGCCATCCGCGCGGCACCGTCGCGCCGGCACCAAAGGTGCCGCATCCCCGCCTCCCGATCGCCAGCCACCGGGCAGTATCTCCTCCGGCACCGCCCGGTGGGCGGCCATGGTTTCTCCCGCCCATCCATGGCGGAGCAATTTGTCGCCAATGCGGGCGGAGCCTACCGCGCCTGCGAAGCCAGGGGGTCGCCGGGCGCAGCCCGTGGCTGCACAATGGCGTCAGCGCAACCAAAGACACGGGCGACGGGAACGATTTCCATGGATGACGCGAAGCAGCCGCCGACCGAGGACACGCGCACCGCCCGCGTGACGGGGGAAGAAGCGCTGGCGATGCATGCCGAGGGCCGGCCCGGCAAGCTCGAGATCCGGCTGACCAAGCCGCTGATCACCGCGCGCGACCTGTCGCTCGCCTATTCGCCGGGTGTTGCGGAACCCTGCATCCACATCCATCGCGATCCGAAGCTCGCCTACGACTACACGGCGAAGGGGAATTTCGTCGCCGTCATCTCGAACGGCACGGCGGTGCTCGGTCTCGGCAATCTCGGCGCGCTGGCATCCAAGCCGGTGATGGAAGGCAAGGCGGCGCTGTTCAAGCGCTTCGCCGATGTCGATTCGATCGACCTCTGCGTCGATACCGAGGATGTGGACGCCTTCGTCAATTCGGTGCGCTACCTCGGCCCGTCCTTCGGGGGCATCAACCTCGAGGATATCAAGGCGCCGGAATGCTTCGTCATCGAGCAGCGCCTGCGCGAGCTGATGGACATCCCGGTCTTCCATGACGACCAGCACGGCACCGCCATCGTCGCCGCCGCCGGGCTGATCAACGCCATCCACCTGACCGGCCGCGACATCCGGACGACGCGGCTGGTGATCAACGGCGCCGGCGCGGCGTCGATCGCCTGCGCCGAGCTGGTCAAGGCGATGGGCATGCGGCCCGAGAACGTCATCCTGTGCGATACCAAGGGCGTCATCTATCGCGGCCGCACGGAAGGCATGAACCAGTGGAAGTCGGCGCATGCGGTGAATACCGATGCGCGGACGCTGTCGCAGGCCCTGGACGGCGCCGACGTGTTCTTCGGCCTGTCGGTGAAGGGTGCGCTGACGCCCGACATGCTGCGCGCCATGGCGCCGAAGCCGATCCTGTTCGCGATGGCCAATCCCGACCCGGAGATCACGCCGGATGAGGCGCGCGCCGCCCGGCCGGACTGCATCATCGCGACCGGCCGCTCGGACTACCCCAACCAGGTCAACAACGTCCTCGGCTTCCCCTTCATCTTCCGCGGCGCGCTCGACGTGCGGGCGTCCACCATCAACGACGCGATGAAGATCGCCGCGGCCGAATCGCTGGCGATGCTGGCGCGGGAGGACGTGCCCGAGGAAGTGGCCGGCGCCGGTGCGGGCAAGGCGCTGCGCTTCGGCCCCGAATACATCATCCCCAACGCCTTCGATCCGAGGCTGATCTCCCGCGTGTCGCCGGCCGTCGCCAGGGCGGCGATGGAATCCGGCGTGGCGCGCAAGCCGTTGATCGACCTGCAGCGGTATTCGCGCGACCTCGCCAACCGGCTGGATGCGACGGTCGGCGCGCTGGAGGCGATCGCCGAATCCGTCCGCCAGAACCCCAAGCGCGTGGTCTTCGCCGAAGGCGAGGAGGAGAAGGTGATCCGCGCCGCCATCGCCTTCCGCAACGCCGGCTACGGCACGCCCGTGCTGGTGGGGCGCGAGGAACGGATCAACGCGGTCGCCGCCGCACTCGGCATCCCGATGCCCGACGGCATCGAGATCCACAATGCGCGGCTGTCCGATTCCAACCGGCGCTATGCGGAATTCCTCTACGCCAAGCGCCAACGCGAAGGCTTCCTGCTGCGCGACTGCCAGCGCCTGGTGAACCAGGACCGCAATGTCTTCGGCGCCTGCATGGTGGCGACCGGGGATGCGGATGCCATCGTGACCGGATCGACGCGGTCCTATTCCGTCGCTCTCGAAGGCATCGGCATGGCGATCGACCCGATCCCCGGGCGCGTCGTCTTCGGCGTGTCGGTCATCGTCTCCCGCCGCGCGGGCACGGTGCTGGTCGCCGACACCGCCATCCATGAACGCCCGGATGCCGAGACGCTGGCCGGCATCGCGCGCGGCTCGGCGGCGGCAGCGCGGCGGCTCGGGCTGGAACCGCGCGTGGCCTTCCTGTCCTTCTCGACCTTCGGCGACCCGCGCGGGACCATCCCGGGGTCCATCCGCGACGCAGTGAAGCTGCTGACCGAACGCGGCGCCGATTTCGAGTTCGACGGGGAGATGTCGGCCGATGTCGCGCTCGATCCCGGCCTTCGGGCGTCGCTCTATCCCTTCTGCCGCCTGACCGGGCCGGCCAATGTGCTGATCATGCCGGGGCTGCATGCCGCGCACATCCTGACGCGGTCGGTGCCGCGGCTGACCAGTTCGACGGTGATCGGGCCGCTGCTGACCGGCCTGTCGCATTCGGCGCAGATCGTGCCGATGCAGGCGGGGGTGAACCAGATGCTCGACGTCGCCTGCCTGGCCGCCCATGCCAGCATGCAGAAGTGACCGCCCCGGCCGAGGTCCTGACCATCGGCTATGAGGGCACGACGCCGGACGGGCTGATCGCCGCCCTGAAGGCGTCGGGCGTGCGCGTGCTGGTGGATGTCCGCGCCCTGGCGAACAGCCGCAAGCCGGGCTTCGCCAAGGGGGCGCTGTCGGCATCGCTGGAAGCGGCGGGGATCGGCTACCTGCATCTGCGCGCCCTCGGCACCCCGGCCGAGGGGCGCGCGGCGGTGCGATCGGGCCGGCCGGCCGAGATGCGGCGCATCTTCGCGAAGCACCTCGCGGGGACCGAGGCGCAGGCGGCGCTCGCCAACCTGTCCGACCTGGCGCGGCAGCAGCGTGTCTGCCTGTTGTGCCTGGAGGCCGATCCGCGGCACTGCCACCGGGCCCTGGTGGCCGAGGCGGTCGGGCTGCCGGTCACGCATCTCAGCCCCGGTATCCCTATCGGCCACGGCAGCTCCCGGCCGCCCGGAAGCACCTGATCCGGCGCAGCGACGCGGCTGGGCGACAGCGTGACGGCGTGGTCGTGAGCGACGGCAAGCGCGGGCGGCTTCGCCTGTCCAGTCTCGCGCCGGAAGCTATGGCGCCGCCGACGAACCCGGCGGCGGCGCAGCGTCCGGACCGCCAGGTCTGGCCGCTCCGGGCGCGAAGATACCTGTGGCGCGCTCCTGCAACGGATTCGACACCGCGGTGCCGGGCGGGGCGCCCGGAGGTGCGAAAAGGCCGATCCCGCGGCCCGGTGCGGGAGCAGACACGCCGCTGCCGGCCTGGGCCGCCCCGGGCGCGAAGATGCCCGTCGCGCGGTCCTGCATCGGTGACGCCGGCGCGCCATCGGGTGGTGGCGCGTTCGCGCCGGGCATCTCGTTCATGCGGAGAGGCCCGCTCGGGCCCGGCGAAACGCTTGCGCCAGGGGGCGCAGCCTGGCTGGACGATCCTGTCTGGCCGGACGACCCGCCCTGGCTGGGCGACGCTGTCTGGCCGGATTGGCTGCTGAACGGGCGGCGCAGGGGGTCCTGGGCCCCGGCATCGCTCGGGGCGAGGACCGCTGCCGCAGCCAACAGGATCAGCCAGCGACGTGGATCGGGCATGGCAGGTTCCGGACGGTGGGGAACAAAGGGCTGCGCCGCAGACCCGGCCGGGCCGGCGACGGCGGCGCCGGACGGGCCTTGCCTACTGGCGCGGCGCGGCCGGCTGGGCCGGTGCCGCGCCCGGCCCCGTCATCCGTTCGCCCTGCCGCGCGGTCCATTCGCCGGCGCCCTGCATCTGCTGCCCGGTCCAGCGCATGGCGCGGCCAAGCGCCGAGCCGGTTTCCTCCGCCGCGCGGTCCAGCGCCTGGCCGGTCTGGTCCGCCGCGCGGTCGATGGCAGCGCCGCTGCGCTCGGCAAAGCCGGGCTGGCGCGCCGCGGCGGCATCGTTGGGCGGTGTGGCGGCGGGGGCGGGTTCGGCCGGGCGCGGCACGGGGGGTGGCAGGCTGCCGGCCGGCTGTTGCTGCGCCGAGACCGGCGCGGCGGACAGGGCCAGGATGGTGGCGGCAAGGACGAAGCGCATCGGTGGCTCCGGGCTTGAGGTGGTGAGCGGCGTATCCTGGATCGGCGCCATGTCGACACCGGGGCGGCGTGGTCAGCTTCCGAAGGCCCAGTGGCCGGCGCGGCGCAGCCGCTCCCCGGTCCAGCCCGCGGCGCGTTCCAGCGCCGATCCGGTGCGCCGGGCGCCGCGCTCGATCGCCTCACCGGTGCGTTTCGCGCCGCGTTCGACGGCACGCCCGCCGCGCTGCACCGCCCCTTCGGACGCCGCAGCCGGCAGGGCGGTGGTGGAGGCCAGCAGAGCCAGGATCCAGGCGCGCCGTGTCATGGCCTGAATCTTGGCCCGCCGGCGCGGCCGGTCAAGGCCGGTGTCGATGGCCCGGGGTCAGGCGACGCGACGGCGGCGGCGCGTCGCGCCGGCAAGGCCGACCAGCCCGGCGCCGAGCAGCGCCAGCGTCCCGGGCTCGGGCACCGCTGTGGGGGCGCCACGGGGCGACGTATCGACCACCAGATTGTCAAAGTTGATGCCGCCATCTGCGGCAACGGAAAGGACGATCGAGGTCACGTTCGTCATCCCGACCTGCACGACGCCCGGCGCGGTCCCGGCCGCCACCGCGAAGGTGCTGCCGTCACTGCCCAGGAAGGACGCGTCGTCGTAGGCGTCCATCAGTTCGAAGGAAACCAGGCTGAAGAGCGCACCGCCGAAGGTGATGATCAGGTCGGTGTTGCCCGGATTGGCACCGCCGTCATGAAAGGACATGTAATTGTCGCCGTCGGAGTGACTGCCGGTCACGGTGAAGGTGAAGCCGCTCTCGGCAAAGAGCACCTCATAGTTGATGCCGGTGAAGGTGATGGTGATGGGCGCCGCCTCGGCCCGCTCCACCGGCATCCCGAACGCCATCGCGAGTGCAAGCCCAGCCCCGGCCAACGTCTTCGACAAACCCCGCATCGCCACCTGCTCCCTGTTCCGGCGCGCCAGCGCCCCAGGGGACGCGACCACGATCGGCTCAAATGCAAGCCTCGGGCCGCAAAATTTTCGAAAGTGACTTCAATATCTTAGTCTTTAGACGGTCCGCTACGTGCGTGGTGCTGTAAGGAATCCCGACGCCTGTCGCGGGGGTTTCACGCGTCCAGCCGAATGCCCAGTTCCCGGATCAGCGGCCGCCACAGCGCATTCTCGGCGGCGACGAAGCGGTCGAACTCGGCGGGCGCCCAGCCGGTGGTCTGGATGCCCAGCGCCCTGGTGCGCGCCTGCACCTCATCCGAGGCCATGGCGCGGATCAGTTCCGCATTCATCCGCGCGACCATCTCGGCCGGGACCGCCTTCGGCGCGCTGATCCCCTGCCAGCCGAAGGCGACGGCATCGGCGCCAAGCTCACGCATCGTCGGCACGGTGGGGGCCTCGGCGGTGCGGGTCTCGGTCAGCACGGCGAGCGCGCGCACCCGCCCGTCGCGGATGAAGGGCAGGCCGGTCGCGGTGTCGATCATCACCAGGTCCACATTACCCGCCAGCAGGTCCTGCATCGCCGCCTGGCCACCGCGATAGGGCACGTGCTCCGCCGCCAGGCCCGAGCGCCGCTTGACCAGTTCCATGGCGAGGTGATGCGGGGATGCCACCGCCGGGCTGCCATAGGTCGGCGCCCGGCTGCGGCTCGCCGCGACCAGCGCCGCGAAATCCCCCCAGCGCGCCTCCGCCCGGCAGACGATGTACAGCGGGAACCGGCCGATGAAGCCGACCCCGGCGAAATCCCGGTCGGGGTCATAGGGCAGCCGGGCATAGAGCGCCGGGTTGTAGACCAGGATGCCATTGTCCACGTGCAGCCAGGTCAGGCCGTCGGGCGCGGCGCGGGCGGCGGTTTCGCTCGCCAGCACCGCACCGCCGCCGGGCCGGTTCTCGACCACGATGTTCTGGCCAAGGCGCGGGCCGATCTGCCCGGCCACCAGCCGGGCGAAGACATCCGACGGGCCACCTGCCGGATAGCCGACGATCAGCCGCAGCGGGCGGTCCGGCCAGGCCGGCTGAGCCTGCGCCGCCCCCGCCGCCATGGCGATCCCGGTTACGATCGCTCCCCGCCGTCCGATCATGTCCCACGCCTTCCCTGTGCCTGAGCGCGGCAATCTGACGCCGCGCCCGGACGGCGCCAAGGGGGCGCGCCATCACCGCACCGCCGCCCTTTTCCCGCCCGCCCGAGCCGCTAGATGAGCCCCGCGCCGTCCCGGCGCCGCTCCTGAAGGTTCCAGCCCCGCCCCATGCCTGCCGCCCTGTTCCTCGTCCTTGGCCAGATCGGTGATCCCGCCTTCCGCCGCCCGCTGCTGCTCGGCGTGCTCGGCGCCGCCCTCGCGCTCGCCTTGCTGGGCTGGGGGGCGGTCGAGGCCGCCGCCTGGGTCGCCGCCGGCGAGGCATCCTGGCTGTCCTGGCTGGCGCAGGCCGCCGGCGGGGCGGCCGGGCTGCTGCTGGCCTGGTGGCTGTTCCTGCCGGTGGCGGCGGCGATCGCCTCCCAGCTTGTCGAGCCGGTGGCGGCGGCGGTGGAACGCCGGCACTACCCCGGCCTGCCGCCGCCGCGCGGCGCCTCGGTCGCGGTGCAGGTCACCTTCGGGCTGCGCTTCGGGCTGCGGCTGTTGCTGATCCAGATCCTGCTGCTGCCGCTGCTGTTCGTTCCGGTGGTGGGCTTCGCTCTCGCCCTGCTGGTGTCCGCCCATGCGCTCGGCGCGGGGATGGTGCAGCAGACGGCGCTGTTGCGCATGGACATGGCCGGGGCGCGCGCGGCCTGGCGGCGAAACCGGCTGTCGGGCTGGGTTCTGGGGCTGCTGCTGGCGCTGATGGCGCTGGTCCCGCTTCTCAACCTGCTGGTGCCTGTGCTGGGCACCGCTGCCGCCGTGCACCTGTTGCATCGATCAACAGGTCCTGAGTTACGCGAATCCTGGGGATAAGCCGGGCGGTGGCGTTGTGGCCGCCGAAGGGCGCGTGCTAGCCCCGGTGGCTTCACGTCTGCTTTTAGAAATCGAGGGAGTCTGCGATGTCGCTGTTCCGCCGCAAGGACGAGCCCACCACTGGCGCCACCGGGGGCGAAACCGCACCCACGACGATCCCGGCGGCGCGCGATCCTGAACTGGGCGTGCCGCCCTTCCGCCCCGCCGCCGGGGCGACGCCGGTCAGCACCGGCGCGACCGCCACCGGCCCGATGGCGCCGAGGCCGAACTCGCCGCCGGCCACCGCCGGCGTGGCGCGCCCTGCCGCGGCCGCCGCCACCGCCACGCGCGCGACCACCCCGCGCCCCGAGACGGTCGAGCGCCGCACCCTCGTGGTCGGCAAGGGCATCAGCCTGCAGGGCACGGTGACCGAGGCCGAGAAGCTGATCATCGAAGGCACCATGGAAAGCCAGCTGCTGCAGGCGCAGGAACTGGTCATTCCGCATTCCGGTGTCTTCAAGGGCGAGGTCCAGGTCGAGGATGCCGAGATCGCCGGCGTGTTCGACGGCAGCCTGACCGTCAATGGCAGCCTGGTCATCCGCGCCACCGGCCGCGTGATCGGCGTCGCCCGGTCGCGCCGCCTGACGGTCGAGGATGGTGGCCAGCTCTCCGGCAAGATGGAGATGATCACCGAGGCCGCCCCGCCGGCGCCGGCCGCGCGCATGACCCCGGCGCCGCGCAGCACCGAGCCCGCCGACGCCTGATCCCCGGCGGCCCGGAGGTTTCGCCCTCCGGGCCGGTGGGCCCTGTCCCCCGGCCTCCGACACCGCTCCGATCCGCCCCGCGGATCGGCAGGGACGCATTATGCCTGCCACGCCCGGCCCGTTGCCCGCCTTGTCGCTGCTGCCGCTGCTCGCGATCGGCTGCGCGGCGGATGGCGGGGACGAAGCGGCAGCCCTGATGCAGCACGCCCTCGCCTCCACTCGCGCGAGCCTCGC
>NZ_JBYCZL010000014.1:0-153302 GCF_057586215.1 Roseomonas sp. SRI_022
GGGAGACGGCGGTTAGCTTGCTTCGGGCCTCGAAGCCGCGCTACCGGGGCTGGGCTTGAAGCCATCCGTGTCGGGCAGCCCGCGACACGATCGATGCTACCGGGGACAACACGGCCGCCCTCCGCACCAATGCAATGGGGCCTGCGACGGTGACCACGCAATGCGCAGCCCGGGCACCTCGCTGACCCCGGTCTTGGACGATCACGTCTTCGGCGGACGCAAAGATGCGCACCATCTTGAAACAGCCACACCGAATCCGCCGTGCGTCCATGGGCCGAACCAAACTCCCCGGAGAATGGACGCGCAAAGGGGACTTCCCGATCACCTCCGCGCGCGCGTCGACGCTCCGTCACGCCGGTTGATGTGCCCCCCACCATCGGCATCGAGAACGGTCCCGGTGATATGCACCGCCTCGGCTGAACATAGCCACATCACCCCTGCGGCGAAGTCCGCCGGCGTCCCCATGCTGCCCAGCAGTGAACGCGGGCGGATCGCATCGGCATAGCCGGGCGGCATCACGACCGCTGCGCTGCCCTCCGCGAACCCCAGCCGAACGCTGTTCACGCGGACGCCACTCGATCCGAGTTCCGAGGCGCCGCCGCGCGTCAGATACTCAAATGCGCATCCGGGCGCGCCATTGCCCCGGATGACCTCGGCCGCAGTGGAGGTCACACTCTCGATCGCCCCACGCCCGGGCTGCACCATCGCCACGCCGAAGCGGAGTCTTCCGCCTCGGCAAAAGAGGATATAGGGGAAGTTCACTCCCCGCGCCTTCTCCGGAACACGCCCCATGGACATGCACCACATCCCCGTCGACGCGCTGACATCCCTGGTCCGCGACGTCTTCATCGCCGCCGGCTGCGACACGGCCGAGTCCGGCCGCATCGCGACGCATCTCGTCGGCGCCAACCTGGCCGGCCATGACAGCCATGGCGTGGTGCGCGTGCCGCGCTATGTCGAGTGGCTCGAAGCCGGCTTCATCGTGAAGGGCCAGGATGCGGAGGTCGTCACCGATGGCGGTTCCTTCGCGGTGCTCGACGGCAAATGGGGCTTCGGCCAGACGGTCGCACCGCAGGCGGTGGCGCTCGGCATCGAGCGCGCACGGCAGAACGGCGTCTGCATCACCGCGCTGCGCAATGCCGGGCATATCGGCCGCGTCGGCGACTATGCCGAGCAGGCAATCGCCGCCGGGCTGATCTCCATCCACTTCGTCAACGTAGCGGGCAGCGTGCTGGTGGCACCCTTCGGAGGGGTGGAGCGGCGCTTCTCGACCAACCCGGTCGCGATCGGCGTGCCGCTGCCGGGCCGGCCGCTGGTGCTCGACTTCGCGACCTCGCTGGTCGCCGAGGGCAAGGTGCTGGTCGCCTCCTCCGGCGGCAAGAAGCTGCCCGAGGGCGCACTGATCGAACCCGATGGCAGGCTGTCCACTGACCCGCACACGCTGTACGGACCCTATGACGCGGTCGGGCCGCGTAACCCATCGAACGGCCAGGGCGCGATCCGCGCCTTCGGTGAGCACAAGGGCTCGGGCCTCGCCTTCATGTGCGAGATGCTGGCGGGCTGCCTGACGGCTGGCGGCACATCGGGGCCGGTCAACGAACGCGGGCGCATCGCCAACGGCATGTTGTCGATCTTCCTCTCGCCGAAGCATTTCGGCACGCAGGCGGAATTCGAGCGCATGGGTCTCGTCTATGCCGACTGGATCAGCGCGACCCGCCCGGCCAACCCGGCCGAGCCCGTGCTGCTGCCCGGCGAGCCCGAAGCGCAGCGCCGCGCCGACCGCACGGCACATGGCGTGCCGCTGCCGGCCGAGACCTGGTCCAACATCCTGGCCACCGCGACGCGGCTCGGGGTGAAGAGCCCGCTCTGACCTACCAGGTCTGCCGCTGCTCGTAGCCGCGGCTCAGCCAATCCACCACCGGCAGCGGCCGGCGCCTGGGGCGCTGCGCCGCCGCCTTGCGACGGGCATGGATCTCGCGCAGCAGCACCTCGCCGTCCGGCAGGCGGCGCAGCGTGAGTCGCCGCGTGAAGGCTTCCGCAGGCCCGGGATGGCGCCCGATCACGAGCAGCCCGGCCTGCGGCAGTTCGCGGCTGAGCAACCGGATCATCGCATCAGCCTCAGCCGCTTCGAAGGAGGATGTGGTCTCGCCCAGCAGTATCCAGCGCGGCCGGTGCAGCAGCAGTCTCGCGACGGCCACGCGCTGCAGGTCCGTGCCGCCGAAGTTGCCCGCCCAGTCCGACATTTCGTCGAGCCGCCGCGACAGGCCGTTGAGGCCGGCAGCGATCAACGCTCGCTCAATGGCCTCGGCTGGATAGATGGCGGGATCCTCCGGGAAGGTCAGCGCATCGTGCAGCCGGCCAGGCGGCAGGTGTGGGCGTTCGCCCACCGTTGCGATTGCTTCCTCGGGCGGCAGTTCCACCACGCCCTGGCCCCAGGGCCAGATGCCGGCGAGCACCCGGAACAGCGCCTGAGCGGCCTCAGTGTCGCCATCGACCAGTACGCGCTCGCCCGCTGCGACATGCAGCGACATGTCGCTGAGTAACGCCGTGCCATCGGGCAGCGCGACGCACAGACCGCGTGCGCCGAGGCCCCGACCCGGCGCGCGGTCGAGCGCGATCGCATCCGCCCCCTGCCGCGCGGCTTCCGCCGCGACGATGCGCACACCTTCCTCGAGGGAGAGGACACGCTCCACCGAAGCACGCCATTCGGCGATGCGCGCGAGGTTGTCGACCGGCCAGGACAGCGCCGCGGTCACCTGCTGGAAGGCCTGCGCCGTCTGCATCAACGCGCCGAGCGTGATGCTGCCGGCGATGAAACGCGGCGTGGCGACCAGGATGGGAAAGACCGGAGCGAGGGTCAGGTAACCCGCGGAGAAGCCCGTCAGCCGCGAAAGCCCCTGGGTCTGCGCCGCCCAGGCCGGTGCGATCGTGTCGAACAGCGCGGAGAGGCGTGCGCGTTCATGCCCTTCGCCTCGGGCCAGGGCGATCGGTTCGGCGGATTCACGGGCGCGCACCAGACCGAAGCGGAAATCGGCTTCCCGGGTCTGGCGCAGATCCGTCGCGACGACCAGCGGGCGGCCCAGCATGAAGGCGAGGGTCGAACCCATCGCGGCGTAGGCGATCGACAGCGCCACGAGATGTCCCGGGATCGACACGCCCAGCACCGTGACCCAGCCGGACAGGCTCCACAGCACGCCGATGAAGGAAATGAGCAGCAGCGTCGCATAGAGCAGCGTATGAGCGAGATCGACGGCATATTCGGTGGCGATGCGGATGTCCTCCGCGATGCGGCCATCGGGGTTGTCATGATCCCCCGGGATCTGTGCGACCTGGTACTGGCGTGCGTCCACCATCCAGTCGCCAACGACGCGGCGCGTCAGCCAGGCGCGCCAGGCGAGGTTGACGCGCCGCCGCGCCACCATGTGGAAGGCGTTGGCAAGCACGGCGCCGGCGACGATCAGCGCGAAGATGCCGATCTGCACCAGGAAGCGGTCCATCGAGCGCCGTTCCAGCGCATCGAACAGGTCCGCGCTCCACAGGTTCAGCCGGATCGCCAGCGCCACCTGCGCGGCGCACAGCAGCACGATCGCCGCCGTCCAAAGCCGTGCCTGCCAGCGCTGCGCGCCATCGAGCCAGAACGGCCCCGCGAGGCGCAGGAAGTCACGGAAGAAGGAGCGCGTATTCGCTGCCTCGGTCACGACCCGCTCAGGAAGGCGCGGAGGGCCGCGACCTCCTCCTCGCTGCCCGGGTCAGCCAGGCGTTCATAGAACCCCGCGGCGCCCTGATAGATGGCGGCGGCCGCGGCGTCGTCCTGGGTGAAATCCGAGATCTCCTCCATCTCACCGGCCCAGCGATACGCCTTGCCGTACATGCCAGGCACCATGCGGGCGAACCATGCGGCCAACGCGGGCTGGCTCGCCGCGAGTTCGGCGCGCAACGCATCGGCCGCGCCAGCGCGCGTCGCCGCCAGCATCATCGCCGAACCGATCGCCACCAGCCCCTTGGTGATCCCGGCATAGGACATCTTGAGCGCGGAGGCCGCACCGATCGGCCCCTCGACGACACGCAGGTCGATGCCGCAGCCGGCGAGCAACACGGCAAGGCCCACCGCCTCGGGGCCGGAGGCGTAGATCACCGGGCCGGCATAGCCCTCCCGCGGTGGGCCGCCGATGATCCCCGCATCGGCGACGCGCAGGCCGTAGGTGCCAAGCAGCGACGCGATGCGCCGCATGGTCTCGGGACTGACCGCGTTGCAGTCCACATAGAGCGGGGGCCTCGGCGCCGCCGCGAAGATCGGCGCGAGGCGTTCCGCCGTCGCGAGCGCCTGGGACGGCGGCAGGATGGACAGGAAGGCGTCGGCTTCCGCCAGCGCAGCTTCCGGCACCGCCTCCATGCCCGCCTGGGCAGCGCGGGCGGCGCTGGCGGCGCTGCGGCCGTCCACACAGGTCAGCACCCGCACGCCATGCGCCGACAACCGTGCCGCGACGCCGGCCCCCATGGCTCCTTGCGCGACGATCGCAATCACTGGCTTGCCCATCGCTCTCTCCTGCGGCCCGATCGGTGGCGCAGCGTGGACTTGTCGCGTGACCCTGCCAATCCCGCGTGGATTTGCCGCGGCATGGATGCGGGACTAGCCTCATCTCACCGGGGCCGGGACGCTCCGGAGGGAAGGACATGTCCGCTGGCTTTGCATGCCCCGCGACGCGGCGGCACGCGGCAGGCTGCATCCGCCTTCCCGCTGCGGCAGGAAAGGAAGACCGGCATGCCCACCATCCGACCCAGCGGCGGCGCGCTTGGCGCCAGTGTCACCGGCATCGACCTCTCGCGCCCAATGAGCGCGGCGGATTTCGCGACGATCATGCGCGCGCTGGGCGAGCATGGCGTGCTGTGCTTTCCGGACCAGTTGCTGGAGCCGGCGGCGCTGCGTGATTTCTCGCTGCGCTTCGGATCCATCCAGACCTCGCTGTCCGGCAAGTTCCAGGATCCGGAGATCCCGGAGGTCGGCATCCTGTCGAACATCGTCGAGGACGGTAAGCCGATCGGCCTGGGCGATGCGGGGCAGGACTGGCACACCGACATGTCCTATCGCGACACGATGGGGTTCGTGAACGTGCTGAACGCACACAAGGTGCCGCGGCGCGATGGCCGCGTGCTGGGATCGACCGTCTTCGCCAACATGCACGCAGCCTATGACGCACTCGATCCTGCGCTGAAGGAGCGGTTGGAGAACGCCACCGCGACGCATGACTTCAACAAGTTCTGGGACATGATGGTCAAGCGCGGCACGGCCGGCCGCAAGCCGCTCACGCCCGAGGAGCGCGCCAAGCGGCCGCCCTCCGTGCATCCGGTGTTCCTCACGCATCCGATCACCGGGAAGAAGGTGCTCTACTGCAATCCCGGCTACGCCATCCGCATCAACGAGTTGGATGAGGCCGAGAGCGACCGCGTACTGGAGGCGCTGTTCGAGCATCAGCTCCAGCCCCGCTTCCTGCATACCCATACATGGACGGAACGCGACCTGCTGATCTGGGACAATATCGGAACGCTGCACAACGCCATTCCAGACTACGGGCCCAATGAGCATCGCCTGATGAAGCGCTGCCAGGTGATGGCCGACAAGGTGTTCCAGACGGACTTCATCGCCGGGGCGCTGGCCGCCTGATGCGCTGGATCCGCTTCACGGCCGAAGGCCGCACCGCCTATGGCATCCTGGAAGGGGACCGCATCGCCGAAGTCGCGGGCGACCCCTTCCGTGGCTACGAATCCACGCCGCGCCGCCACGACCTCGCCGCCGTGAAGATCGAGGTACCCGTCATCCCGCCGACTTTCTATGCGGCGGGGTTGAACTACGTCGAGCACGTCAAGGAAGGTGCGGCACGGCGTGGCGAGACGCCCAACATCCCCGCCAAGCCCGACATGGGATATCGCGCCGCCAATGCGCTGATCGCCCATGGCGAGACCGTCGTCATCCCCGCCGATGCGACCGAGAAGGTCCACTATGAAGGCGAGATCGTTGCCGTGGTAGGCAAGAAGGCGAAGAACCTCACCGAGGAGAACGCGCTGTCCTGCCTGCTCGGCTGGACCATCGGCAACGATGTCAGCGAACGCACCTGGCAGAAGGCCGACCGCACCTTCTGGCGATCCAAGAACACCGACACCTTCAAGCCGATGGGCCCCTGGATCGAGACCGATCTCGACCTCGACGCCGCGGAGACCATCGTGCGACGGAACGGCGAGATCACCACGCGCTTCGCCACCAACCACATGCTGTTCGGCGTCGCGACGTTCATCGCCACCATGACGCGCAACATCACGCTGCATCCCGGCGACGTGATCTGGATGGGCACGGATGGCGTCTCGCCCGACCTCAAGCACGGCGATGTGGTGGATATCGAGATCACCGGCATCGGCCATCTGACCAACCCTTTCATCCGCGAAGGCGCCTGACCCCGTGAATGTTCCGCATGAGCGCGTCCGCGCGCAGATCGAGGCCATCCTGCAATCCTGGGGCATGGCCCCCGACCTGCTCGCCACCACCGTCGAGGCGATGATCGAGACCGACCTGCTCGGCGTGGACAGTCACGGCATTTCGATGCTGATGACCTATGAGAAGCGTGTGAAGGATGGCTCGCTGAAACTGCAGGCGAAGCCGAGGATCGAGAAGCAGACGGCCTGCACCGCGCTGGTCGATGGTGGGGCCGGGCTCGGCCATCCGGTCTCGGCCTTCGGCATGAACCTCGCGGTGGACAAGGCGAAGGAAGCGGGCGTCGGCATCGTCGGCGTGCGCAACTCGCATCATTTCGGCGCGGCGGGTGTGTATGCGCGCATCGCGGCGCGGCGGGGCGCGATCGGCATGGTCACCTCGGCGACCCGCGGCGTGACCATGGTGCCGACGCGCGGCGCCGCACCCGTGCTCGGCACCAACCCGCTCGCCTTCGCCGCACCCGCCAAGCGGCACCCGCCCTTCGTGCTGGACATGGCGACGACGACGACGGCGGCGGGCAAGGTGAAGGTCTATGACCTGAACGACCGGCAACTTCCCTCGGGCTGGGTGCTGGACGCCAAGGGGCAGCCGGTCACCGATCCGAAGCAGGGTTTCGACATCGTGTTCAACCAACCGCAAGGCGGACTCTCGCCGCTGGGCGGCTCGCCGGAGATGGCGAGTGCCAAGGGCTACGGCCTCGCGATGATGGTGCACATCCTCGGCGGCACGCTGGTCGGCTCGTCCTTCTCGCCGATCCGCAACCGCACGCAGAAGCCGGGCGACCCGGACGATATCGGCCACTTCTTCATGGCGATCGACCCCGCCGCCTTCCGCGCGCCGGGCGATTTCGAGAACGACCTCGACAGCGTCATCGACGTGATGCACGCGACGCCCGCCGCCGACCCGTCCAAGCCCGTGCTGGTCGCCGGCGACCCCGAGGAAGCCGAGCGCCAGCGCCGCCTGCGCGACGGCATCCCCATTCCGGCCAGCCTCGACGCGCTGATCCGCGGCATCTGCGAAAGGTCGGGCGCCGCCTATCTGCTGACCTGAGGCGAACTACAACAGGGAGGAGCGCGACCATGAACAAGGCCCTGATGGCCGCCACCGCCGGCATCGCCCTCGCGGCCGGTGTGGCGCAAGCGCAGACGCTGCGCATGGGTGTGGGCGCGCAGATCACCTCGACCGATCCGCATTTCCACAACATCTCCCCCAACAACGCCTTCGCCTCCATGGTCTTCGACAACCTGATCGAGACCGACGATCGCGCGCGGCCGGTGCCAGGCCTTGCGGAATCCTGGCGCCCGGTCGGCGAGGATGTCTGGGAATTCCGCCTGCGCCGCGGCGTGCGCTTCCACAACGGGTCGGAGTTCACCGCCGAGGATGTCGCCTTCACCCTGGAACGCATCCCGCAGGTGGTGAACAGCCCGGGATCCTTCCGCACTTACACCCAGGCGATCCGCGGCGTGGAAATCGTCGACTCCCACACCCTGCGCTTCCGCACCAACGGCCCCGCGCCGGTGCTGCCGAACGACATCGCCATGGTCCCGATGCTCGATCGCGAGACGCATCAGGGTGCGACGACCGAAGATTTCAACACCGGCCGCGTTACCATCGGCACCGGCCCCTATCGTATGACCATGCACCGCCCCGGCGACCGCATCGAGTTGCAGCGCAACGACGCCTATTGGGGCGGGCGGCCGACCTGGCAGGCCATCGACTACCGCATGATCACCAATGATGCCGCACGCACCGCCGCACTGCTCGCGGGCGATGTGGACTTCATCGATCAGGTGCCGACCACCGACACCGAACGTCTGCGGCGCACGCCGCGCATCGGCCTCAGCGAAATCGACAGCATGCGCTTCATCTACGTCGCGATGGACCACATGCGCACCGGGCCGACGCCTTTCGTGTCGGATAATGACGGCCGCCCACTCGACCGCAACCCGATGAAGGACATCCGCGTGCGCCGCGCGCTCTCGCTCGCCATCGACCGCGCGGCGATCGTCTCGCGCGTGATGGAAGGGGCGGCGACGGCCTCGGTGCAGGTCATGCCGCCCGGTTCCTTCGGCTTCGCCCCGGATCTCGAGGTCCCGCGCGCGGACCCCGAGGCGGCGCGCCGCCTGCTGGCCGAGGCTGGCTACCCCAACGGCTTCCGCCTGACGCTGCATGGCCCGAACGACCGCTATCCGAACGACGCCCGCATCGTTCAGGCGGTCGGGCAGATGTGGACGCGCATCGGCGTGCGCACGCAGGTGGAGGTCGCACCCTTCGCGACCTTCATCGCCCGCGCCTCGCGCCAGGAATTCTCGGCCTTCCTCGTCTCCTGGGGCACCTCGACCGGTGAACCGCTGGCGGGGCTGCGCTCCGTCGCCGCTACCTACAGCCGCGAACGCGGAACCGGCGCGGTCAATCGCGGCCGCTATTCGAACCCGGCCTTCGATGCCGCGCTGGACGCGGCGAGCCGCGAGCTCGACGATCCGCGGCGGGAGGCGCTGCTGCAGGACGCGACGCGCATCCTGATCAATGACTACGGCATCATCTCGACGCATCTGCAGAAGAATATCTGGGCGATGCGCCAGGGCGTCGAGCATACCCCTCGCGTCGATGAACGCACCCGTGCGCAGGATGTCCGGCCCGCTTCCCGCTGACCGGGTGCCGCGCCGTCACGGAAACGCCATCCGGCGGGGTCGCCCCGCAGGCGATATGACCGGCTGACTCCCGGCACCCGGCCGCGCTATGACTGCGCCGCGACCCGGTGTGGCTGGCGTGCGGAAGCGCGCGAACCGCTCCGGGACCCTTGTTTGAGCGAGCATTCCCGCCCATCCAGGCGGGATCTGCTCCAACGTCAGGAGACCGGACAGGATGAGCGAGACCGCCGTCACCGTGCAGCCCATGCGCTACCTCGACAAGGCGATGGGCGCGCTGCGCGACCTGGGCCTGCCGCTGCCGACCGCCGCGGCCGAGGAAAGCCCGATCACCGGACTGCTGTCCAAGATCATGGAGGTGGACCAGGACCGGGTAACGCTGATCGCCCGCGTGCTGAACCAGGCCACGACCTTCAACGAGGTGGTTCGCGAACAGATCAAGGCGATGGAGGTCGGAGAGCGCTACCAGACCATCACCAACGCCTTCAACTCGATCCGCGACGATGCGAAAGGCATGGTCGCGCAGATGGAGGACGGCAAGATCTCCACCATGGAGCGGCTGTCCAACATCTGGCAGAAGGCGACGCGCGGCGACATCGCCTCCCGCTTCGACACGATCCGGGACACCTATCTCCAGGTGTCGAAGGACACCAAGGAGAACATCGACCGCGAGCATGCGATCCTGGAAGCCTATCGCGACTTCCGTGGTGCGCTGAAGCAGGCCGAGGTGCTGGCGCTCGAAGTGCTCAAGACCGGCGAGGGCCGGCTCAACGTCGCCAAGGCCGCGACCGATGCGGCGGTGAAGGCGGCCGAGGCGGCGGCCACCATGGAACCGGCCGAACGCGCGAAGCTGGAACTCGCCCGTGACGAGGCGCTGCGCGTGCTGCAGGCCGAAGACGGCAAGTACCAGATCGCCAAGGACCTCGCCGACAACCTGACCGTCTCCTACAACACCTCCGAGGTCATCATGGCCCGGCTGGTGCAGACCACGACGGCGAAGGAACGCGTGTACCAGCAATCGGTCTCCTTCTTCTCGACCAACGAAGCGGTGCTGACCGCGCTGACGGCCTCCTTCACCGGCATGCACGGGCTGCATGAGAGCACCCGCGCTCTGGAGAGCATGAAGTCCGGCGTGAACCAGTCGCTCGAAGTGCTCGCCGAGATCGGCGGCAAGGTGCAGGAAGCCGCGTTGAAGGCCGGCTACGGCCCGACCATCCAGGCGGATGCTGTGAAGAAGCTGGTCGAATCCGTGGTGAACTACCAGGAACGCTCGCTCGAGATCATCGACGAGATGCGGACCTCGGCGACGCAGAACAGCGAGGAGATCCGGCGTTCGGTCGAGGACGCGAAGCAGCGGATGGCGAAGCTGACGCAGCGCGCCTCCTCGGTCGTAGCCGCGAATGCCTGAGCCCGCCGCGGCTTCAGCCGCGCCCGCGCTCGACGAGACGATGCTCGCGATGGACGTGGTGGACACGATCCGCCACGCCGATCGCCTGGTCGAGCGCGAGTTGAGCGGCGAGGACCGCCAGCAGCGCCTGCGCGAACGCCTGCGCGAGATCTACAAGTCCCAGGGCATCGAGGTCGCCGACCACGTCCTCGACCAGGGCATCGCCGCGCTGGAGGAAAGGCGCTTCGCCTATGATCCGAAGGGCGAAGGGTGGAAGCGCAGCCTCGCGACCGCCTGGGCGACGCGCAGCCGCTGGGGCCGCTTCGCCCTCGCGGGTCTCGGCGTGCTGGTGGTCGGCTGGGGCGCATACTACTTCACCGTCGCCGTGCCGCGTGCGCGGGAAGCGGCGGCCGTCACGCAGGAACTCGAAACCGGCCTCCCGCGCGCGCTGCGCGCCGAGCACGACCGTGTCCTGGCCGGCACGCAGGACCCAGCGGCGCGGGCCGATGCCGCGCGGCTGCTGGCGGAAGGCGAGGCCGCGGCCCGCGCCGGGAACCTGACCGAAGCGCGTGCGCGCCGCGTCGCGCTGAACAACCTCGCGGCAAGGCTCGCCGCCGCCTACAGCGTGCGCATCGTCAACCGGCCCGGCGAGCCTTCCGCCGTCTGGCGCGTGCCGGCCGCCAACCCGCGCGCGCGCAACTACTACCTGATCGTCGAGGCGCTGGACCGCGACGGTCGTCCCGTCGAAGTGCCGATCACCAGCGAGGAGGACGGCCGCACCGCCCGCGTCTCCCGCTGGGGGCTGCGCGTGCCCGAGGCCGAGTTCGAGCGTGTCCGCCGCGACAAGCTCGCCGACGGCATCATCGACCAGCCGGTGATCGGCCAGAAGGTGGCGGGCAGCCTCGCCACGCAATGGACAGTCGAGACCAACGGGGGGGCCATCCTGTCGTGGCAATGAACGGCACCGCCGTCCTTCAGGAGATGGACCAGCACCTGGCGGAGGCCCAGCGCGTGGCCTCCGCCGCGCAGACCGAGGCGGACCGCCTCGCCGCCCAACGCGAAGGCCTGCGAACCGAGGAAGCGGAGGCGCTGCGCGAGCTCGCGCGGCTGCGCCTGTTGGAACTCGCCGACGGCCGCGCAGCTGTCGAGGCGCTCGACGCCGCCGGTGCGCAGGTGCGCGAGAGCCTGGCCCGCCGCGCGAGCGAACTCGACGCCGTGCAGCGTGGCGTGCTCGATGCACGCGACGCGCTGATGGCCGCGGAGGCGAAACGCGACGCCGAGGCTGCGCGCCAGCGCGCCGCGCAGGACGCCGAGGCCGCGGCGCTGAAGGCCGCCGATGCGAAGGCGGCGCAGGACCCGGACTTCCAGCGCCTGTCCAAGGCGGCCGAGGACGCCGAGCGCGTCGCCCAGCATGCCGAGCAGAAATCCGGTTTCGCCGCCCGCGATTTCGAGGACAAGGGCAAGCCGTATCGCGCCGATCCGTTGTTCACCTACCTGTGGGACCGCGGCTGGGGCACCGGGCGATACCGTGCCTTCCCGCTGGTCCGCATCATCGATGGCTGGGTCGCGCGGCTCATCGAGTTCGAGCCGGCACGCCGATCCTATGCGCTGCTGTCCGAACTGCCGGGCAGCATGACGGCGCATGCCGCACGCATGCGGGCGGATGCCGATGCCGCGGTGCGCGCCTTGGTGGACCGCCGCCGCGCCCTGGCCGGGCTGCCCGAGGGCGAGGCTCGCCCCGACACCGCCGCGCTCGATGGCGTCGAGGACGCGGTCGAAGCCGCACGCACCGCGCTGACCGAAGCCGAAGGCCGGCGCAGCGCCCTCGCCGCCGGCGAGGACGGCGCCTCCCAGCAGGCGATCCGCGCGCTGGAGGCGGCGATCGGTGCGCGGTCCCTGCGCACCCTGCGCGAGGAAGCCGCCCGCACGCCGACGCGTGACGACGATGCCATCGTCGCGCGGCTCGAGATCACTGCGGCCGAACGCGGCCGGCTGGAAAGCGCGCTGGCCGATGCCCAGGCGCAGGCAGAGGGCGCGCGGCGACGCCTGACGGAACTCCAAACCGTGCGCCAGGATATGCGCAGCCGCGGCGTGGATCGCAGCGACTGGGGCTTCGCCTCCGGCGCGCTGGTGGGCGCGCTCGTCACCGAGCTGCTGCGCGGCGCGCTGTCCCGCGACGGCTTCTGGGATCGCATGGAACGCCAGCGCATGCCCGACCAGATGCCCGGCACGAGCCAGCCCGGCCCCTGGGGCAAGCCGCTGCCGGGGCCCTGGGGCCGGCCGGCGCCGGGGCCGTGGTCAACCAAGGATGCGCCACCGTCCGGTGGCTGGTGGGATGACGACGCTTCACCCTATTGGGGGAAGGGCAAGGGCAAGTCGCAGCGCGACGGTGGCTGGGGCGCCGGCCCCGGTGGCGGCTGGGGCCGGGGCGGCGGTTCCGCCGACGGCGGCTTCACCACCGGCGGCAGCAGCGATTCGGGCGGCGGGTTCCGCACCGGCGGATCCGTCTGACGGGGACGGACCTCACGACGCCTTGTCCTCCCACGGTCGTCGGGCGACCATGCCGGCGAGGAGGCGCGAAGAACGCCTCCGCGCTTCGACTGACGGGATGACGAGACACCATGACAATCCTCCGGAAGGCCGGTTTCGCGGCCACAATCGCTCTGTTCGGCGCCCTCGCGCCGGAGGCAGCCTTCGCCCAGGGCGCGCAGCCCGGCCCGACCCTCGCCGCGGTGCGCGCCAAGGGCATGCTCGATTGCAGCGCGAACCAGGGCTCGCCAGGCTTCGGCGTGCCGGACAGCCGTGGTGAGCAGCGTGGCCTCGACCCCGATATCTGCCGCGCCATCGCCGCCGCCGTGCTGGGCGATGCGTCCCGCGTGCGCTGGCACGTGCTGACCAGCCAGGCGCGCATCCCCGCACTGCAATCCGGCCAGGTCGACATCGTCGCGCGCACCTTCACCTGGACCCATTCGCGGGAGGTGAATGCCGGGCTGCAATTCGGCCCGACCGTCTTCTACGACGGGCAGGGCTTCATCGTGCGCCGCGTCACCGGCGTGACGCGCGCCGCGCAGCTGGACGGTGCCACGGTCTGCGCCACGGCGGGCTCGACGAATGAGCTCAATCTCGCCGACTGGGCGCGCACCAACAACATCCGCGTCCAGCCGCTGGTCTTCGAGAGCAACGAGGATACCCGCAAGGCCTATACCGCCGGGCGCTGCGACGCCTACACGCTTGACGCCAGCCAGCTCGCGGCGTTCCGCACCAGCCTGCCCGCCGGCGAGCACATCATCCTGCCTGACATCATCAGCAAGGAACCGCTGACGCCGGCCGTTCGCAAGGGCGACCCGCAATGGTACGACATCATGCGCTGGACCATCTACGCGCTGATCCTCGCGGAAGAACTCGGCATCACCCAGGCCAATGTGGATCAGATGCTCACCAGCCCGAATCCAGAGATCCGCCGCCTGCTCGGCGAGGCCGGGGACACCGGGCCGGCCATGGGGCTCGACCGCCGCTGGGCCTACAACGCCATCAAGGCCGTCGGGAACTACGGCGAGATCTTCGACAGGCACCTGGGGCCGGAGACGCCGATCGGGCTCGATCGCGGGCTGAACCGGCTGTGGAACCAGGGCGGGCTGATGTACGCGCCGCCCATGCGTTGATCGATACGCCCTGGAGGGGCCTTGGCCCCTGTGTCCCCCTTTACCGAACTTGAAGCCATAGCTTTGAGGGCGCCGGCGGCGGCGTCCTGACGCAAGTCTGCGCCGCCGACCCGGAGCATTTCCGTCAGGTGCCCGACGAGTTGGATCTCGGGGGGGCGTCCGGCCCCTGACCGGGGCCGATGATGGCCCCGGCACGGCGTCTGGCACCTCGACCAACTGACGGCCACCCCTCAGGCACCATCCCACGAAAGCCCGTCGGAAGCCCTGGCAAAGGGACGCCGGCGCCTCGCTGGAGGCAGCGGTCACCACGTCGAACCAGACACCCGACCCCAGCGGAGGGTGAAATTCGATATCAAATTCTCACTCAATCCTCTTCTATTGCAGATCACACCGATCACAGCCCTTCGAATGTGCAAGGGGCGTCGGGAGGGACGGCAGTGCGTAGCAGGGCGCCCTTCGGCACCGGCACCCATCGCCCGGCGACGCCGCCGCGCTGCGCGCGCGGCCCCTCGGCCGATCCCGCTGCGGCGCTAACGGGCGGGTGCGCGGGTCAGCACATAGGACCCTTCACGCGGCCGGGCCGTCGTGGCGGAGAAGGTGCAGTTCAGTCTCTGCACGGGAACCTCGCCGGCCGGAACGCACACGTCGCTGCGCGAGAAGTACCGGGCGCGCAGGACGATCGCACCGTCGCGAAACGCCTCGAACGCGATGGCGCGGCGTGGATCATGCGGCCGATCAACATCCACGCGGCCATCCGGCGCTATGGTCATGGCCAGCACAAGGGTGTCTTGCCTTTGGTCGGGGTTCACCCAGCGGCCCGCCAAACTCGCGAGCGAACCCACAGCGGGTGCGGTCGGCGCGAGGGGCGCCGGAGGCGGTGGCGCTTCCATCGGCGCAGCGCAGCCGACGATCGCGCCGGCGATCAGTGTGACGGCACCTCGGGCCAGGATGCTTTTCATGCTCACGTTCCTCCTCAAGGTCCCGGCCTTCTTGATTGCGACCTACATTAGATGATTATCTTGCTAAATATCAAGAATCTTGTTCTATTTATTACAATTTCCATTAGTTCTTTGCAATATATCTCCACAAGAGGATTGGGAGCGACGCTATGACCGATGCACACGGCCGCATTGACCAGTTCCTGCTCCTGCACTCGGCGCGCGCCGACAGGTGGCGCGACCTGACGACCCGTGCCGCGGATTGGGCCCGCGGCAAGGCCGACCGGTCGGACGTCGAGGCGGCCCTCACCGCCATGGCGCCGCTCGAGGAGTTCCACGCCTATCCCGGTGCCAAGCTGATCGGCGCGCTGCGCGAACGTATCTCGGGCGATGACGGCGCTGGCACCGTGGCCCTGACGCGACGCGTGTCCAATGCACTGCTGACGCGCGCCTACCGCGAACGGCCCGGCGAATGGGACGTGCATGACGAGATGCCCGCGGGCGAGGTCGCCGATATCATGCCGCCCGCCCTGGGCGAGCGGGACGCGCGTCGGCCGTATTTCGAGGTTCTCTACGTCACCTCCCAGCCCGCCTCGCGCTGGCCTGCCATGGCTGCCGAGATCCGCCGCCTGCGACGGGCCGAGGACGCCTTCGTCTACGAAGCGGTCCTCGTCGGCTCCTTCGAGGACGCCTTCTGCGCTGCGGCGATGAACACCTCCATCGCCGCGGTGGTAATGGCCGAAGGTTTCCCCTTCCGCTCGCGGCACGATGCGCCTGCGTTGCGCGAAGTGCTGGAGCCGCTGGGTGAGCCCGAGCGGCCCGAGGACACCGCGCTGATGCTGGCCGCCGCATTGAAGCGCATCCGGCCGGAGCTCGACGTCTATCTGCTCTCGGACCGCGATGTGGAAGCACTCGCCGGCGACCCGGCAGCAGACTGCATCCGGCGCATCTTCTATTCGGTCGAGGAACCGCTCGAGCAGCACCTCGCCGTGCTGGAGGGTGTCCAGGCGCGCTACGAGACGCCCTTTTTCGACAACCTCAAGAAATACGCGACGCGGCCGATCGGGACCTTCCATGCGCTGCCGATCGCGCGCGGCAAGTCGGTGTTCAAATCCGACTGGATCCGCGACATGGGCGAGTTCTATGGCATCAACCTGTTCCTTGCGGAGAGCAGCGCGACAACAGGCGGGCTCGACAGCCTGCTGGAGCCCACGGGCAACATCAAGAAGGCGCAGGAGATGGCTGCGCGCGCCTTCGGTGCCGACCACGTCTTCTTCGTCACCAACGGCACCAGCACGTCGAACAAGATGGCAGTCCAGGCACTGACCGCGCCCGGCGACGTCGTTATCGTCGACCGCAACTGCCACAAGTCGCACCACTACGGCATGGTGCTGACCGGCGCGCAGCCACTCTATGTCGAAGCCTTCCCGATGACGGAATATTCGATGTACGGCGCGGTGCCGCTCGCCACGATCAAGAAGGCCATGCTGGCGCTGCGGGCGGAAGGCCGGCTCGATCGGCTGAAGATGCTGGACCTGACCAACTGCACCTTCGACGGCCACATGTACAACACGCGCCGGGTGATGGAGGAATGCCTCGCCATCAAGCCGGACCTGGTCTTCCTGTGGGACGAGGCCTGGTCCGGCTTCGCGCGCTTTTCCCCCTTCCTGCGGCCGCGCACCGCGATGGGTGCGGCCGGCGACCTCGAGACCTGGTTGCGCGACCCGGCTTCGGTCGCCGCTTACGAGAAGCAGGCCGCGGAGCTTGGCGACGATGCGTCCGACGAGACGCTGCTTGCCACGCGGCTGATCCCCGATCCAAGGAAGGTGCGCTTGCGCGTCTACCAGACCAATTCGACGCACAAGTCGATGTCGGCGATCCGCCAAGGCTCGATGCTGCTGGTGAAGGATGTGGATTTCCACACCGTCGAAGCGCAGTTCCACGAGGCGGTTTTCACCCATGCCTCGACCAGTCCGAACCAGCAACTCATCGCCTCGCTGGACGTGGCGCGGCGGCAGATGGAGCTTGAAGGCTACGGCCTGGTGATGAATGCCATCGAGATCGCGCTGAAGATCCGCGTCGCGGTCAACTCGCATCCGCTGATCTCGAAATACTTCCGCGTCCTCGGTGCCGACGAGATGATCCCCGCGGTCTACCGGCAGTCCGGCTTCGAGGACTACACGCGGCCCGGCAACAACTGGGCCGATGCGGTCAGGGCGATGCGGGAGGATGAGTTCTACCTCGACCCCACGCGCATGACCCTGGTCTGCGGCACCGCCGGCTTCGACGGCACGCAGTTCAAGGGCTTGCTGGCAAGCAAATACAGTATCCAACTCAACAAGACCTCACGCAATTCGGTACTGCTGCAATCCAACATCAACAACACGCGTAGCGACGTTGCGCATCTGATCCGCGTGCTGGTCGAGATCTGCCACGGGATCGAGAAGCGGCTTTCGGATGGCGGCGTCGATGCGCGCAGCGCCTTTGCCGCCCGCGTGAAGTCGCTGATGACGGATGTTCCCGATCTGCCGAACTTCAGCCATTTCCACGATGCCTTCCGCGGGGACGCTGGACGCACCACCCCGGAAGGCGACATGCGGACCGGCTTCTTTGCCGCCTATCACCCCGAGCTTTGCGAATACGTCCCGCTTTTTGGCGCCGAATGCGATCGGCGGCTGAAGGAGGGGCCGGAGATGGTCTCCGCCAACTTCGTCATCCCGTACCCGCCGGGCTTCCCGATCATGGTGCCCGGCCAGGTGATCACGCAGGAGACGATCGACTTCATGCGCAAGCTCGATGTGAAGGAGATCCACGGCTACGAGAAGGACAAGGGCCTCAAGCTGCTGAAGCCAGACGCCATAGCCGCACGCGGCAAGCGCTGAGACGGAGGGGATCGACATGGCCGCCTTCTTCCACTGGCTTGCCGCCAATCCCTACATCCTCCTTTTCTTCACGGTCGGGCTCGCGGTCTGGTTGGGCCGGCAGACCATCGCCGGCTACGGCCTCGGCATGGTGGCTTCGGCCATCATCATTGGCTGCGGCCTGTCCGTCTGGGCCTCAGCCTATGGCGAGAAGCTCGAGCTCAACAATTTCACCCGGCTGCTGTTCTACTACCTGTTCATGTACGGGGTTGGGCTGCGGGTCGGCCCGTCCTTCGTCAACAGCCTGGGCGGGGACGGCATCAAGTTTACCTTCCTCGCCTTCGTTTCCTGCTTGCTCGGCTTGGCACTTGTGGTGTTGGGCGCGAAGATGTTCGACCTGCCGCCGGGTGCGGCGGGCGGCATGCTCGCGGGGTCGCAAACCATGTCGGCGGCGATTGGCTCGGCCGAACAGGCTGTGCTGGCCGGCGCCGTCACGCTGCCGCCCGGAACCTCGCCGGAACAGGTCAGCGCCATGATCGCGCTGTCCTACGGCATCACCTACATCTGGGGCACGGTCGGCATCATCCTGATCACCAAGTACCTGCCGACTTGGTGGGGTATCGATGCGCGCGCCGCCGCGCAGGCCTACGAGAAGGAGCACGGCGTCGCCTCCGGCGATGCGCCGGCGATGTCGGGCTGGACGACGGGCGGGCTGCGCGCCTACCGACTTGAGAACGATGCCTGGGTCGGTCGCACCATGCGCGACATACTGCGGGAGCACCCCGAGTATCGCGTCGTGAACCTGGTGCGCGACGGCGCGGCGCTGGGCGCGAACGAGGACGAACCGCTGCGCCTCGGCGACGTGATCGCGCTCGGCGGGCGGCGGGAGGCCATGACGGAGAAGATGGGCCTGATTGGCCCGGAAGTCTCCGATCGCGTCGCGCTCGACCTGCCGCTCGACCGTGCCGAGATCCTCGTCACCAATGGCGCCATTCTCAAGCAGACGCGCGAGGAATGGCGCGCCCTGCCGGGCGTGGACCAAATCCAGGTGGTTGGGCTGGAGCGCAGTGGCGCACCGATCCCGATCGGCAAGGACACGAAGCTCCAGCGCATGGACATCGTGACGGTGGTGGGGCTGAAATCCGCCGTGAGCAAGGTGGGCGAGGCCTTCGGCCGGGTCGTTCGCCCTTCGACTGCGACGGACCTGCTGACGCTGTCACTCGGCATGATCCTCGGCTTCCTGATCGGGCAGATCGAGTTCCCCGCCTTCGGCGCCAAGGTCGGGCTCGGCAATGCGGGTGGGCTGCTGGTCTCCGGCGTGATCGTCTCCTCCGTCGCTTCGCGGCTCCGCTTCTTCGGCAATACGCCGGCAGCCGCACGCAACGTGCTGGAGGATCTCGGCCTCGTGGTCTTCGTCGCCATCGTCGGCATCAACGCCGGAAACTCGTTGCTCGCACAGCTCACGGGCGTCTTGGCGCTCAAGATCTTCGTGATCGGCTTCGTGGCGTGCAGCATCCCGCCGGTCATCGTCTGGATGATCGGGCTCTATGTGTTCAAGTTCAATCCGGCGATCCTCATGGGTGGCGTCGCGGGGGCGCGGAGCCACTCGGGCCCCTGCCGCGAGGCGGCCGTCGAGATCCAGTCCAACGTGCCGTGGATCGGCTTCCCGGTGGCTTACGCCGTCTCCGGGGTGTTGCTGACGGTCTTCGGTTACTTCGCGATGGTTCTCGCCCAGTAGCACACAAGAACCAGAAGGGGGACAGGGATGGTTTGGTTCGAGGAGTTCCTTGTTAAGTATCCGGAGCTCGCGCTGTTCCTGTCCATCGCTATCGGCTACTTGATCGGCCGGCTGAAGTTCGGCGGCTTCAGCCTCGGGCCGGTAACCGGATCGCTTTTCGCCGGCATCCTGATCGGGCAGTTCGCCCATGTGCCGGTCTCGGGAATGGCGAAGTCCTTTCTCTTCCTGCTGTTCCTGTTCGGCATCGGCTATTCGGTCGGGCCGCAGTTCATGCAGGCGCTCAAGCGGGACGGGCTGAAGCCGGTGCTGCTCGCCATCGTCTGCTCCATCACGGGGCTGCTGACGGCGATCGCGGTGGCGAAGTTCCTCGGCCTCGACCCCGGCTTCGCGGCGGGCCTCGTCTCCGGCGCGCTGACCGAGAGCCCGGCCATGGGCACGGCGACGGAAGCGATCAACGCCCTGCCCATACCGATCGAGGATCGGGCCCGCTTCGTCGCCCACATCGCGGTGGCAGACGCCGTCTGCTACATCTTCGGCGCCGCCGGGCTGATCATCTTCCTCAGTGTCGTCGCGCCGAAGCTGCTGGGCGTCGATCTGAAGGCGGAGGCGCTGAAGCTTGAGCAGCAGCTCGGCATTACGCGCACGCCGCCGGGTGTCTTTTCCGGCTATCGCCGCTTTGAGTTGCGCGCCTATCGCCTGGCCGCCGGCGCTCCTTCGGCGGGCCTGACCATCGCTGACGCGGAGGCGCGGCTTGCGCAGCATCGCCTTTTCGTCCAGCGCGTCCGTCGCGACGGGGAACTGTTGGAGCCGCGTCCAGACCTCGTGCTGGCCGCCGGGGACCTGCTTGCCATCTCCGGCCGGCGCGAATTGCTGGTCAACCTTGTCGGCCAGCATGCCGAGGAGGTGGAGGACCGCGAGCTCCTCGATATCCCGGTCGCTGCCCTCGACGTGCTGCTGACCAGCCGGGAGCTGGTCGGCATGGCGATCGCGGACACCGCCGGCAGCGAGGGCGCACGCAGCGTCTATCTCCGAGGCGTCCGGCGTGGCGATCAGGAACTGCCGCTGTCGCCGGAGCTGATTCTCGAACGCGGCGACGTGCTCAGCGTTGTCGGTCCGGAACCGGCGGTAGCGCGGGCGGTTGAGCGCATCGGCCCAGTCGTGCGGCCTGTTGCTGAGACGGATTTCGTGACCCTCGGCCTCGCGATCTTCCTTGGTGGCTTGGCCGGGGTGCTGATCGCGGTGCCGATCGGTGGGATCAGGATCTCGCTCAGCACCAGTGTCGGCACGCTGCTGGCGGGGTTGCTGGTCGGACACCTGCGCACGCGGTATCCGCTGTTCGGCCGCATTCCAGATGGCGCGATTTCCCTGATGACGGCACTGGGGCTCGCCGCCTTCGTGGCGATGACGGGGTTGCACGCCGGGCCGATCTTCCTTTCAGCGCTCGCCGAGGCGGGCATCGGGTTGTTCTTCGGCGGCGTGGTGGTGACCCTGATGCCGATGATCGTAGGACTCTACTTTGGGCGCTACGTGCTGAAGATGAACCCCATCCTGCTGCTTGGCGGGCTCGCCGGCGCGCAGACCATGACGGCGGCGATGGCGGCGGTGCAGGAGCGTTCGGGCAGTCCCGTCGCCGTGCTGGGCTACACCCCAGCGGTGCCGATCGGGCACATCCTGCTCACGACCTGGGGGACCATCATTGTCGGGGTAATCGCGTCATGAAGGGAGCGGCATGGTGCCGAGTGCGCGAAGCGTGCGGGCCGCAGCCGTGAAGCGCGTGACCCCGTGGCGCACACCCCCCTCCCGGTAGGAGGCTGCGCGCTCAAGGCCGCGACCAGGAACCTCGATGGGAGATTTCAGTATAGAGGTGCACCGGCCCGCCGGACCTCCCCACCAAAGGCCAGGAGGCCTTCGGAATGCCGGTACCTGTGTTGGGCGCGGCGGGCGGTTTCAGAACAGCGAGTAGCCACCGTCCAGGACGAGGCAGTCGCCGCTGTGGTAGGCGGCGGCGTCGCTGGCCAGATAGACGGCGATGCCGCCGAAATCCGCGCCGGTGCCCCAGCGTCGCGCGGGAATGCGGGGCAGCACGGCGGCGGCGAATTTCTCGTCGCCCACGCTGCGCGCGGTCATCGCGGTCTCGATCCAGCCGGGCAGCACCGCATTGGCGCGGATGCCATGCCGCGCCAGTTCCACCGCCAGAGCGCGGATCACCGCCACCATCGCGCCCTTGGTCGCGGCATATTGCGCGTTGCGCGCGGCACCTTCGATCGCCGCCAGCGAGGCCGTGCCCACCAGCGACCCGCCGCCGCCGCGTTCGACCATGTGCCGCGCCGCTGTGCGCAGCGTGTAGAAGGCGCCATCGAGGTTCACCCGCGTCACGCGATGCCATTCCTCGCTGTCGAGGTCGGTGAACTTCATCTTGCGGCCATAGGTGCCAGCATTGGCGAAGCAGGCATCGACACGGCCGAGCGCGGCGAGCGTGCCGGCGAAGGCCGCATCCACCGCAGCCTCGTCGCCGACATCGCAGGTCTCGGCATGGACGCGGACGCCGGTCGCCGAAAGCGCCGTCTTGGCCTCGGCATTCTTCGCTGCGTTGGTGCCCCAGATCGCGACATCCGCGCCGGCTTCCGCGAGGGCGCGGGCCATGCCCAGCCCAATGCCTGAATTGCCCCCGGTAACGAGGGCGACCTTTCCGGTCAGATCGAAGGGCTTGTAGGGCATGGTGGATCCTTGGTGAGGCTTAAAGGCACTTTTAGCACTTTAAGATTTTAGCACTTTATTCCGCATCAACATGTCGGTTTTGGACAAATTCCCAGATCGCCACGACGGCTTCCCATACCGCCCCGACTGTCGCGCCTAGCGCCAATTCCCCGCATTCCAAAGGCCCGCTGGCCTTTGGTGGGGTGGCTTGGAGGGGCAAAGCCCCTCCAACTGGGCGCAATGCAGCATATTGATAATTTTCCTATATCCTGCCCATGCCGCCGCGTCCAGCGAAACCGGTCAGTACCCCGCTTCCCGGTCCACCAACTGCGTCAGCGGCGCGCCTTCGACGAAGCGGTGCAGGTTCTCCACCAGCAGCGCCGCCACCATGGAATCGCGTTCCGGGTGCAGCCCGCCGATATGCGGCAGCACCATGATCTTCTCCTCGCCCCAGAAGGGGTGCTCGGCCGGCAGGGGTTCGGTGCGGAACACGTCCAGCACGGCACCGGCGATGGTCCCCGCCTGCACCGCGGCGACCAGGTCGTCATCCTTGATCAACGCGCCGCGGCCGAAGTTCAGCAGCCAGGCGGTCTTCTTCATCTTCGCGAGCCGCGCCGCGTCGATGAAGTTCTCGGTCGCGGGAGTGGCGGGCAGCAGCAGCACGACGAAGTCGCTTGCAGCCAGCACGTCATCCGTCGCCTCAGGGCGATAGACGCGATCGACATGCGGCACGTCGGTGGTGCCGCGGCGGGTACCGATGACGCGCATTTCCAGCGCCGCGGCCTTGCGGGCGAGCTCCCCGCCGATCGCGCCGAGACCGAGGATGCCGAGCGTCTTGCCGGCCAGCGTCGAGGAGACGCGCCGCGTCCAGCGCTTCGCTTCATTGTCGCCGGTGATGGCGGCGTAGGGCTTGGTGATGTGGAACAGCGCGCCGAGGATGTTCTCGGGCATCTGCACCCGGTGCGTGCCGCGCGCGCAGGACAAGGCGAGGTCGGGCTTGAGGTCCGGGCGGGACAGCCAGTGCTCGACGCCGGCGGTCAGCGCCTGCACGAAGCGCAGCTTCGGCATGCGGGTCAGCATGCCGGGCGGCGGCCCCCAGGACAGCAACGCCTCGGCTTCGGCAAGCTGCGCGTCGGTGGGGGTGGCGGCGCGGGGCAGTGTCTCGACACGAAGCTGGCCGGACAAGCCGGCGGCGGCGACCGCGGCCTCATAGGGGCCGGCGCCGTCGGTCCACAGCAGCAGCAAGGGCTTGGTCATCTGGCGCGTCTCTCCGGGTTCTGCCGCGAGCCTGCGGCAGTGGCGGCGGCGCGTCCAGATCAGGCGGCGGGGGCGCGCAGCTCCGCGGCGACGGCTTCCTGCATCTCCGCCACGCGCAGGATGCGGATGGCGCGGCGATCCCGCGCCAGCCAGCCTTCCCGCGTCATGTCCGACAATTCGCGCGAAACGACCTCACGCCGTGCGCCGATGCGAGCCGCGAGTTCGTGATGCGGCGGTGGCGGGGAGACGACGCGTTCCGTCGGCGCGCCAGTGCGCGGGCGGGACAGGCGCAGCAATTCGGAGAACAGGCGCAGCCGCACCGGCAGGGCTTCGCGTTCCAGCGTGCGTTCGGTCTGCAGCCGCAGCTTGGCGGTCAGCGTCTTCAGCAGGCCGTGGCAGGCGACCGGATTGGCGAAGATGAAGTCGAGGAAGGTCTTGGCCGGGATGATGCACAGGCGGGACCGCGACACCGCCGTGACATTGGCCGCGCGCGGCGCGCCGTCGATCGCCGACAGCTCGCCGAAGAACTCACCGGCGCCGAATTCGTTCAGCAGCACCTCGCGGCCGGACGCTGCGCGCAGCTGCACGCGCACCGCGCCGGCGGCGACGAAGAAGATGTCGGTGGACGGTTCATCGTCATCGACCACGACCTGGCCGGGTTCGACCGTGCGCCAGCGCGCGTTGGCGGCAACCTTGGCGAGGCTGGCCGCGTCGGCGCCGCGGAAGAAGGGCAGGTCGGTCAGGCTGGGGGCGGCGGCGCGGGGCGGTTCAGTCACGGCGGGATGCAACCACACGAGATGCGGTAGGACAGGGTCCCGGAATGCGCCCATGGTCAACCTCCGCCCTGGCACCGCCGTGGCGCCGACGGTGGGAGACTGCGGCGTTCGCGCCGCGGGCGGGAGTGATACGGATCACGCCGCGCGGATCATCGCCGAGGCGTGAACGCGGCCCGGGACCCCGGGGGGTCTGGCGCGGCGTCGCGGTGTCCTCGGCCATCAGCGTGCCCCTTTTCGGTTGTCCAGGCGGCCCATTGTGCCACCTCGGCGGCGCTTCGTGAATTCGCCTTCACGCAGATTATAGCAAACCCTGCGCCAGATTGGGGGGAGGAGGCGCAAGGCCCCTCCCCCCGGCCGTTCAGGCCTTCACGATCAGCGCATCCACCGCCACGGCGTCGGATCCGGCGACGATGATCGGGTTCACGTCCAGTTCCGCGACCCGGTCGCGCTGGTCGGCGATGAACTCCGACAGGCGGGTGACGATGTCCGCCAGCCGGTCGAGATCGGCCGCCGGCGCGCCACGGAAGCCTTCCAGCGCCGCCCGGCCACGCAGGCGTTCGAACATGGTGCGGGCCTCGCTGTGGGACACCGGGGCCAGGGCCAGGGAGGAATCGCGCATCAGCTCGACCAGCACGCCGCCCAGGCCGGCGACGATCAGCGGGCCCATCAGCGGATCGACGCGGCCGCCGACCATCACCTCGACCCCCGGCTTGGCCATGGGCTGCACCAGCACGCCGTTGATGCGGGCGTTCGGCGCGTGGTGGCGGGCATTGGCCATGACGGCGCGATAGGCGTCGCGGACCTCGGCGGCGTCCTTCAGCTTCAGGCGGATCACGCCCGCCTCGGTCTTGTGCGGCAGGTCGGGGCTTTCGACCTTCATCGCCACCGGGAAGCCGAGGGATTGCGCGGCGGCGACGGCTTCCTCCTCGGTCTGGGTCAGCTTCTCCGGCACCACCGGCACGCCATAGGCGGCGAGCACGGCCTTGGCCTCGCGTTCGGTCAGCGTGCGGTCCTGGGACGCGGCGATCAGCGCGGCCGCCTCGGCGGCGGCTTCCGGGCGCGACAGGCGGGTCAGCCGACGCGGGCCAAGCGCGCGGCGGGCTTCGCGGTCATGCCAGTGCGACAGGGCCGCGAAGCAGCGGTCCATCGACCGGAACAGGCCGATGCACGGGTTCTGCTCGGCTTCCTTGGACCCGAAGCCTTCCAGCCATTCGGTGGTCCAGACGACGCAGATCGGCTTGTCGTGCTGCGCGGCGATGGCGGCGAGTTCGCCGGGGCGCTTGGCGGAAAGTTCCGTCGAGTAGATCTGCGCGTAGATCAGCGCGCCGTAGTGGTCCTCCCCCAGCATGGCGGAGGCGCAGGCGGTCAGGCTTTCCGGGTCGTTGGCGACCTGGGCGGTGACGTCGCAGGGGTTCCGGGCGGAACCGAAATCCGGGATGCGCGATTCCAGGATGGCCTGCACCGGCGGCGTCGGCTGCGGCAGCGGGACGTGGTGCGCTTCCGCCTTGTCGGCCGACATGATCGCCGCACCGCCGGACACGGCGACGACGGCGACGCCGCGGGCGCGCGGTGCCGGAGCCTTGGCGAGGAAGGCGGCGGTTTCCACCAGTGCCTCGAAATCCTTCACCACCACCGCGCCGGCGCGTTCGAAGGCGGCGAGATAGGCCGCCTGCTCGCCGGCCAGCGAGCCGGTGTGGGACATCGCGGCGGCGGCACCCGCCTCACCCGTGCCGAGCTTGAAGACGACCAGCGGCTTGTTGGCGGCATCGGCGATCTCGGCCGCCTGGATGAAGCGCATCGGGTCGGGCATGCCCTCGAAGACGCAGGCGATGGCGCTGCAACTCGGGTCATCCGCGAGGAAGGAGACGCAATCCGCCACATCGACGTCCGACGAATTGCCGGTGGTCAGCAGGTGGCTGACCGAGACGCCGCGCATCACCGATTGCGCCAGTGAGAAGCCGAGCGCGCCGGACTGGCTGACCAGGCCCACCGCATGCGGCAGCGGCTGTTCCATCGGCGGGGGGATCATGAAGGTGACGCCGGCCTTGGAGCCGAAATTCAGCATGCCGATGCAGTTCGGCCCGACGATGCGCATGCCCGCATCGCGCCCGATCTGCGCGAGGCGCTGCTGCGCGGCGATGTCGGCGTCCCGCCCGGTCTCGGAATAGCCCGAGGCGTAGATCATAATGCCGCCGACGCCGGCCTTGGCGCATTCGGTCGCGATCTCCTCCACCGCATCCTTGGCGACGACGAGGATGCAGCAATCCGGCACCTCCGGCAGCGCGCCGACGGAGGGGTAGCAGCGCTGGTCGCCGATCGTCTCGTAGCGGGAGTTCACCAGGTAGAGCCGGCCGGTATAGTTCTTCAGCGCCTGCACGGTGCGGTCGGCGAAGGAACCGGCCCGGGGGCTGGCGCCGATCACGGCGATCGAGGCTGGATCGAACAGGCGGCCCATATCACCGTGGCGATAGACGGCGCGGGTCGTGGAACTCATGCGGTCGCTTCCCCTGGCTCTTGCTTCCGGCATGTCTGGGCCGGCGGGCGAAGCCTAAGGGGCGATGCGCGACCCGTCACCCCCGTGGCGGCGCATCGGCGGAGGCGAGCACGGCGTTGGCATAGCGGTCGTCGCCGGTGATCTCCCGCCCGGCCCAGGGCGGCAGTGGCAGGGAGTGGTCGGCGGTGGGCAATTCGACCTCGGCGATGACCAGGCCGGCGAGCGGGCCTTCGAAGACATCGACCTCCCAGACCAGGCCGGCATGCGGCACGTCATGGCGCGTCTTGGCGATGCGCCGGCCGGCGCAGAGCGCATCGAGCATCGCCGCCGCGTCCGCCCGCGGGACGTCGTATTCGAATTCGGGGCGCACCAGGCCGCCCGGCCCCTTGATGGTGAGGCGCGCGCGCTCATCGGACAGCCGCAGGCGGACAGCCACGCCATCCTCCCGCGCCAGGTAGCCCTGCAGCAGGTGGCGCGACCGCGTCACCGCGGCGCGCCAAGCACCCCCTTCCACCAGGAAGCGGCGTTCGATCTCGAGTCCCATGCCGGCCCCGCGCTGTTGCGGGGCGGTGCTACCCGGCCCGGGCGGCTTCGGCCAGATACTCGATGGCGGCGTTCACCCCGCCCGGCGTGTGGGGCACGCCGGCGACGCGCAGCGATGTCTCCACCGTGGCGAGCGTGCCGAGGATCATTGGCTCGTTCAAATCCCCGAGATGCCCGATGCGGAACACCTTGCCTCCGAGGCGCGACAGCCCGCCGCCGAGCGAGACGTTGAAGGTGTTGAGCGCGATCTTGCGCACCGCTTCCGCGTCATGGCCTTCGGGCATCAGCACGGCGGTGACGGAGTTGGAGAAGCGGTCCGGGCTTTCGCAGAACAGCGACGGGCCGTTGTTGCCGGACCAGTGGCGGACGCAGCGGCGCACGGCTTCGGCGAGGCGCGCATGGCGGGCGAAGACGGCGTCGAGGCCTTCTTCCTCCAGCAGGCGGATCGATTCCTGCAACCCGTAGAACAGCGAGGTCGGCACCGTCCCGATGAACGACTTGTGCCGCCGCGTCAGCATGTTGGTCCAGTTGAGGTAGGATTTCGGCAGCCGCGACGCCTTGTGCGCCGCCATGCCCTTGGGCGAGACGCCGGTGAAGGACATGCCGGTAGGCAGCATCAGCCCCTTCTGGCTGCCGCCGACCGCGACATCCACGCCCCATTCATCCATGCGGAAGTCGACCGAGCCGAGCGACGAGATGGTGTCCACCAGCAGCAGCGCCGGATGGCCTGTGGCGTCGAGTGCGGCGCGCGTCTCGGCGATGGACAGCTCCATGCCGGTCGCCGTCTCGTTCTGCACGGCGCAGATCGCCTTGATGGCGTGGGCGGTGTCGGCGGCGAGCATCGCGCGCAGGGCGGCGAAGTCGGCACCACGGCGCCAATCGGCGGCCAGCGTGCGGATCTCGAGCCCGAAATCCTGCGCCATCTTGCCCCAGGATTCCGAGAAGTGGCCGGTCTCGATCACCAGCAGCGCGTCGCCGGGCGAGAACAGGTTGACCAGCGCCGCTTCCCAGGCCGCATGGCCTGACCCGGTGTAGAGGAAGATCTCGTGCTGCGTCTTGAGGATGCGCTTCAGCCCGGCGACGCAGCCGTCATAGACGGTGAGGAAGGCCGGGTCGTTGAAGTCGATGCTGACATGCGCGACGGCCTTCAGGATCGAGTCCGGGATGTTGGTCGGACCCGGATTGGCAAAGAACTGGCGGCCGCGCGGGATGCGGGCGGTGGTGGTGGACATCGTTGGTCGTTTCCTCCGTGTGGCGCGCTTCAACGCGCAAGTTCGCGCGCCATTGATTCCAACCCCGCCAGCGTCAGCGGGTGCATGCGGTTCTCCATCAGGCGCTGCATGACCCCGATGGATTGCGTGTAGCGCCAATGCGACTGGTCGATCGGGTTCAGCCAGGCCGCCTTGCGGAAATGCCGCGTCAGGCGGTTCATCCAGACCTCGCCGGATTCCTCGTTCCAGTGTTCGACGGACCCGCCGGGCTGGATGATCTCGTAGGGACCCATCGTGGCGTCGCCGACGAAGACCAGGCGCCAGTCGGGGCCATAGGTGCGCAGCACTTCCATCATCGGCCGCTCCGTTTCCTTGCGGCGACGGTTGGTGCGCCAGACGCGCTCATAGGGGCAGTTGTGGAAGTACCAGAATTCCAGGTGCTTGAATTCCGACCGCGCGGCGGTGAACAGCTCCTGGCAGATGCGGATGTGGTCGTCCATCGACCCGCCGATATCCATCAGCAGCAGCACCTTCACCGCATTGTGCCGCTCCGGCACCATATGCAGGTCGAGCGATCCGCCATTCTTCGCGGTCGCGCCGATGGTCCCGGGTATGTCGAGTTCCGTCGCCGCACCCGTGCGCGCGAAGCGCCGCAGCCGACGCAGCGCGACCTTCATGTTGCGCGAGGACAGCGCCTCATCCTCATCGAGGTCCTTGAAGGTCCGCTGGTCCCACACCTTCACCGCACGGCGGTGGCGGGACTCCTCCTGCCCGATGCGCACGCCTTCGGGGTTAAAGCCATAGGCACCGAAGGGGGAGGTCCCAGCCGTGCCGATCCATTTCGACCCACCCTGGTGGCGGCCCTTCTGTTCCTCCAGCCGCTTCTTCAGCGCCTCCATCAGCGCGTCGAAGCCGCCGAGTGCTTCGATCTGCGCCATCTCCTCGGCCGTCAGCGTCTTCTCGGCGATCTTGCGCAGCCATTCGGTGGGGAGTTCGCGCGGCGTCTCGCCCTGCGGTGCTTCCAGCCCCCTGAAGATCTCACCGAAGACACGGTCGAAGCGGTCGAGGTGGCGTTCGTCCTTCACAAGCGCCGCACGGCTCAGATGGTAGAAATCATCCACGTTGAAGCCGGCCACGCCTTCCTTCATCGCGCGCAGCAGCGCCAGGTACTCCGTGATGGAGGCCGGGACGCCCGCGGCGCGCAGCGCGAGGATGAAGGGCGCGAACATCGCTCTACCCGCCGCGGCGCCGCGCCAGGAAGGCCAGGCGCTCGAACAGATGCACGTCCTGCTCGTTCTTCAGCAGCGCGCCATACAGCGGCGGGATGGCGGTCTTGGCATCCGACGACCGCAGCGCCTCGGCCGGCATGTCCTCGATGGTCAGCAGCTTCAGCCAGTCGAGCAGCTCCGACGTCGCCGGCTTCTTCTTCAACTCGTTCACCTGGCGGATGTCGAAGAAGACGTTCAGTGCCTCCCGCAACAGGTCCTGGCGGATGTTGGGATAGTGGGCGCGGACGATCATTTCCATCGTCTCGCGGTCGGGGAAACGGATGTAGTGGAAGAAGCAGCGGCGCAGGAAGGCGTCCGGCAGCTCCTTCTCGTTGTTCGAGGTGATGATGACGACGGGGCGATGCTTCGCCGCGACGGTCTTGCGCGTCTCGTACACGAAGAACTGCATGCGATCGAGTTCGAGCAGCAGGTCGTTGGGGAATTCGATGTCGGCCTTGTCGATCTCGTCGATCAGCAGCACGACGGGGGCCTCGGCCTCGAAGGCGTCCCACAGCTTGCCGCGTACGATGTAGTTGGCAATGTCGTGCACGCGCGGATCGCCGAGCTGCCCGTCGCGTAGGCGCGACACGGCGTCGTATTCGTAGAGGCCCTGCTGCGCCTTCGTCGTGGACTTGATGTGCCATTCGATCAGCGGATAGCCGAGCGCCTTGGCGATCTCATGCGCCAGTACGGTCTTGCCGGTGCCGGGTTCGCCCTTCACCAGCAGCGGACGCTGCAACGCGACCGAGGCATTGACCGCCACTTCCAGCTCACGCGACGCAACGTAGTTTTCCGTGCCCTTGAACTGCGCCACGGTTCATCCCCTGCCTGGTTCGCCCGTCAGGGTCGGGCGGAAGTGCGGATCATGCAAGGCCTTGCCCGTCAGCAAGGGCCTCGCCCGCCAGGCGGAACAGGGCGGCGGCGAAGGCGCGCATATTCGCCTCCCGGTCCGAGGCCCCGGTTTCCAGCGTGATGACGCGTTCGAGGCCGGGGCCGGAAATGGCCAGGCACGAATGCCCCGCCGCATCGCCATAGCGGTTACCGGTGGGCCCAGCCGCGCCGGTCTCGGCGAAACCCCAATCGGCACCGAGCCGCGCGCGGACCGTACGCGCCAGCAGCAGCGCATAGGGTTCGGAGGAGGACCGCATCCCTTCCATGTCGGCATCCGTGATGCCGAGGAGCCCGCTCCGCGCCGCCTTGGTGTAGGTCACCGCCCCGCCGAGGAAATAGGCCGAGGCCCCCGGCACGGCGAGCAGCGCGGCCGAGATCAGCCCGGCCGCCGAGCTCTCCGCCACCGCCACCGTCTCGCCGCGCGCCTTGAGCCTTGCGCCGACTTCGCGCGCCGCGGGCAGGAGTGTGTCCATCGATCGTCCCTCCGTCAGATGTGCCGCCACCATCGCCGCGTCAGGGCCAGCACCGCCAGCCCCGTGACGCCCATGATGGATACCGCCGCCGGCGCGCCGACCGCTTCCGCCAGCCCGCCGAGCATCAGGAAGCCGACCGGCCCCAGCCCGATGCAGACCGACAGCAGGCCGAGAACGCGGCTGCGCAGCGCATCCGGCGTCGCGAGGAAGATGAGCGTCGGCTGCATGATGGCGAAGCCCGCCCCGCCCACCCCGGTCAGCAGCAGCGCCGCACCCGATGGCAGCACCGTCGCCGCCAGGGCGAAGGCTGGCAGCATGGCGAAGAACAGCGCCGTGCCGCCAAGGTAGATCGCCCGGTAGTGATGCGGCTTCGCCAGCAGCGCGACGGCGATGGCACCAAGGAAGGCGCCGACCCCGTCCATGCCCGCCAGCACGCCGATGCCGCCCGGGCCGAGGGCAAGCCGGTCCTGCCCGATCACCGGGATCATGGAGGTGCAGGGCCAGCCGAACAGGTTGTAGATCAGCGTCACGAACAGCACGCCGCTCAGCCGCGGTTCCCGGCGGACCAGGGCGAGGCCCTCGGCGATGGAGGCGAGCACCGGCGGGCGCGCGGCACCCGGCGCGGGCGGACTGTGCGGCAGGCGCAGCACGGCGACCACTGCCGGCAGGTAGATCACCACGCTCAGCAAGAAGGCGCCGTCCAGCCCGAAGGCGGCGAGCAGTGCCCCGCCCAGGGTCGGGCCGAGCACGCGGCTGCCATTGCTGGTGGCGACGTCGATCGACATCGCCGTGCTCATGCGCGCTGGCCCGGCCACCTGGCCGATCATCGCCCGCCGCACCGGATTGTCCGCCGCCCAGGCGATGCCGTTCATGAAGGATGCCGCGGCGAGGTGCCACACCGCGACGGCATCGGCGATGGCGAGTGCCGCGACCACGGCCGAGGTGGCGAGTTGCGACAGCAGCGTCAGCAGCAGCGCCAGCCTGCGGTCCATCCGGTCGGCCACCGCGCCCAGGAAGGCGCCGAACAGCCCCATGGGCAACAGGCGCAGCATCGTCAGCATGGCAACGACGAAGGCGGAGTGGGTGGCGTTGTAGGCGAAGACGCCGATCGCCAGCATCTCCAGCCAGCGCACGACGAAGACGGCGACACCGGCGAGCCAGAGGCGCATGAAATCGCGGTCGCGGAAAAGACTGCGCCAGGCGGGTTCCGGCATGGGCCGCCGCGGTTCCTCCCATCGGAGAGGGCCTTTGCCCCTCTCCGAACCTCACCCCACCAAAGGCCGAAAGGCCTTTGGAAACCGTCACCTGGCGCCGGGCGCCGTGGCCCAGGCATGCGCCGTCAGTCGTGCCCGGCACCAGGTGCCGGCATTCCAAATGCCACTGGCATTTGGTGGGGGTGGTTCGGAGGGGGCGACGCCCCCTCCGAGGCCGCCTTCAGATCCCGGCCTGCGACACGAACTTCGTGTTGAGGTAGGCCTCGATCGCCTCCGACCCGCCCTCGGAGCCATAGCCGCTGTCCTTCGTGCCGCCGAAGGGCACTTCCGGCAGGGCGAGGCCGAGATGGTTGATCGTCATCATGCCGCTCTCGACCCGCGCCGCGACGGCGTTCGCGGTCTTGGCCGACTTGGTGAAGGCATAGGCAGCGAGGCCGTAGGGCAGCCGGTTCGCCTCCGTCACCACCTCGTCGAGGTCCTTGAAGCGGGAGATCATGGCCATCGGGCCGAAGGGCTCCTCGTTCATCGCGCGGGCGTCCTGCGGCACGTCGGTCAGCACCGTCGGCTCGTAGAAATAGCCCTTGTTGCCGATGCGCGACCCACCGGTGTGGACCTTCGCACCCTTGGACTGCGCGTCCTGCACCAGCATCTCGACCCAGGGCACGCGGCGGTCATGGGCGAGCGGGCCCATGGTGGTGCCCTCGGCCATGCCGTCGCCGACCTTCAGCGTCTTGGTGTGGGCGACGAACTTCTCGACGAAGCCGTCATACAGCTTCTCCTGCACCAGGAAGCGCGTCGGCGACACGCAGACCTGGCCGGCATTGCGGAACTTCGCACCCGCCAGCGTCTTGGCCGCGAGGTCGAGATCCGCGTCGTCGAACACGATCGCCGGCGCATGGCCACCGAGTTCCATGGTCACGCGCTTCATGTGCTGGCCGGCGAGGCCCGCCAGCAGCTTGCCCACCGGCGTCGATCCCGTGAACGTCACCTTGCGGATCACCGGATGCGCGATGAGGTATTCGGAGATCTCGGCCGGCACGCCATAGACGAGGTTGGCGACGCCCGGCGGCAGGCCGGCATCGACGAAGGCGCGGATGAGTTCGGCCGGGGAAGCCGGGGTTTCCTCCGGCGCCTTGACGATGATGGAGCAGCCGGTGGCGACCGCGCCGCAGACCTTGCGGACCACCTGGTTGATCGGGAAGTTCCACGGCGTGAAGGCGGCGACGGGGCCGACCGGCTCCTTCACCACAAGCTGGTACACGCCTTCGGCGCGGGCGGGGATGACGCGGCCATAGGCGCGGCGGCCTTCCTCGGCGAACCAGTCAATGATGTCGGCGGCGGCGAGCACCTCCATCTTCGCTTCCGGCAGCGGCTTGCCCTGTTCGAGGGTCAGCAGCCGCGCCGTCTCATCGGCACGGGCACGGAACAGGTCGGCGGCCTTGCGCATCACCTTGTAGCGATCGAAGGCCGAGACCTTCTTCCACACCGCGAAACCCTTGTCGGCAGCGGCCAGCGCCTCATCGAGGTCGGCCTTCTCGGCATGGGCGACGGTGCCGATCACTTCCTCGGTGGCGGGGTTCACGACGTTGAGCGTCTTGCCGGAGCGCGCCGGACGCCACTCCCCGTTCACGTGCAGAAGGACGTTCGGATAGGACATGGCGATCTTTCCTCCGGGGGATTGGGGGCCGGAGACTACGCGGGGCGGCGCGCCGGGGCCAGACCACCCCGCCCTGCCTTGCCGCGGGGCAGGCGGGTGGTAGGGTCATGCCCCGCCAGGCCCGCGATCCGTCGTGGTGCGCCGCAACGCGGGCCGCTAGGATGACCCGATGAAGTTTTCCGTCCGTTCGTCCCGCCCACTCTTCCTCGCGGCGGCGCTGCTGTCCGCCTGTGCAGCCGGGGAAGGCGGCGCGGCCGGACCGACAGGATACGTCCCGTCCCCGAGCAATGCCTTCGGCGCCTATCTGGCCGGACGGTTCGCGACATCCGAATCCGACACGCGGGTCGCGGCGGACAGCCTGCTCGCCGCCCTGCGCGCCGATCCCGACCAGCCCGAAGTGATCGAGCGCGCCTTCATCGCGACGCTGCTGGACGGCCGGCCCGAGGCGGTGCGCCTGGCGCGGCGGCTGCCCGAGAATTCGCTGGCCGCCCTGCTGATCGCCGGCACCGACGCCCAGGCGGGCCGCTGGGACCGGACGGAGCAGCGCATTCGCGCCCTGCCCCGCCAGGGGGCGGCGCAGTTGCTGCAGCCGATGCTCCTGGCCTGGTCGCTGCAGGGGAAGGGGCAGACCGACGCGGCGCTCGCGCTGCTGCGGCCGCTGGCGGAATCCGGGCGGCTGCGGACGCTGTATGCGATGCATGCCGCACTGATCTGCGACCTGGCCAATCGCCCGCGCGAGGCTGAGCGGTTCGTGCGCATCGCCATTGGCGACCCGCAGCCGATGACGCTGCGACTGGTGCAGATCGCCGGCGGCATCCTCGCCCGCGGCGGCAAGGAAGCGGATGCCGAGCGGCTGCTCGAGGCCTATGCGCGCAACCAGGAGGACCTCGTGCTGTCCTCCTCGCCCACGGCGCAGCGAGACCTGTTCGCGAACCGCGCCGTCGCTTCCCCGGTGGAAGGCTTCGCGGAGGCCTATCTCGCCCTGGCCGGATCGTTGCGCGGACAGGGGGCGGCGGAGTTCTCGCTGGCGCTGACGCGCCTGGCGCTGCGGTTGCGGCCGGGCTTCGCGCCGGCGCTGCTGATGGGGTCCGACGCGCTGGTCGATGAGCAGCAATATGCCGCGGCACTCGCCATGCTGGACCAGGTGCCATCCGACGACCTGCTGAGCGGGCTGGTGGGGCTGCGGCGGGCAGCGGTGCTGGATCGCATGGACCGCACGGAGGATGCGGCGGCGCAACTGCGCGCCATCGCCTCCACCTTCCCGGCCGCGTCGCAGCCCCATGCCCGGCTCGGCGACATGATGCGCGGCCGGCAGCGCTGGGCGGAGGCGGCTGCGGCCTATTCCGAGGCGATCCGCCGCGTGCCGGCGCCGGCCGCGGTGCATTGGCCGCTGTTCTACAGCCGTGGTGTGGCGCTGGAGCGTGCCGGCGACTGGCCCGGGGCCGAGGCCGATCTGCGCCGCGCGCTCGAGCTCAGCCCCGAGCAGCCCTATGTGCTGAACTACCTCGGCTACACTTGGGTCGAACGGGGCGAGCATCTGGGCGAGGCGCGGCGGATGCTGGAACGCGCGGTGGCGCTGCGCCCGCAGGATGGCAACATCGCCGACAGCCTGGGCTGGGCGCTGTACAAGCTGGGCGACATGCAGGGCGCGATCCGCTGGCTGGAACGCGCGGTGGAGTTGGAACCGCGCAACAGCGTGGTGAATGACCATCTCGGCGATGCCTATTGGTCGGCGGGGCGGCAGCGGGAGGCGCAGTTCCAGTGGCGCCGCGCGCTGGCACTCGGCCCCGAAGGCGACGAGGGCGCGAGGATCGAGGCCAAGATCAGCAGCGGCCTGCCCTCGAACCCGGTCGCGGAGAACCGCCGCTGAACGAGGCCGCCCCGGCGAAGGTCAACCTCCACCTTCACGTCACCGGCCGGCGCGCCGACGGGTACCACCTGCTGGACAGCCTGGTCGTCTTCGCCGGCGCGGCGGATGCCGTGCATGCCGCAGCCGCCGATGGCCTGACGCTGGCGCTGGACGGGCCGGAGGCCGCCGCGCTGCGGGCCGAGCCCGACAACCTGGTGTTGCGGGCGGCCCGTGCGCTGGCCGAGGCGGCCGGCGTGCCGGCGCGGGCGGCGCTGACGCTGACGAAGCGGCTGCCGGTAGCGTCGGGCATCGGGGGCGGCAGCGCGGATGCCGCCGCCGCGCTGCGCGCGTTGAACGCGCTGTGGGGGCTGGGCTGGGGGGAGGCACGGATGGCCGCCCTGGCCTTGGGCCTTGGGGCGGATGTCCCGGCTTGCGTGGCATCGCGGCCCTGCCGCATGGGGGGGATCGGCGAGGTGCTGGCACCGGCGCCACGCATCCCGGAGTGCGGGCTGGTGCTGGCGAATCCACGGGTCGGGTTGGCGACGCCGGCGGTCTTCGCGGCGCGGCGGGGCGGGTTTTCCGCGGCCGCGGCCTTGCCCGAGGGCTGGGTGGATGCGGTTGCCATGGCGCGGGACCTGGGCGGCCTGGGCAATGACCTGGAAGTGCCGGCGATCGCGCTGTGCCCGGCGGTTGCCGAGGTGCTGGCGGCGCTGCGTGCGTCGCCCGGCTGCCTGCTGGCCCGCATGAGCGGTTCGGGTGCGACCTGCTTCGGACTGTTCGCCAATCCGGCCGAGGCGGCCGGCGCGGCGGCCGCGCTGCCTGGCAGATGGTGGCGATGGGGCGGAGGGCTCCATCGGGCGGCCAAGGCATGAGGATCGTGGAGCAGTCCGGCCGGGGCGTCGCTTGCGCCGTGCGCGCCGGTCCACCATAAGGCGATCGACCGGCCGGCATTGCCGGCGGCATCCCATGCCAGGCCCTGGTGGGGCGTAGCCAAGCGGTAAGGCAGCGGTTTTTGGTACCGCCATTCCCAGGTTCGAATCCTGGCGCCCCAACCACGCTAAGTAGTTGATATTGAAGGATTTTACCTTCGGGATGGGCCCTCGCAGTAAGGCCCAGAATACCGCGGCTGTGCGCCGATGTCGTTCTCGCAGCCTGCCCGAGAGAAGCATGTGGTCCCAGATTCGGCGTGCCATGCCGGCCCGTGTCTCTCCTGCCCCTTTCGGCAGTACGAGTTTTGCCGGGGGCTCTCGATGCGGCACCGGACGGGAAAGCGAGACCGCGTCGGATCGACGCCGACGCGTGCCTCTGCATCCCTGGTATCGTTGGGGCGTTCGTCGGGATCAGCGGAACCCGAGCGCATCGCGCTGGTGCTGCCAGTCGAGCGGCAGGCCGCGCCGGCACTCGTGCAGCAAGCTGGCCGCTGAGAGTCCTGCCGGATGCCGACCGTTCATGATTGCAGTCAGGATGTCCGGTGCGAGGAACGCCAGCCTGATGAGGCGCGAAGCATAGGAGCCGCTGACACCCTCCAGCGCTGAAAGTTCCCCGAGGCCTACCACCTCGCGACGCTGTACTTTGTCCCACATCGAGCGGGCGCGCCGGATTAATCGCATCATCGCTGGATCGGCAACGGGCGCCGCTGCCGGATCCGCGCCGATCACCATCGCGATCCCCTTCCCGGCACGCCGCAGCGATGCCTGCACGGAGAGGACCAACTCCGATGCATCCGCCTTACGCAGGCTGCTCTCGAGAGGTTGTGCGTCGGATCTCGCCGTCAACAGATCGAGTAGGCGGCTAGGCCGCACATGCGGGTCGATCCGATCGGCATGCAGGCTAACGCGCGATAGCATTGCGAGCAGCATCTGCCGGACCTCGGTCATGCTCAGCTTGGCCCAGTTCCGATCAAGGTCGGATGCCCGATCCAACAGCCGGCGGCGCCCCGCGGCGTCCGGCACGGTGGACTGCAGCACTGCATACAGGGCCACCTCATCGGCAAGGAGCCGTCGGATGCGGCCGATCACCAATTGCTCGAGATCGCTCGCAGGAACGCGGCGGCCCGTCGACGACGAGGACCGCGGTGAGGCGATCAACGTTTGCGAAACATAGTAGCGATACCGCCTATCCCCCAGGTGTTCCAGCGCGTGGCGCGGCACAACGCCACATTCCAGCGCTATCCGCGAAAAGACATCGGGTTACGGCAGTGAGCGGCATTGGAGCGTGAAGCCGCCAACAACGTCAATCGACCGGAACCATCTGGGTTCGCGAATCAACGGCCGCTTGCGAATTGCAATGTGAATAATCTGAAAGGCCGCATCGGGCGCGGAGCAGTCATGAATCTTGAAGAAGCCGTGCGCTCCGATGACCGGCGAACTGCCTGAACATCGAGGCGCACGCCGACCGTCGCGTCACGGCCGTGTACAAATCCTACCGACGCAGCCTCGCCAGCGTATCGGCTCTCGCGGATGCAACAACCGCATCAACGTCTTCCGCCAGCATCAGCCGTTCGGCGACCAGGCGCTCCGCGGCCAAGCGTACGGCGGCAACGTAGCCGTCCTGCGCTGCATAGCGCTCCTCGATGGAAGGCCGCGGGTCGCGTGCCGCATCACGTTCGATACGCGTGGCGGCAAATGGCACTACGGCGCCGGTATTGTAGCACAGCGCCCCTGGCGCGAGGCCTTCGCTGCGCGGATTCCAACCCGTGTAGGTCGCTCGCGGCACCTCGACCGCCACGCTGCGGACACCGCCAATCGCGTTGCCATCCGCATCCACGCGCGGAAGTAGTACGGCGTACTCGCCGCGCACTGCTGGCGGCATGACGCTGTTGTCCACAAGCTGCGCCGGTCCATACGCCCCCCGATAGCCGAGCGCCGCGATCCCAGCGTAGAGACCGTCCGCCGGCACCAGCGTCCCCTGGCTGCGCATGGGGTAACGGGTGGCTGGCGGTTCGACGCCCTCGCGCATCCAGGCTTCCATGGCGACCAGCAATGCCCGCGCAGGCGCCCCCGCGTGCAGCGGATTCACCGGCAACGCGCAGCGGTCGATGCGCGAGGCCGTCGCCGTCGCCAGGGCGAAATGCGGATGCCCGGTCATGGCATAGGCGCGCACTTCAGGCGGCAGATCGATATGATTGCCGCGCGTATCGGTCACGAGCAGCGAGGCGCGCGCGCCCCAGAACTCGTATTCGCTGTCCGTCTGCATCACCAACGGGCAGGTGTTGGACAGGCGGCAGCGCAGCAGCAGCCCGTCGCGCCGTCCGGTCAGGTGATCTTCCGTGACAGCGTAGGTGAAGGGGAACTGGTCCGCCGGATAGAGCCTGTCGCCATGCGGCGTCGGGTTGCGCCCCGGCTGCGCGAACCGGGCATTGGTGAAGGTGCGTCGCGTGCCCGGGATGTGCGGCAGCATCGCGTCATAGACACGCCGGCCGCGCTCATCCTCATTGAAGCCGAAATAGAGGTAGTCGCGCACGAAGCGGCTCGACTGCGAAACGCCATGCAGGGTGGCACGATCCACCGCGACCCGACCATCCGCTGCCAGCGGGTTGCCGGCGCCGCGCTCCCGCATCAGGAAGGCGCCGACGTCCCGCATGGCGGCGAAGGCCATGCCCTGCACCGTTGGGTCGCGCGCCGTGTAGGTGAACTCGTACAGCGCACCGGCATCGAAGCCGGTCGGCCGCGAAATCTCAATCTGCTTCGGATCGACAAAGCGGAAGGACAGTCCGGGCGGCGTCTGCCGCGCATCCTCGAAGCGCCCGCGCACGGTAAGCGTCGCGCCCTGCTCGCTCGCCGCGGGATAGGTGAGCGGCACGATGGCCGGGGTGGTGGTGTTGTCGAAGAGGAACTCCTCGCGCGAGACGCCGGTGACATTCGGCACCACCGGTGCCTCCAGCCGCAGCCCCGCGCCACGTCCTTCGCCCGGCGGGATGTCAGCCTGCCAGCCGACCCAGACCAGGGTCAGGCCCTGGCGGAGCAGGAAGCCGTTGCCGGCATCGCGCCCGCTCATCAGCCCGTTGGCGGTGCCGTCATTGTAAAGCTGGCCTGCGAGCTCCCGGCCTCGGTTCGGCGCCTCGACCATCAAGGTGCCGTTGCCGCGGAAGGCCTGGGCGGGGCGCAGTACGACGACCTCGGTGACGGCCTCCACGCGGCCCTGCGCATTGCGCGGCGCAAGAGCGATGTCGGCAATCAGCGCGTTGCGTGGATCGGCTGGATCCAAAGCGATCGTGGCGCGTGCCGCGATACGCTCGTAGCGCCCGACCTCCCCGAAAGTTCGGCCGTCGAAGACGATCTCCGGCGCGCCGATCACCTCGAAGCGCGTGACCTCAGCGCGCGATGGCGCCTACAGCATGCAAAGGCCGGCCACGGCCAGCGCGGCTGTTCGGATGTGCATGGGATCGTTCCTCCGTCGGACGAAGCTAGGCCGCAAGTGCCAACAACGGAAGGGACAAAGGAGGTTCATTGCCTCTGAGTTGTTCACTATACGTTCTTGATGGGCTAGCCTGCCATGGATGGAGCGCCCGGCTCGCAAGATCATCCACATCGACATGGACGCCTTCTACGCGTCGGTGGAACAGCGCGACGATCCGTCCCTACGCGGCCGGCCGGTGGCGGTCGGCCATGGCGCCGCACGTGGCGTGGTGGCCGCCGCGAGCTATGAGGCGCGGGCCTTCGGTGTCCGCTCGGCGATGCCGTCCGTCACAGCCTTGCGCAAATGCGCCGAACTCGTCTTCGTCCCACCGCGCTTCGAGGTCTACCGGGCCGTGTCCCGGCAGACGCGACTACAACGAGGAACGGCCGCACGGGTCACTGCGAAACTTGACCCCGCGGGCATTCGCCGAGCAGGCTCAACACGCCCGAGAAGTTGCCTAGGCTCCGGACCAGAGTTGGGGTCAGGACCACACGGGCCAAGTCTCTCATAGCCCGTGGATCCCCAAGCAGGGGCAGGTCACGCTGGCACCGCTCTTCGTCCTGTGGATCGGCATCGGCATGTGGATGAAGATTGTGCTGACCTCGACTGTCGTCTTCTTCCTCGTCTTCCTGAACACCTTCACGGGCGTTCGGAGCGTCAGCCGGGAGTTCGTGACCATCGTGCGGCTGATGGGGACGAACGAGCGCCATGTGCTGGGCAAGATCGTGCTGCCCTCGGCGATCACCTGGGTCTTTGCCGGACTGCGCATCTCGGTACCCTACGCGCTGATCGGCGCGATCGTGGACGAGTTGATCGCCGCCAATCGCGGGCTCGGCTTCGTGCTGGCGAGTGCCTCCGGACAATTCGACACCGCCGGGGTTTTCGCAGCGCTGATCGCCATCATGCTGCTCGCCTTCACGCTGAATGGCTTGGTGAAGCTGGCAGAACAGAAGCTCATGCCTTGGAAGGCCTCCGAAACTGCCCAGGAGGTTACCGTCTGAGGAGGCGCTTCCCGGTCATACAAAGGTGCGGCGCCCGGCCCTGACGCAGCTTGCGGGAGGGGTGCCAGCGCGCCGATCAGCGTCTCGCTCGGATCGGCTGCGGCACGGTGGGCGCGTCACCCTCGAACCGCAAGGCTTCGAGTAGGAAGGTTGTCATCCGCTCGATCTCTGTCTTCAGTTTCAGCGCAGCATCCTCGCCCGCTCCCCGGCGCAAAGCGGCGAGCATCAGGTCATGCCGGTGACCCGCCTCCGGCGGTCGACCCATCAGGATCCAGCGCGCATCCCAGAACAGCGGTCCACGACGAAGCCATAGTGCCTCGATCATGCTGAGCAGCATCGGCGCGCCCGCCCTGCGATAAAGCCCGAACAGGAACTCGCGGTCCTTCTGCAGGAAGGCCTCGGGCCAGCCGGCAGCGCGCGCGGCATCGTGTTCGGCCACGACCTCCGACAGCCCATCGAGAGTGCGCCCATCCACCCGCGTCGCGGCCAGGCGGACCGCGAGCGGCTCGAGCTCGGCACGGATGGCGCTCAACTCCTGGAAGGCGGCGCGGGTCAGGCGCGGGACCAGGACGGTGCCCGATGGCAGGGCATCCCCGGCCTGTTCGGTAGCGAGCCGGCGTAGCGCGGTCCGGGCGGGCATCGGGCTGGTGCCGAGCGCCTGTGCGATGCGGCGCCCTCCGACAGCGCCTTCGCCATGACTGTCGGCCTCCACTCCGACAGTCAGCTTGAATCAGATCCCCTCCCGCGTCGCGGAAGACCAAAGATTCAGGCAGGTCGAAATACGTTCTAGACGCATGCGTCCGCCGACGGCGCAGGTAAGACGCCGTGGGGCGACCGGGCGGTGCTCGGCGATGGCGACCGATAGCTCGGGGTCGGAGGGATAGGCGAAGGTGCAGGCACGGCGTAGCCGGTGTGCTCGCGTACTGCGACGCACAGCGCATGATTGATGCGCCCAGCATCCACGCCATCCTGCTGCCCTCGCGAACTACCCAAAGGCCACGACACACTTTCTCTATCCGCTCTGAGAAAGCGCCCGGGCTGCGTCAACGACCACCGACATATACGTATCTTCGGCTGCCTTCGGCGTCATACGTGACCGCAACGTCGCGACATTGATCGCGCCAATGGGCAACCCCGCTGCATTCACGATCGCGGCCGCAACCGAAAGGTCGCCGTGGTGCAACTCTTCGAAGGCGGTCGCGTAGCCGCGTGAAGCAGTGAGCAGCAGTTTTTCCCGCAGATCCTCCAGGCGCCAGACCGTGCTTGGCGTAATTGGTCGGCGATCGCAGCTACGCAGGATGGCCATGGCATCGTCGATCGGCAACCGCGCCAGCATCGCAATACCTGGCGCGCTACAATACGCCGGGGTTCGCGCGCCGATGACAATGTCGGCATTGATCACATGCCGTGCAGCGATACGAGAGACGAAGACAACCTCAGTATCGTCGGGGACGGTCAGGTTCACCGTCTCTTCCGTCGTATTGCTGATATGCAGCAGGTACGGCCGGGCGCGCGCGATCAGCGTGTTGGTGCGGATGTAGCGGAAGCCGAGATCGAGCGTGCGCACCGTGAGTTCGAAGCGCTTCGTCACCTGGTCCTTGCGTAGGTAACCGAGCGTCACCAGCGTGTGGGTGAAGCGCTGGGCGGCGCTCATGTCGAGTTCTGCAGCGGCGGCGATCTGGGTCAGGCTCAGCGACGGCCGCGCCTCGTCAAAGGCGCGCAGGACGCGGAAGGCCTTGTCCACTGACTGGACCCGCATCGGGTCGTGACTTGCGGGGCGCTCCCGGAGCTGCTGGACGGCTTTGCTTGCTGGCATCGGCACCGATGATGGATGTGTGAGTGACGCTGTAGTGATCGCAGCCTTTGCGGCGCCTGTGCAAGCGGCAGACAAGGCGCGTGGGCTGCGCGACTTGCCTAAACATATCGCCTTTCGATAATTTTTCCCGGCATACGACATTTTCCGGTTGAACCGGAAGACGCTGCATCGCAACATCCCTGCAACATGGCCGGCTGATGCGGAGCACACGATGCAACGTCGGATGATCCTGGGCCTCCCAATTCATTTCCTGGGCTACCACCAGGGTTGTTGGCGTTTGCCGGAGGTGCCGGCCGACGGGATGCTGCACTTCGAGCATTTCGCCGAATGCGCCCGCATCGCCGAACGCGGGAAACTGGACTTCGTCTTTCTGGCGGATTCAGCGGCCGTCCGTAACCTCGACGACCCCTCCATCCCGCGCGACCGTGAGCATGAGCACCTGCGCGTGGAACCCATGGCGCTGCTCGCGGCGCTGGCTATGGTGACGGAACGGATCGGCCTCGTTGCCACGGCGTCCACAACCTACAATGACCCCTTCATGCTGGCGCGCGGCTTCGCCTCGCTGGACCACATCGCGAGGGGGCGGATCGGCTGGAACCTGGTGACCGGCTTCAGCCGGGATGAGGCTCGCAACTACGGCCATGATGCCGTCATCGATTCCGACATCCGTCATGCGCGCGCGCGCGAGTTTGTCGATGTTGTCAACGGACTCTACGATAGCTGGGATGACGGTGCCTTTCCGCGCGACCGCACCACCGGCATCTATTTCGACCGCGCGAAGATGCATTTCCTCAATCATCGGGGAGCGCATTTCAAGGTGCGCGGGCCGCTCGACGTGCAGACGCCGCCGCAGCGGCATCTGCCGATCATCACTGCAGGCTACTCCGACCAGGCAAACGAATTCACCGCGGAGCATGCGGATGCCGTGTATTCCGCGGCGCCGACGATCGAGGTCGGTCGCACCTACTACGCCGACATCAAGGGGCGGATGTCGAAGTACAGCCGTCCGCCCGAAGCGGTAAAGGTGCTCGCCGGCATCATGCCCTTCCTTGGCCGGACGCGGCAGGAGGCGCGGGATAGGCTCGACCGGTTGCAATCGCTGATCCAGCCGGAGGTCGGGCTGGGCATGCTCCGCCTGCACAACTTCCCCGACCTGCGTGGGCACGATCTCGACGGGCCGATGCCGGAGATCGAGCTGTCGCGCGGGCGCTACGACATGTTCTCCGACGCGCTGCTGGAGCGTGTGCGGCAAGAGAACCTCACCATTCGCCAAACCTACGAGATGATCGCAGAAGGATTCTGGCAGTACGGCAAGGTTGGCACGGGCGCTGACATCGCCGACGCGATGGAGGAATGGTTTACCACCGGCGCAGCGGACGGCTTCAACATCCAGTGCCCCTACCTGCCCGGCGGCGCCGCGGAATTTGTCGATCTGGTAGTCCCTGAACTCCAACGGCGCGGATTGGTCCGCAAGGAGTACGAGGAGACGACGCTGCGTGAGCGGCTCGGCATGACACCCGCCGTCAGCCGCTACGCGGCGCACCGGGAGGAGATTCAGGCATGAGGCAGATGAAGCTTGGCCTGTCGATCGCCTCGGCAGGCTACCACTATTCCGCCTGGTGCCACCCGGATGTGGATGTGCTGAGCGCCACCTCGATCCAGCACCATGTGAAGGCCGCGCAGCTCGCGGAGCGCGGGAAGATGGACTTCGTCTTTCTCGCCGACTGGTCCTCCATCCTCAGCGTCGACGACACGCGCATCGCGCGGGACCGGGAACAGGCGCAGGTGAAGGTCGACCCGACGCTCGCCATGGCAGCGGTCGCCGTCGTGACGAAGCATGTCGGCCTGATGCCGACCGCCAGCACCACCTACTGGCATCCCTTCAACTTCGCCCGGCGCATGGCGGCGATCGACCACCTGTCGGGCGGTCGCGTCGGCTGGAACATGGTGACCAGCCACGGGCTGGACGAGGCGCGCAATTTCGGGCTCGACAAGCCGATCGATTCCGACACGCGGCACGACCGCGCGCGGGAATTCCTGCATGTCATGCGCGGGCTTTGGGATTCCTGGGATGACGACGCCTTTGTCCGCGACAAGGAATCGGGGCAGTTCTTCCGGCCGGGCTCGGTGCATCTGCTGAATCATAACGGCAGGCACTTCAAGGTGCGCGGGCCACTCGACATGTCGCGCCCGCCGCAGGGCTTCCTGCCGATCATCACCGCGGGCACATCCGACAATTCGCAGGACCTTGCGGCCGAACTGGCCGACATGTGCTACGGCGGCCAGCCGAACATCGAGGCCGCGCGCGCCTACTACACCTCGGTGAAGGGGCGGTTGCCAAAGTACAGGCGCAAGCCCGAGGACCTGCTGATGATGCCCGGCATCCAATGCTATGTCGGGCGCACGCAATCCGAAGCCGAGGACAAGTTCGCGCTGATGCAGAGCGTGATGCCGAAGGAAGTCGGCATCGGGCAGCTCATCGTGAATCACTTCCCCGACCTCAGCGCCTATGGCCTGGACGATCCGCTGCCCGATATGACGATGCGCAGCGAGTTCATGGGGTCCGAGAAGCTCGGCGGGCGCGAGCCCGAACTGACCCTCGCCCTGATGCGCCGCGCACGGGATGAGAAACTGACGCTGCGGCAGTTGTTCGATGTCGCGCTGTGCGGCTTCTGGTCGCTCGGCATCATCGGTACGCCGAAGACGATCGCGGACATGATGGAGGAGTGGTTCACCACCGGCGCGGCGGATGGCTTCAACGTGCAGCCGCCCTACCTGCCCGGCGGCGGCGAGGACTTCGTCGATCTCGTTGTCCCGGAGCTGCAGCGCCGTGGCCTGTTCCGCACGGCGTATGAAGGCCGCACGCTGCGCGAGAATCTCGGCCTGCCGCGGCCGCCCAGCATCCATGCCACCCCGGTCGCGGAGGCCGCGGAATGAAGCCCCGCAAGCGCATGATGAGCCTCGGGCTCTCGATCGCAAATCTCGGCTACCACTACGCCGCCTGGCGGCATCCCGACGTGCCGGCCGACGGCAATGTGGACTTTCGACACTTCGTCCACTGCGTGAGATTGGCCGAGGCCGCGAAGCTGGACGGCATCTTCCTGGCGGATTCATCGGCGGTGCGCGACCTCGACCGCCCAGAGATCGCGCGAGAGATGGAGCATCAGCTCGTCAAGCACGAACCCACCGCTCTGCTGACCGCGCTCGCGATGGTGACGAAGCATATCGGCCTCGTGCCCACCGCCTCCGCGACTTACAATGAACCCTTCAATTTGGTGCGGCAGTTGGTAACGCTGGACCGTATCAGCCATGGCCGCGCCGGCTGGAACATGGTCACCGGCTTCAGCATCGACGAGGCGCGGAACTTCGGCCTCGACAAGGTCGCGCCGTCCGACGAACGGCACGAACGCGCAGCCGAATTTGTCGCGGTGATGCGCGGGCTCGAGTCCGGCCCCATCGATCATCAGGGTAAGCATTTCCGTGTCCGCGGCTCGTTCGACTTGCCACCCGGTGCGCATCGTATCCCGCTCTTCACCGCAGGCGAATCTGACAATGCACAGGAACTTGCAGCGCGCTGCGCCGATGTCGTCTATGGCGGCCAGCCCAACATCGAGGAGGCGCGCGCGTACTACGCCTCGGTAAAGGGGCGACTGGCGAAGTACGGGCGCGACCCGGACGAGTTGAAGATGATGCCAGGGATCATGGCCTTCGTCGGCCGCACGGTGCAGGAGGCGCGCGACAAGTTCGACCGCATGCAGGCACTGATCGAGCCGCGGCTCGGCCTGGGACTGCTCGCCGTTAACAGCTTCCCGAATTACACGGGCTATGACCTGGACGGGCCGGTACCGGACCTGCCGATGCCCGGAGGGCGCAAAAGCGACTTCGTAGTCGGCGCACTGGCCAAGGCAAGGCGCGATGGCCTGACGCTCCGCCAACTCTACGAACTGGTCTCCGGCGGCTTCTGGCATCTCGGCATGGTCGGCACGCCGACGATGGTTGCCGACCTTATGGAGGAATGGTTCACCACTGGCGCCGCGGATGGCTTCAACATCCAGCCGCCTTGCATACCGGTCGATGCCGTGGACTTCATCGAGCTCGTAGTCCCCGAACTGCAGCGCCGCGGCCTGTTCCGCACGGAGTATGAGGGCACGACGCTGAGCGACCATCTGGGCCTGCGACAGGGCGTGCCAATGGCGGAGGTGGCGTGATGATGCCGCTTGGCGTCGCGCTGAGCGCCTCGGGGGCGGTCGCCGATCTCGACCAGGTGCTGGCAGCGGCACAGGCGGCGGAAGCAGCGGGCTTCGACTTCCTCTGCCTACCGGAACGCCCAGGCCTTGATCCGATCGCGATCGCGGCCGCGCTGTCCGCGGTCACAGAGAGGATCGGCCTGATCCCGTCCTGCTCCGCGCCCTTCCACAATCCGTACAACCTCGCGCGCCGGATGGGGTCGATCGACCACATCAGCCGCGGGCGCTTCGGCTGGTCGCTGCAGCCGGCGCCGCCTCCGTCGGAAGCAGAACGTTTCGGACATTTGGCTTTGCCGGAAAGTCATGCCGCAGCACCCCGCGCGGCGGAACTCGCCACGGTGATCGCCGGGTTGTGGGATTCCTGGGACGACGACGCCTTCATGCGCGACAAGGCGAGCGGCATGTACTTCGACCGCGCAAAGTTCCACTGGCTCAATCACCACGGGCCGCATTATCGCGTGCGCGGCCCGCTCGATACCGCACGTCCGCCGCAGGGGCGCCCGCCGATGATGGTGCTGGCCGGCACGGCAATCGGCGACGAGTTGGCTGCGACGACAGCGGAGCTCGTGCAGATCATGCCACGGCATCTAGCGGATGCGCGAGCGGCCTGCGCGGCGCTGCTGCGGGGGCTCGCCGCGCACAGCCGTACGCCGGATGCGGTCTGTATCCTGGCCAGCATCGCGCCAGAGGGTGCGACAGTTCAGCCGGGTCCGCTGCGGCTTTCGGAGACGCCCGCGATGCTGGCGGCGCTGATGGGGGAATGGCGTAGTGCACGGGCGGTCGATGGGTTCGTCGTCCATCTGCCGGATTTACCCGACATGATCACGAATCTCGCTGTGGGGTTGATGTCCGCGCTGTCCCGGCAGGGGCTACGCGATGCGGTGCCCGCTCAGGGCACGTTGCGCAGCAGGCTGGGCCTCGCCGCGGCGCCGAGCCGATATGCCGCTTGATGTGCACGCCCGCGAATGAGGCATGCTGATGCGCGACGGGGCCACTTCGTCCTTGATCCTGGGCAAGTTTCCGATGGCTCGCCCTTTTTTCACGCCGCGGCACGCGATTCCGACTCGCGCCCGCGCCACCTGCCGGATCTAGTATCCCGATGCGCGCCAAGCTGCGGGCGCGATACGGGAGAGAGCGTCCGTCACGAAGGTCAGGCGATCTGTCGCCACCGTGACGATCGGCCTGAACGCTACCACTGTCGTTCAGCCTGGGAGATGCCGCGATGCACCGTACCGAGACCGACACCCTGATCATCCCGGGCATGACGCGGAGAACGCTGCTCGGCTCGGCCGCGGCCTTCGGGATGGCCGGCGGCGCGGCAATCGCGCGGCCGGCCCGCGCGCAAGGCACGCCGCGCAAGGGTGGCACGCTGCGCTTCTGCCGCCCTGACCCGCCCGACACGCTCGACCCGCAGATGACGAACTCCTTCTCGGGCATGGAATACAGCCAGATGGTCTATGACAATCTGGTCTCGCTCGATGCGGATACGCAGCCGGTGCCTATGCTGGCACTGACCTGGGTGCCGGAGACTGGCGGCGCGGAATGGGTGCTCACGCTGCGTGAGGGCGTGAGGTTCCACAGCGGTCGCGACTTCACCTCGGCCGATGTCGTCGCGACGGTAGAACGCTCGATGGATCCGGCGCGATCCGGCGTCGGCTCCGGCGCCTTCGGTCCGGTGACGGCCATTACGGCCGAAGGTCCGCACAAGGTGCGCTTCAAGTTGCGGGTGCCATTTGGCGAATTCCCAGTGCAACTCGCCTTTCGCCAGGCGCGCATCCTCCCGGCGCAGGGTATCGACGACCTGCGCAACACGCCGAACGGCACCGGGCCCTTCATCTTCAAGGATTTTCAGCCGGGCAGCAGTCTGACGGTTGAGCGCAATCCGAACTACTGGAACCCGGATGTGCTGCACCTCGATGGCGTGCGCATGGTCTTCATCCGGGAGGCGGTGGCGATGCAGGCCGCGCTGCGCGGCGGCCAGGTCGATCTGCTGACACAGATCCCGGTCGAGATGTTCCTCGCCATGCGCAGTGCCCGTGGCTTCAAGGCATACTCGGAAGTCACAGGCGACTACCACGCGATCAACATCATGGGGAACATGGCGCCCTTCGACAATGTGAAGGTGCGCCAGGCTTTCCGCCATATTCTCGATCGCCCGGCGACGGTCACCTCAGTGCTGTTCGGCCAGGGCGTGCAGGGCAACGACCAGCCGCTGCCGCCAGGCAACATCTACATCCCACCGATGCCGCAGAATTCGCAGGATCTCGCGAAGGCCAGGCAGCTCATCCAGGAATCGGGTGTACCGCCAATCAGCCTGGACTTCTTCACCAGCTCCGACCGCCAGCCGGCACCGAAGATGGTGCTCGCCTTCTCTCAGGCGGCAGCGCAGATCGGGGTGACGCTGCGCGTGCGCGACGTGCCCTATACTGAATACGCCGCGAATGTCTCGCGCAAGATGCCGCTCTATACCTCCTACTGGTCGGGGTCGGCGACGCTGTTCGATGCACTGCACCGCATTTATCATAGCAGATCACTCTATAACTACGCGCAAATCGAGTCGGTGCCGGGCCTTGACGACAAGCTCGACACGATGATCGCGGAGATTGATCTCGAGCGACGCAAGGCCGTCACCGGCGACGTGCTGCGCATGATCAGCGCGAGCTCCGATCGCCTGATCCCGTACTTCCGGAATTATCTCGGCATCTCGACCGACAAGGTGCAGGGCTTCGTGCCGCCGCGCTTCGGCACAGTCGAGATGCGCGGGATGTGGTTGGCCGCGTGATCCGGCGATGACGATCATCGCCTTCATCTTGCGGCGCTGCATGCTGCTGGTGTTGGTGCTGTTCGCGGTGTCGCTGCTGACCTTCGGCATCGTGAACGTCCTGCCCGGGGATGTGGCGACTGCCGTGCTCGGCGACATGGCGACGCCGCAGATGGTCGAGGCGGTGCGCGAGCGGATGGGCCTTGGCCAGCCGCTCGGCGACCGATACATCGCCTGGATCATCGGCTTGCTGCACGGCGATTTCGGTCGGTCCCTCCAGCACGGCCAGGCGATCGCGCCGATGCTGTTGGGACGGCTCGGAAACTCCGCGATCCTGGGCGGTATCACGCTCGCGATTGCGGCGCCGCTGTCGATCCTGCTCGGCGTACTCGCCGCACTAAAGCCGGGCGGTGTGATGGATCGCGTCATCAGCGGCTTCGCCGTCGGGACGCATGCGCTCCCGGAGTATGTCATTGGGCTCCTGGCAATCCTTGTCTTCTCCATCTGGTTGCCGCTGCTGCCCGGCTCCTCCCTGATGGATCCGAATGAGAATCCACTCTCGCGGCCCTCGGCCCTGGTCCTGCCGATTGGCGTGCTAGTGATCGGCATGCTGGCCATCATCAGCCAGGTGACGCGAGCGGGGATGATACAGGCGCTCGCCAGTCCCTATGTCCGCACCGCGACGCTGAAGGGGTTGCCGCGGTGGAAGGTGGTGATGAAGCACGCGCTGCCCAACGTGTTGCCGCCCACCGTCACCGAGATTGGCATGTATTTCGGCTATGTGATCGGCGGGCTGGTCGTGGTTGAGACGCTGTTCTCCTACGCCGGCATCGGTCAGATGATGACCAATGCGGTCAGCTACCGCGACATCCCCACGATCCAGGCGGGCGTGCTGGTGGTCGCCGCGGCCTATGGCATCGGCAATCTCTGCGCCGACGTCGCGGCGCTGTTGCTGAACCCACGGCTGAGGGGCTGATGAAGCATGGCCATCGCACTCCCCCTGCCGGCCTTGTATCGCCGCCTCGGAGTCGGCGACATCGCCTGTATCGGCTTCCTGCTTGTAATGGTCGCGCTCATTGCTTTCGGAGCGCAGATCGCGCCACGCGATCCGCTGGCCTTCGATCCCTTGCATTCGCTGGAGGCCCCGAGCGCCGCCTTCCCATTTGGCACGGATGAGTTCGGCCGCGACCTGTTCAGCCGAATCATCGCGGGCACGCAGCCGACGCTGCTGGTCGCGCTCGCGGCAGCCGCGGTTGGCGTCTTCCTCGGCACGACGACGGGCCTCGTCGCCGGCTATCTCGGCGGCGTGGTCGATGAGAGCATCATGCGCGTCATGGACACGCTGATGTCCTTCCCGGGGCTGATCCTCGCCATGCTCATCGTGGTCATGCTGGGGCCGGCCCCGGTCAACGTCGTCGCGGCGATCGGATTGGTGTTCTGGCCGCGATCGGCGCGGTTGGTGCGGTCCGTGGTGCTGGACCTCGCGACACGGGAGTTCATTGATTCCGCGCGCTCCCGTGGCGAATCGCGGCTGTTCATCCTGGCGCGCGAATTGCTGCCCAATGTTCTGATGATCATCGTGGTGGATTTCTCGCTGCGCGTGACCTCGGCGATCCTGCTCTCCGCCTCACTCGCGTATCTCGGCATCGGCGTGACGCCGCCGACGCCGGCCTGGGGGCTGATGGTGCGGGATGGGCAGCAGTTCATTGAACTCGCCTGGTGGCTGCCGGTCTTCCCCTCGCTCGCCATCGCCATCGTTTCGGTCGGCACGGTGCTGGTGGGCGAGCGCCTGAGGCGAAGTATCGCTATGCCAGGAGGCGACCGCGCCCGATGAACGTTGAACCGCAGGCTCTCGACGCGGATGCGCCCCCGGCCTATTCCAGCGCACCGACGCTCGAAGTGATCGGCGCTTCCATCACTTATGGCAGCGAAGCGGGCGGCTTGAAGGCGGTGCGCGACGTCTCCTTTCGCATCGCGCCGGGGGAGGCCTACGGCCTCATCGGTGAATCCGGATCGGGCAAGAGCAGCCTTGCCTACGCCGTGCTGCGCCATGTGCCGGCAGGACGCGTGATGGGCCGCATCATGCTGCGCGGCCAGGACGTGATGGAAATGACCCCCCAGGCGCTCGCCGCCACGCGCGGGCGCGTCGTCTCCATGGTCTATCAGGACCCGATGAGCGCGCTGAATCCGGCCATCAAGGTGGGCGAGCAGATCGCGGAAACCATCCGCCGCCATCGCAAGACCGATCGCCGCACTGCTTGGGCGCGCGTGGTCACCCTGCTCGGCCAGGTACAGTTGCCCTATCCGGATGAGATCGCGCATCGCTACCCGCATCAACTCTCGGGCGGGCAACAGCAGCGCGTCGTCATCGCCATGGGCCTAGCTTGCGATCCCGACCTGTTGGTGATGGACGAGCCCACCACCGGGCTCGACGTGACAACCGAGGCGGTGATCCTCGACCTGGTAAACGATCTGCGGCGCGCGCTCGGCATCGCGGTGTTGTTCATCAGTCACAATATGGGCGTGGTCGCGCAGGTCTGCGATCGCGTCGGCGTGCTCTACGCCGGGCAACTCGTCGAGGAAGGCAGCACGGCGCAGGTGCTGCGCGCACCGCGCCACCCCTACACGATCGGGCTGATGAACGCACTGCCGACGATCGACCACACGCAGGCACGCCTCACCGACATTCCCGGCCGCCTGCCGGATCTGCGCGCCGTGCCTGTAGCCTGCATCTTCGAGCCGCGCTGTGCCTCGGCGCAGGAAGAATGCCGTCGCGGCATCCCGACGCTGGAGACGGTCGGCCCCGGCCATCGTGCGCGCTGCTTCGAACGCGACCGCATCGCGCGCGGCGCTACGCCGATGCCCGATGCCATCGCGGTTCCTGCGGCATCGACCGACCGTCCGCTGTTGCAGATCATCGGCGTCGAGCGCAGCTTCGGCCGCACGTCCCGCCTGAAGCTACCCTTCCTGCGGCAACAACGACTAGTGCGCGCGGTCGATGACGTATCACTCGATATTCCGCAGGGGCGCACCCTGGCTGTCGTGGGGGAGAGCGGGTCCGGCAAAACGACACTCGCGCGCTGCGTCGCCGGCCTCCTGCGTCCCAATGCCGGGGACATCCTACTCGAAAACTCAGTCATCCGACCCATGGTGCAGGACCGCGTGCGGGCCGAACAACGTGCCATCCAGTTCATCTTCCAGAACCCCGAAGCCGCGCTGAACCCGCACTGGACGGTGGAGGACATCGTCGCGCGGCCGCTGAAGCTGCATCGCATCGCGCATTGGTCGGCCGATCTGCGTGCACGCGTGCTGGAACTGCTGGATGCGGTGAAGCTCGGGGAACGCTATCTCGACCGCTATCCACACCAATTGTCGGGGGGCGAGAAGCAGCGCGTCTCTATTGCGCGTGCCTTCGCCGCTGAACCACGGCTCGTCATCTGCGATGAGCCAACCTCCGCACTCGACATCTCCGTCCAGGCGGCGATCCTGAACCAGCTGCGAGATCTGCAGGAACGCCTCGGTACCTCCTACTTGTTCATCTCCCACGACCTGGGCGTAGTGCGGCACATCGCGCATCGCGTCGCCATTATGCGCCATGGTCGCATTGTCGAAGCGGGCACGCCGGAGGAGGTATTTGGCGCGCCGCAGCACCCCTACACCCAGGCTTTGATTGCGGCGATCCCCACCCTCGAACACAAGCCGCGCCGCGAGGCCATAAGGACGACTGCATGACCGCGAAGCGTCACATCAAGCTCGGCATGTCGATGCGCGGGTTAGGCTACCATGTCGCCGCCTGGCGGCATCCGGATGTGCCGGCCGACGGCACGCTGCGCTTCGACCACTATGTCCGCAACGCGCAGACTGCCGAGCGCGGCCTGTTCGACATGATTTTCTTCGCCGACGGCATCGGCATCCGCGAGAAGGACGAGCCCGCCGGGTCGTTGGCCCGCTCTGGCTATGAACTCGTCGAGATGGAGCCGATGACACTGCTGCCCGCGCTTGCCGCAGTGACGAAGCATATCGGATTGGTCACCACCGCCTCGACCACCTACAATGAGCCGTATCACATCGCCCGGAAATTCGCGACGCTGGACCTGATCAGCGGCGGCCGTGCGGGGTGGAATGTCGTCACTTCCTGGTCGGATGCGGAGGCACGCAACTTCAACCGCGCGAAGCATCTGGATTACGACACGCGCTATGAGCGCGCCGCCGAGTTTGTCGAGGTTGTGACGGGACTATGGGATTCGTGGGAGCCGGATGCGCTGGTCTATGACCGCGCCAACAGCCTGTTCTACGACGAAGCGAAGATGCATTTGCTCAACCATCGAGGAAAGCATTTCCAGGTGCGCGGGCCACTCAACGTCGCGAGCATGCCGCAGGGGCGCCCGATCCTGGTGCAGGCGGGCGCAGCGGGTCAGGGGCGCGACATCGCCGCGCAGCATGCCGACGTGATCTATGCGGCGCAGGACAACATCGTTGCGGCGCGCGAGTACTATGCCGATGTCAAGGGACGTCTCGCGTGCCATGGACGCGACGCGGACGACCTGAAGATCATGCCGGCGCTGCGCCCTATCGTCGGGCGCACGCGGGCCGAGGCGCAAGCGAAGTTCGACGAACTACAGGCGCTGGTTGATCCGCTGGTGGGTCTGGCGCGCGTCTATAACGAGTTCGGGGACCTCAGCGGCTACCCGATCGATGGCCCGGTGCCAGAGCCGAAGGGGGAGGCTCAGGTGCGGAGCGGCGTCGCACGCATCATGGCGCGCGTGCGCGCGAGCAACTGGACCATCCGCGACCTGTGTCTGTCCTTGGTCGGTGCCGGCGGATTCTGCCTGATCGGCACAGCGGCCGACATTGCGGATGTGATGGAGGAGTGGATCGACACAGGTGCGGCGGACGGCTTCAACATCACGCCAACGCATCTCCCGGCGGGCTGCGACGATTTCGTGGAGTTTGTGACGCCCGAACTCCAGCGACGCGACCGCTTCCGCACGGCCTATGAAGGCGCGACGCTGCGGGAGAATCTCGGTCTGAGGCCGCACGTTAATCGGTATGCCACGCGCCGTGGCCGCGCTACCGCTGCTGAGTAGGCATTTGCTTGTGTTCTTTGCGGCTCGGTCGCGACCGTGGCGGAGAAAACGTCGGAACTCGCGGCGACTGGCGCCGGTCGCGTGAGCATCACCTTTCGGCCCTTCAGCATGCCCTTTGGTTTGGCTGCAAAGAGCATCTGGCCGTTCCTGGAAAAGGTCGGCCAGCCAGCAGCGGCTCTCGCCAGAAGGGTCAGAACCGGCGCGGCCGCAATCCGGCGTGAAACCACTCGACCAGCGTTACGATGTCGTAAACGGGCAAGCCAAACGCTGCCTCCAGCGACGCGGAGTAGGGCGGGAGGTTGGTGCATTCGAGCACAAGGGCACCGACATCCGGATGCTGACGTAGAAGTTCGTTTGCTGCCTCCAGCACGGCGGCCTCGTGATCGGCGTGGCGCACCACGGCGGCGGAAGTCTTGTGGTTGAGGCGAAAAATGCTGTCCTGCCGAATGCCGCCGATCGGCAGGTCCGTGGGCGCTCCGACGGCGCGAAAATGCGCCGGCGTCAGCGACGCCTTGTCCATCGTCAACACACCGACCCGCTTGCCGGCCGGCAGCATGCTTTGCACGAGCGGGATCTGTAGCAGGGCCGAGGTGGCGACGGGAACAGGGCACCTGGCGACAAGTTCCGGGTGCAGCAGCGCGAGGAAACCGCAGCTTGTCGTGATGCCGTCGACGCCGAATGCAACAAGCTCCTCCGCCGCACGCACGAACAGGTCGAGCACACCATCGTCGATCGTCGGCCGCACGATCCGGTCGGGCGTCGCACCGCGGACGACGGCGTACTGCACGGGAAATCGCCACGTAGTGCCATGTCCGATATCGCCCCGAAGGCGCTGGAACTGCGTGTCCAGCACCATGATCCCGATGGTGACGCCATGGATCGCGCGTCGTCTCGGAGCGATCGGGGAGATGCTGAAATCGACTGTTGCACGTGTCGCCATCGATGCAATCCTATGCCTGCTGCTCAGCCTAGCACAGCGCAATCCTGGCCCGGCAATCGCCGGTCCGCGCATGGAGCATGGGATCGAGTGCCCGATTGAGGGGCTGAGCGAGGGGACGGGCGATCAGCTTACCTGGCGCTACGCGTCGCGGCCTTGAGGCGCATGCCGCGCAGGCCGAGCCGCTGCCGTTCATCGCCGACGACCTCCTGGTGCATTTCGACGATCGTCGCGCCGACGCGACCCTGGCCTTGTTGAGTCGGTTGGGCCGTACCGCGCAGGTCGTCCTTTTCACGCATCATGACCACATCGTCGACATGGCGCGGCGGCAGGCCGGGGCCGCGATCCTCACCATGCCCGCCACAACGCGACCACGTCGTCGCCGTCCAGGAGGTGGCGATGGCCAGCGCGGCGACGGCCGATGCCATAGCCACGCGGCCGTGAAAGGAGTCCTGGGCCGGCTCCTCCAGCCCCTTGTCCGGCGTCGGCGCCAATGAGACAGATCGGGGATGTTGAGGAGTGGAGGATTTCTGGCTCATCGTAACCATCGATGGAGTGAAGATGAGCCAGAAATCCTCCGCCCCGGCAGCGCGAGAGACTGCCGCTGCGAAGGCGCCGGCCGAGTGGGTGGTCAGCAGCAGCCCAGACGGTGGTCGCGCGTGTCCTTCGCCGACTTGGCCAAGTTGCCCTGCCGGAGGGCAGCAGAGCACTCCGATAGTGGTGGATGGGTCGCCACACGGAAGCGATGTTGACTGGTCACGGCCGACGCCACATCATCCGACTGCGGCGTCGTACTGCACCCCATCGGCTAGGCGCCCATGCCGGCGCCCGCAGGGGCGTCCCGACAGGCGCCAGGGCCGTCGAGGCCCTGGCCTGTAAACCCCCCCCAACCGCCGCGGCGCCTCGCCCTCATGGCGCCGTCGCGCAGCGCCTGCAGGCCGTGTCGGGTTTGGCCTCATCGGTGGGATGCTCGCGGCGATCCTCCGCGACAGCCACCCCAGGGCCTGCGAGGTGCTGTCGACCTGGTCGTCATGCGCCCCGTTCGGGAAGGCTAGCAGCTCGCTGATCTACGCGGCGAGCCACGGCGCATCGCGCGGCAGCAGTGCCACACATTAGGCGGTGCTGGCCGAAAGGCCAGAGGGCGCCGGGCTGCGCGACCGCGGTGGCCGCCGGCTCCGGGAGCTCGTCGGCCGGATCAGCATCGGCTGCGTCGACCGCGGAGATGAGGCGCTCGATGTCGCCGGTGTCGAAACTGGTGATCTCCAGATCGAAGGAGAGATCGAGGGCCGAAAGCTCCCGCAGCTCGGCCGTGAGGGTGGCATCGTCCCACCCGGTCAGCTCGGCCAGGCCGTTGTCGGCGATGATGTAGGCGCGCTTCTCCGCAGGGGTAAGGTGATCCAGGCGGGCCGCCGGCACCTCGGGGAGGCCGAGCAGCTTGGCGGCTTCGACCCGGCCGTGGCCGGCGATGACCCGATCCTCGGCATCGACGAGGATCGGGTTGACGAAGCCGAACTCACGGATGCTCGCCGCAATCTGCTGCACCTGCTTGCGCGAGTGGGTGCGGGCATTGCGGGCGGCGGGCTGGAGCGCAGCCGGCGGTCGGTTGGTCACCGACAGCGCGAGGCGCTTCATCCACTGGAGGTCGGGAGTGGGATCAGACGGGCCGGCAGGGCGCCGGCGAGCTCGAACGGAAGCAGTCATGGGTCCAGCCCTTAACAAAGCAGTCCGACGCATCGCGCCGGACCGCAGATTGAAGAGGGCGACTGAGTGCCAACCGGCCACACGCGAACGCAGCACAAGCACTACCGTGGTCCGCAAGCGCTGCTTGCGAAACCCACTCGGTAGGACTGATGCCGCTCCGAGGGGGTGCTGCTTCTGGACCTACTAGCCGCGGCCGTGAGACACGAACCGGTGCGTGACACGCAGATAGACGAACCAATAATGAAATCAAGGGATCGCTTAGGCATCCGCCGCTATCGGACCAATTTCCGTTTCAGCGGGCGAGAACCGCATCGCCTCGCCAAGAGTTGGGCCATAGGCGTCGTGACTGCGCATCATTCAGCGGCCATCGAAGCCGACGGCACCCCGCTGCCGAGCTCCTTGCGGATCGCGGGAATGATCCGCTCGCCCCACAGTGCGATCTGCTTCAGCGTGCTGCGCGTGTCGAAGTCGCCGGGCTGGATCTGGATCGCGAGGTGCTTCGGCTTGAGGATGCGGATCTCCTCGACCATCCGCTCGATCACGCGATCCACGCTGCCGACCGGCAGGTTGGCGCGCATCTGCTCCAACGGGATGTCGTTCGGGCTCTCCTCCTCGTGCACCAGGAAGCCATCATCGGAATGGGCGCGGCGGAATTTCAGTGCCTCCGAGATACGGCGCTGGTAGCGCGCATTCTCGAGGTAGCTGGTGATCTCGGCCTCGCTGTCGCTGGCGAAGGCGCAGCGCAGCAGGCCGACGCGCGTATCATCGATGTCGCGCCCCTCCTTCGCGGCGATGCCGGACAGCGTCGCGCGCATCTGCTGCAGCTTCTCGGTGCCCTGCAGCAGCGCGGTCACGAAGAGCGAATGGCCCCCGCGGATCGCAAGGCCCATGGTCTCGGGATTGCCGGTGGCCATCCAGATGGGTGGCATCGGCTTCTGCACGGAACGGATGCTGATCGCGGTTTTCGGGAAACGCAGATGCTTGCCTTCGTAGATGAAGCCCTTCTGCGTCATGCCGGCCTTCAGCACGTCGAGGAACTCGTGGAAGATCGGCAGCGCCTCCTCGATCTTCACGCCGAAGCGCTCGAACTCGTAGTTCTGGTAGCCGGAGCCGATGCCGAGCTCGAGCCGGCCATTGGAGATGGCATCTGCGAAGCCCGCCTCGGCGAGTAACCGCGCCGGATTGTACATCGGCAGCACGCAGACCGCGCTGCCGAGGCGGATGCGCTTCGTCAGCCCCGCCACATGCGCGACCATCATCAGCGGTGAGGGGCAGAGACCGTAATTGGAGAAGTGGTGCTCGGCATACCAGGCGGCGTCGAAGCCGGCCTGGTCGGCGGCGATGGTCTGCTCCACCGCGGCGCGCAGCACCTGGTCCGAGGTCTGGTGATAGCCACGCTGCTGCATCAGCATGAAGATGCCGAATTCCATGGAGTTCGTTCCCCGCTTACCGATGGCCCGAGATTAGGGGATCGCCACCTATCGCAACAATACGGTAAGTCAGCACAGTATCTTTGCGCTTTCCGTAAAGGTGGAACATGCGACGGCTGCAATCGATGGAGCTTTTCGCGCGTGCGGTGCGGGAAGGCAGCTTCTCCGCGGCCGGGCGCCATGCCGGGCTGTCGCCGGCGTCGGTCTCGCGCCAAGTGGCGGCGCTGGAGGCCGGCCTCGGCGTCCAGCTCCTGAACCGAACGAGCCGTACCCTCACCCTGACCGAGGCGGGGCGCGAATACCTCGCCCGGCTGGAGCCGATCCTGCAGGATATCGCCGATGCCGAGGCCGCCGCCACCGCGCTGCAAGCCACGCCGCGCGGCACGCTGCGGATCCATTCGCGCCTGATGTTCGGCATGCGCGTGGTCGCGCCACTGATCCCCGCCTTCCAGGCACGCTATCCGGAGTTGCGGGTCGAGCTGCGCCTGACCGAGCACCCCGCGCGCATGGCTGAGGACGAGGTGGATATCGACCTCCGTCTCAGCCCCTCGGCCGATGCCGCGTTGATGCAACGGCGGCTGCTGCGCTGCGAGCGCGTGCTGGTGGCAAGCCCGGCCTACCTCGCCCGCATGCCGAAGGTGACTGTGCCGCGCGACCTCCTCGCCCAGCACTGCCTGACCTACTGGCAGGGGCCGGAAGACGTGGTCTGGCGTTTCCTCGACAAGGGCGTGCCGGAGGAGCTGACCATCCCCGCCCGCTTCACCACCAACAATGGCGAGGTGCTGCGCGAGATGGCGCTGGCCGGCCACGGCATCGCCCTGCTCGACGACTACACGGTGCGGGAGGACCTCTCCGCGGGACGGTTGCGGCGGCTGCTGCCGCGCCTTCTGGCGACGAATACCGGCTTCGACCTCGGCATCTATGCGGTGTTCCGCCAATCCGGGCTGATGCCGGCGAAGACGCGCGTCTTCCTCGACTTCCTGGCCGAGGCGGTGCAGCAGGACAGGCCATCCTCGCATTGACCGGACGGTCAGTCAGGGTCTAGACCTGCCCCCGCAAGCAAGATGGAGGATCCCGTCATGGCATTCCGCATGCCTCGCCGCGCCGCGCTCGGCGCCGCGGTCGCCCTCGCGGCCGGACGGCCCGCTTCGGCGCAGGCCCGGCCGATCCGGTTCGTGGTACCCTATGGCGCCGGCAGCGGGCCGGACCTCTTCGCGCGGCAATTCGCGCAGGCCCTGGCGGCGCGGCTCGAAGCGCCGGTGGTGGTGGACAACCGCGGTGGGGCGACGACGATCATCGGCGCGGAATACGTCGCATCGGCACCGGCGGACGGGGCCACCCTGTTCATGGGGACCTCGACCACCTTCCTCACCAACCCCTTCCTGTTCCGCCGCCTGCCCTATACTGCGGCGCAGTTCCAGCCGATCTCGCTGCTGATCCGCACGCGGCTCGCGCTCTATGCCAATACCGGGCTGCCGGCGAACGACATGGCGGGCGTCGTCGCCCTCGCCAAGGCGGCGCGCGAGCCGTTGCAATACGGCATCACCGGGCGCGGCAACTCCACCCACCTGACCGGGGAGGCGCTGCAGGTCGCCGCCGGGATCAGCCTGATGGACGTGCCCTATCGCGGCACGGGACCGATGCAGCAGGGCGTGGTGCGCAACGACATCCCGCTCGCGATCGACGGCATCCCCGCTTGGCTCGGCCTCGCCGCCGAGCGGCGCGTGAAGGTGATCGCGGTGACCGGCGACACGCGCGTCGGCGCCCTGCCGCAGACCCCGACCTTCGCCGAGTCAGGGCTGACCGATCTCGGCCGCCAGCACTGGTATGGGCTCTTCGCGCCGGCCGGGATCCCGGCGCCGGTGCTCGCGCGCATCCATGCCGCGACGATCGCCGTGATGCAGGACATCGCCCTTTGGCAGGCCCTGGTGCATGAGGGCGGGATCATCGAGACCAACAGCCCCGCGGGCTTCGCCGCCATGCTGGCCGAGGAGAAGGAGATCTGGGGCACCATCATCCGCCGGGTCGGCGTCACGCTGGAATGACGTGATCCTGTTGGCGCGGCGATTTCGCTTGTGCGAAAATGGCGGGGCTGACCGGTTGGTCGGAGCCGGGACGGTCCGGCGCAGGAGGAGGGATTGGATGGCGCGTGCCGCAGTGAAGGCCGTGGCGGGCGAGGTGAACGACGGCAGCGACCGCATGATGCAGATCCTGTCGGAATCGGCGCGCCTCTTCGCGTCCAGCGGATATGACGGGACCTCGATGCGCGACATCGCCGAGGCCTGCGGCATCTCGAAGTCGCTGCTCTATCATCACTTCACCGACAAGGACGAGATCTACGCCCGCATCGCGCTGGGCTCGACGCAGCGGCTCTATGAATTCGTGCTCGACCGGCTGCCGGAGAAGGGCACGCCGTTGGAGCGCGTGCGCGCCTTCATGATCGCAACGGGCGATTATTTCCAGCGCCATAGGTCGAACTGGATCGCGTCCACCGCCGCCTTCTGGAGCGACCCCGAACTGCGTCGCCATCGCGAACGCATGATGTGGCGCGACCGCTATGAGGGGCTGATCCGCCAGCTCATCCAGGATGCGATCGATGCGGGCGAATTTCGACCGGTGGATGTACCACTGACCGGGCGGCTGGTGCTGTCCGCGCTGAACTGGATGCACCGCTGGTACAGGCCGGACAAGAGCATGACGCCGGCGCAGATCGCCGAATCCTATTTCGACCTGATTTTCAAAGGACTGAGGGCGGAATAGCGCCTCCTTCCGATCATGCCACCATCGAAAGGACGCCGGTGGCCGATCGGAAGCGGCTCCCGGCTCGCGAACCATTCCTACTGCTCCTTGCGTCTCGGACAGCGCCGCGCCTTGCGTAACTGACCGGACGGTCAATCAGCATGGCATATTGCGCAGTGGCAGCGGGCGCGGTAGGAAGAAACTGACCGACCGGTCAGGCAGCGAGGCCAGCCGGCGACAGTAAGGGGAAGGAACCGTCATGGCCGAGGACATCGTCAGGCTCGAAGTCTCCGACTACATCGCCCTCGTCACGCTGAACCGGCCGCCGGTGAATGCGCTGAACCGGGCGATGCGCGATGCGATCATCGCGGCCTTCGACGCCGTCTCCGAACGCGACGACATCCGCGTCGCGGTGCTGACCGGCGCGGGCAAGGCGTTCTGCGCGGGCGCCGATCTCAAGGACCGGCCGGACCCGACCAAGACCGGTGCCTTCCTCGACCACAACCGCGTCACGCGCGAAACCGGCAACGCCATCCGCGAATGCGCGAAGCCGGTGATCGCGGCGGTGAATGGTGCGGCCCTCGGCGCCGGCATGGGCCTGATGGCCGCCTGCGACATCTACCTCGCCGCGGAGGACGCCGCCTTCGGCATGCCCGAGATCGATGTCGGCCTGGCCGGCGGCGGCGCCATGCTGCGCACCATCTTCGGCCGTTCCGCCATGCGCACCATGATGTACACGGGCTGGCGCCTGACCGGCGCGGAGCTGTATCGCCGCGGCATCATCGAGAAGGCGCTGCCGCGCGAGGAGCTGCTGGCGGAAGCGATGCGCTACGCCGAATGCATCGCGAACAAGAGCCCGCTCGCCATCAACTACGCCAAGACCTCCGCCAACATGGTGGACCTGATGCCGCAGCGCGACGCCTATCGCTTCGAGCAGAACTTCACGTTTGCCTTGTCCAAGACCGAGGATGCGAAGGAAGCCCGCACCGCCGTAATCGAGAAGCGCAAGCCCAACTTCAAGGGGCGCTGAGCCATGGCGGCGCTCGGTGCCGGCCTCGAGGCCATCCTGGCCCCGCGGTCGATCGCCATCATCGGCGCGTCGCAGGATGCGACGAAGATCGGTGGCCGGCCGGTGGAACTGCTGCGTCGCTTCGGCTTTCCCGGCGCGATCTACCCGGTCAATCCGCGCGCGAAGGAGGTCCAGGGCCTGCCGGCCTTCCCTTCCGTCGACGCGCTGCCTCAAGCACCGGACCTCGCCATCATCTCCGTCGCTGCAGAGGTCGCGCCCGATGCGCTCGACGCCTGCGCGGCGAGGGGCGTGAAGGCGGCAGTGATCTTCTCCTCCGGCTTCGCCGAACTCGGCGAGGCCGGGCTCGCCATGCAGGACCGGCTGCGCGCCACGGCGCTGCGCAGCGGCATGCGTGTGCTCGGGCCGAACTGCCTCGGCGCGGCGTCCGTCGCGGAACGCAGCATCGCGACCTTCTCGGTGGTGCTGGAGAACGGGCTGCCGCCGGTCGGCCCGCTCGGCATCGCGTCCCAGAGCGGCAATCTCGGCAGCTACACCGCGCTGCTGGCGCGTGAGCGCGGCATCGGCGCCAGCCGCTTCATCACCACCGGCAACGAATGCGACGTCGACATCGCGGACTGCATCGCGTTCCTCGCGCAGGATGATGCGACGAAGGTCATCCTCTGCGTGCTTGAGACCTGCCGCGATGCCGCGCGGCTGACCGGCGCGCTGGAGATGGCGCGCGAGGCCGGCAAGCCGGTGATCGTGCTGAAGATCGGCGCATCGGAAGCCGGCCAGGCGGCCGCGACCTCCCACACCGGCGCGCTGGCCGGATCGGATGCGGTGTTCGATGCGGTGTTCCGCCGTGCCGGTGCGGTGCGCGTGCACAGCGTCGAGCAGTTGCTCGACCTCGGCCATGCCGCCGCCGTGCTGGGCGACCGACTGCCCAAGGGGCGCCGCACCATGCTGCTGACCGCCTCGGGCGGCTTCGGCGTGCTGCTGGCGGACGCCGCCTCGGCGGCCGGGCTGTCCCTGCCCTCCCCGTCCGCGGAGACGCAGCGGCGCATCCTCGACGTCGTGCCCTATGCTTCGCCCCGCAATCCGGTCGATGCGACGGCGCAGATGTCGAGCCGTCCCGAGATCCTGGAGACGATCCTCGCGGCGCTGCTGGAAGACGATGCCTGCGACGCGCTGCTGGTGCTGATGTCTGCCTCGCTTTACCTGCCGCGGCTGCGCAGCGTCTACATGCCGACGCTGCGCGCGGTGCGGGAGAAGCATCCCGGCAAGGTGGTGATGCTCGCCGTGCACGGCCCGGCGGATGCGGTGGCGGAACTGACCGGCATGGGCTTCCCGGTGGTGGATGGCGTGGGGCCGTCGACGCAGACGCTGGCGGGACTGTGCGACCTGGCCGCCGCTCGATCCCTGCCGCCGCTGTCCGCGCCGCTGCCTCCGGCCCCGCCGGTCGATGCCGCGGCGCTGCGCACCGAGGCCGGCGCGAAGCAGGCGCTGGCCGCGGCGGGCGTGCCGGTGCTGCCCGAATGCATCGTCGCCAACGCGGCCGAGGCCGCTGCCGCCGCGACCGCCATGGGCTTCCCGGTGGTGCTGAAAATCGTCTCGCCCGACCTGCCGCACAAGACGGAGGTGGGCGGCGTGGTGCTCGGCCTGGACGGCGCCGAGGCCGTCGCCGCGGCGCATGACGTGATGCTGGCGCGCGTGCGGGACGCGGCGCCATCCGCGCGCATCGAGGGCGTGCTCGTCTCCCCCATGGTGCGTGGGGGGACGGAGATGATCCTCGGCGCCAAGCGCGACCCGGTCTTCGGGCCTGTCGTGCTGGTCGGGCTCGGCGGCATCTTCGCCGAGGTGCTGCAGGACGTCGCCGTGCGCCCCGCCCCGGTGGATGAGGCCGAGGCGATGGCAATGCTGCGCAGCCTGAAGGCCTTCGCCGTGCTGGATGGTGCGCGGGGCCGACCGAAGGCCGATCTTGCCGCGACGGCATCGGCCCTCGCCGCGCTGTCGCGCTTCGCCGCGCAGCATGCGGACGACATTGCCGAGATCGACATCAACCCGCTGCTGGTGCGCCCAGCGGGCGAAGGCGCGGTGGCGCTGGATGCGCTGATCGTGCCGACGGCACGGTGAAGGGAGAAACGATGGAACTGCAGGACATGACGCTGGCCGGGCGCGTCGCGCTCATCACCGGCGCGGGCAACGGGATCGGCCGCGCGACGGCGCTGCGTATGGCAGCGATGGGTGCGGTGGTCGGAGTGAACGACCTCAAGCAGGAATTCGTCGACGCGACCGTCGCTGCGATCGAGGCGGCGGGCGGCAATGCGATCGGCATCGCGCAGAATGTCGGGACGCGTGACGGCATTCGCGCAGCCGTGCTGGGCCTCGCCGAACGCGCTGGACGCCTCGACATCCTGGTGAACAACGCGGCCTGGGTGCGCTACCAGGCGGTGCCGGACATCGCGCCGGAAATAGTGGACCGCATGGTAGAGGTCGGCTTCAAGTCGGTGATCTGGGGCATCCAGGCCGCCGCCGAGGCGATGGATCCGGAGCGCGGCGGCGCCATCGTCAATGTCGCCTCGACGGCCGGGCTGCGCTCCACGCCTTCCTCGATCGTCTACAGCGGCATCAAGGCCGGGGTGATGGGCATCACCCGTGCGGCAGCGGCGGATCTCGGGTCGCGCGGCATCCGCGTGAATGCCATCGCGCCGTCCGCGGTGCCGACCGAGGGCACGCAGAAGCACCGCACGGTCGAGAAGGACCAGAGGCGCATCGCGCGCACGCCGCTCGGGCGGCTCGGCACGGTGGAGGACATCGCCAAGGCGATCTGCTTCCTCGCCACCGATCAGGCGAGCTTCGTCACCGGCCAGGTGCTGGCGGTGGATGGCGGTATCACCACGACGAACATCTGATGCCCTCGCGCGCCGGGCTACCGGCGGGCGGCATTCAGGGCCACGGACCGGTCATCTGACCGGTCCGCTGGCATAATGCCCGTCAACGGGTGGGCGTCACTGTCGTCGGATCGTTGCGCTCATCCATCCGCGCCTCATAGGTGATGCCGGAGCGCATCGCCCAGAGCGCGTTCTGCAGGTAGAGCGGCACCAGCATGCCGTCATCCAGTGCGACGGCGCTGGCGCGGCGCAGAAGCTCCTCGCGCTTCGCATCGTCCATCTCGACCTCCGCCGCCGCGACGAGCGCATCCATCGCCGGGTTGGAATAGAGCAGGCGGTTCGCCGCGCCATGGCCGCGGTCGCGGTTCGGCGTACGCAGGACGGAGTTCAGCAGCACCGAGACCTCGCCCGTCGAATTGCCCCAGGTGAGCAGGGCCGCGGGTGCCTCGCGCCGCGTCGCGCGGCCGATGAAGGTGGCATAGGGCTGGGCCTCGACCGTGGTGCGCACGCCGATCCGCGTCCACATCTGCCCGATCGCCTGCACAACGCGCGCATCGTTCATGTAGCGGTCGTTCGACCCCATCAGGGTGAGCTGGAAGCCCTGCGGGTAGCCGGCTTCCGCCAGTAGTCGCCGTGCACCGGCGGCATCGGCAGCGGGCACCGGCCGGTCCGGAATGGCGCTGTAGCTGCCGGGCGGCATGAACTGCGTGGTGGCGAGAGCCGCCCCTTCCATCACGCGCTCGACGAGCTGCTGCCGGTCGATCGCCATGGCTAGCGCCCGCCGCACGCGCGGATCGGCGAGCGGATTGCGATCCCCCGGCGCCGTCAGCAGCGGCACCGGCGGCTCACGCGTGCCGTCGAGCGTGATGTACATGACGCGCAGGCTGGCCGTCTCCGCTATGCGGAAGCGCGTGTCGCGCCGCAGACGCTCGAGGTCGCTAGTCGAGATCTGGTCGATGATGTCCACATCGCCTGACAGCAGCGCCGCAGTGCGTGCCGCGTCATTCGTGATCATGCGGTAAGTGACATTGGCCCAGTGCGACTTCGGGCCCCAATACTGGTCGTTGCGTTCCAGTACGATGCGGTCGCCCGTCGCATGCGAGACGAGGCGATATGGCCCCGTGCCGATCGCCGACTTGCCGCTGTTGAAGTCGCTGGTCGTTGCCTCGGCATGCACACGGCGGCTGAGGATCATCACCTGGGACAGGTAGGTCTGCAGCAGCGGCGCGGGCCCGTTGGTATGCATGCGGATGGTGCGGGCATCGACGATCTCGAGCCGCTGCACCGGCCGCACCATGGCGGAGAAGGACGCGCCGGGCCCGCGCATCTGGGGAATGCGCTCGAAAGTATAGGCGATGTCATCGGTCGTGAGCGGCGTGCCGTTGTGAAAGCGCACGCCCTCGCGCAGGGTGAATTCCCAGACATTCTCGCCCACTGCGCGCCAGCTTTCGGCGAGGGCGGGGCGAAGCTCCGCGCGCGCATCGGTGGCCAGCAGTCCGTCGAAGAGCATCTGCCCCACCTCGTTGTTCGACCGCAGCAGGTGGTAGTGCGGATCAAGCGAGGAGACCGGCGAGCCGACACCCATGGTGAGGCCCTGCCCGTTCGCCACGGCCGCCGCCCAGGGCAGCGCGACGAGGCCGAGCAGCAATCGGCGGGTGGTGCGGAACATGGGCATCTCCTCTCCTCGGGACGCAGCGCCTGCGCCTGACCGTTCGGTCAATTTCCGACAAGCTAACGCCAGGGAGCTCGGACGGCAAGATCGTCGAGGTCATGTGCCATTGCGTGCATTCCGCTTGCCTGTTCGTGCGGGCTGCGCCAAATTGCCCTCATGACTGACCGGTCGATCAGGCGCTGAGCACCGGCGAACCGGTCGGCGCGGGAAGGAACGAGGCCATGGCGAGCATTCGCACAAGATCGAGCGGGGTGAGGCGACGGGCGCTGCTGGGCGGCGGCCTCGGCGTCGCCGCCATGCCAGTGGCGCAAGCGCATGCCTATCCGACGCGACCCGTGCGCATGATCGTGCCCTTCGTGCCGGGTGGCGGTGCCGATCTTTCGGCACGCCTGGTCGCGGAACCGCTCGGCACCGCACTGGGCCAGGCCGTGGTGGTCGAAAATCGCGGCGGTGCCGGCGGGACAATCGGCACGGCGGCGGTCGCGCAGGCGCCCGCGGATGGTTACACGCTGCTCTACGGCACGCCCGGACCGCTGATCACCAACCGGCACCTGATGGCGTCCCTGCCCTATGATTCGGAACGCGACTTCGCGCCGGTCAGCCTGCTGACGCGCGGCGCCTATGTCATGGCGGTGCATCGCGACGTGCCGGCGCGCCGCGTCGCGGAGGTCATCGCCCTCGCCAAGGCGCAGCCGAGCACGCTGAGCTTCGCAAGTTCCGGCATCGGTGCCGGTAGCCATCTCGCCGGCGAGCTTCTGTGCATGGAAGCCGGCATCCGCATGGCGCATGTGCCCTATCGCGGCACCGGTCCCGCGCTGCAGGATGTCGCGGCGGGCCGCGTCACCATGTCGATCGATTCCTACGGGCCGATGGTCCCGCTTCTACAGTCCGGCCATCTGCGCGCCATCGCGGTCACCAGCGCCCAGCGCATGGCGGAACTGCCGGATGTCCCCACCATCGCCGAGACCATCCCGGGCTTCGAGGTCGGTGTCATCAACTACATCTGCGTCCGTTCCGGCACGCCGGAGCCGATCATCCGCCGGCTGAACCAGGCGTTGGTCCAGGTGCTCGCCGATCGCGCGCTGAAGGCGCGCATGCAGACCGCAGGATCGAGCCCGCCCGTCTCCAGCACGCCCGAGGAACTCGGTGCCATGCTGCGCAGCGAGTCCGCCAAATGGGGCGGGGTCATCCGCCGCGCCGGCATCCGCGCCGAATGAATCGGCAAACAGGGAAATAGCACCGCCATGTCATCCGATGTCGTGACGCTGGACGTCTCCGACCATATCGGCCTCGTCACGCTGAACCGCCCGCCGGTGAATGCGGTGAATACCGAGGTGCGCGACCGCATCATCCAGATCTTCGACCTGGCCAATGACCGCGACGACATCCGCGTGCTGGTACTGACCGGGCAAGGGAAGATCTTCTCGGCCGGCGCCGACCTGAAGCAGCGGCCCGATCCGACCATCCCCGGCGCCTATTGGCATCACAACCGCATCACGCGCGAGACCAACAACGCGATCCGCGAATGCGCGAGACCCGTGATCGCGGCGGTGAACGGCGCGGCGCTCGGCGCGGGCTTCGGGCTGATGACGGCCTGCGACATCATGATGGCCTCCGACACCGCCTATTTCTCGATGCCGGAAATCGATGTCGGCCTCGCCGGCGGTGCGGCCATGGCGAATGAGTTCTTCACCCGCTCCTTCGCGCGGCGGCTGATGTTCACCGGCGACAAGCTCGCCGCCTCCGAGCTCTATCGCCTCGGCGTCCTCGATTCCGTCTGGAAGCCCGAGGAATTGCTACCGGCAGCGATGGTGATGGCCGCGCGCATCGCGGGGAAGAGCCCGCTCGGCATCAAATACGCGAAGACGAGCTGCAACATGGTCGAGCTGATGCCGCCCAAGGACGCCTATCGCTTCGAGCAGAACTTCACCTACGAGCTGTCCAAGACCGAGGACGCGAAAGAAGCCCGCACCGCGCAGCTCGAAAAGCGCAAGCCGGTCTTCAAGGGGCGCTGATCCGATGACCGTCGATTACGATGCCTTCCGCGAGGAAGTCCGCAAATTCGCGATGACGCACTGCCCGCCGGAGATCCGCGCGGTGGTCGCGACCTATCGCAAGCTGTCGCGCCAGGTCTGGTATCCCTGGCAGAAGATCCTCTTCGACCATGGCTGGGGCGCGCCGGGCTGGCCGAAGGCCTATGGGGGCACGGGCTGGGACCTCAAGCAGCGCCACATCTTCGACGAGGTGATGGCCGAATGCGATTGCCCGCCGCAATACCATCACGGGCTGCGGCACCTTGGTCCCGTCATCATCGAATACGGGTCGGAGGAGCAAAGGAAGCGCTTCCTGCCCGGCATGCTGAGCGGCGAGGACTGGTGGTGCCAGGGCTATTCCGAACCCAATGCGGGATCGGATCTCGCCTCGCTGCGCACCGCGGCGCGGCGTGAGGGCGACGACTACATCGTGGAAGGCCAGAAGACCTGGACCTCCCACGCGCAAGAAGCGGACTGGATGTACACGCTGGTGCGCACCTCGAAGGAGGCGAAGAAGCAGCAGGGCATCAGCCTGCTGCTGATCCCGCTGGATTCGGCGGGTATCTCCATCCGTCCGATCCGTACGATCGATGGCTGGCACCACGTGAACGAGGTCTTCCTCGACAATGTGCGCGTGCCGGTGGCGAACCGCGTGGGCGAGGAAGGCCAGGGCTGGACCTACGGCAAGTTCCTGCTCGAACGCGAGCGCCTCGGCGGCGCCAATGTCGCGCCCGCGATGAAGCACCTCGGACGCACCCGCACGCTGCTGGCGCAGGAACTCGCCGCGCCGCGCCATGCGATGAAGCGCAGCCTGCTCGAGGAACGCCTGCTGCTGGCCGAGGCCGAGTTGCGTGGCGCCCAGGCGCTCGGCCAGGAAGCGGTCGCGGCGACCATGGAAGGCCGCTCGCTCGGCCTGCTGCCCTCGGTGCTGAAGCTGTCGACCAGCGTGACCTCTCAGCATGTGGGCGAGATCGCGCTGGACGCGGTGGGCGAACGCCTCGCGCCGCGCTTCCGCCCGACCGATGCCGCCGGCGCGAATGTCGAGGCCTCCGGCATCGAATGGGTGCAGAACTACATGTACGGCCGCGTCCGCACGATCTACGGCGGCAGCAGCGAAGTGCAGAAGAACGTCATCGCCAAGCAGCTTTTCGGGGTCTGACGCCATGCCCTTCACAGCGAAACCCATCATCGGCGGCGACGCCTTCGACCAGGCCTGCAAGATCGGCCTCGAAGCCGATGGCGAGCTCGCGCAGCTCGCCGATGCCGCGGATCAGGCGGCCTGCCTGCGGCGGCATTGGGATGCCATTGCCGAGCTCGGCTGGATCACCACGGCGATTCCCGACGAAGCCGGCGGCGCGGGTGGGGATCTCTCTGACCTCGCCGCGCTGGTCGGTGGTGCCGGGCGCGGCGGGCTTGCCCTGCCGGTCGCGACATCCTGCGGCGTACTGCCGCATCTGCTGGCCGAGCATCCCGAACTACTGTCCGCCCTGGCGGAAGGCCGCTTCCGCATCGCGCTGATCTCGGCCGAAGCGGCGCGTGACGACGAAGCCGAGGCGCTACGCTTCGCCGATGGCCGGCTGACCGGTGCTGCGGTCGGCATCGAGACGCCGCCCGATCCGACACATGCGCTGGTCGTCGTCGATGACGCGCTGCTGCTGGTCCGTGCCGATGCCGCTGGCGTCGCCGTCGCGCGCTATCAGCGCATCGATGGCCGGCCTTCGGCCGATTGGCGCTTCACCAGCGTCGCCGTAGAGCTCGTCGCACGCGGCGATGCCGTCGCGCGCCGCGCGGCCGAGGCGCGCGACATCGGCGCGCTGCTGACCTGTGTAGAATCCGTCTCCGCCGCCGGCGCGCTGCTGGAGCAGACCATCGACTACCTGCTGAACCGCGTGCAGTTTGGCGTACCGCTCGCGACGCACCAGGCGCTGCGCCACCGCGTCGCGGAGATGTATGTCGAATACGAGAACCTGCGCGGCATCGTCACCCATGCGCTACGCAGCGCGGCGGCGGGTTCGCCCGAGGCCTGGCGCGACATCGCCTTCGCCAAGCTGCGCCTGGGCGAGGCCGGCCGCTTCATCGCGCAATCCACCATCCAGTGCCATGGCGGCATGGGCATGACCGAGGGGCTGCAGGCGATCCGCCTCGCACGGCGGATCATGATGGCAGAGTTCGAGTATGGCGACCGCAGCGTGCAGGCGCAGCGCCTGCTCGCCGCCGCGGCGTGAGGGCATCCCGATGCATCCTCTGGAGAAGATGTTCAGGCCGCGTTCCGTCGCCGTGGTCGGCGCTTCGGGCGACCCGGAGAAGCTCGGCGGTCGCACGCTGCTGCATCTGAAGGAGCTCGGCTATCAGGGGCGCATCTACCCGATCAATGTCAGCGCGACCGAGGTGCAGGGTCTGCCGGCCTGGCGCAGCGTCGCCGACCTGCCGGAGACGCCCGACAGCGCGCTGATCCTGCTGCCCGCACCGCTGGTGGGCAAGGCGATCGACGATTGCGCGGCCAAGGGTGTGAAGCATGTGCAGGTGCTCTCCTCCGGCTTCGCGGAGGAAGGTGGCGAGGGCGTCGCGATGCAGGCCCGGCTTGCCGAGCAGGCGCGCGCGCTCGGCATCCGGCTGACGGGGCCGAACTGCCTCGGCAGCATTTCCCCGCCGGACGGCTTCTTCGGTACCTTCTCGAGCCTGCTCGCGACGGCCAAGCCCCCGCCTGGCAGCGTCGGCGTGGCGACTCAGTCCGGCGCCTATGGCTCCCACATCTACGCCGTCGCGGGCTTCCGCGGCATCGGCATCAGCCGCGCCATCGCCACCGGCAATGAGGTGGACATCGATGTCGCGGAGGCGATCGACTACCTGGTGGAAGATCCCGGCACGCGCGTCATCTGCGCCTCGCTGGAAGGCTGCAGCAATGGCGAAGGGCTGCGCCGCGCGCTGCTGAAGGCCGCCGCCGCGCGCAAGCCGGTCATCATCATGAAGGTCGGCAGCACCGAGGTCGGCGCGGCCGCCGCCGCGACGCATACCGGCTCCCTCGCCGGCGAGGACCGCGTCATCGACACGGTGTTCCGCGAATGCGGCGCGCTGCGCGTCTACTCCATCGAGGAGATGCTCGACGCCGCCTATGTCTGCTCCATCGCGCCGCTGCCGCCGGTCGCGAGCGCCGGGATCGTTAGCGTCTCGGGCGGGATCGGCGTGCTGATGGCTGATGCCTGCATCGAGGCCGGGCTTGCCGTGCCGCCGCTCTCAGCGGATGCGCTCGCCACGATCCGCGCCGCGCAGCCCATGGCGGGCGGGCGAAACCCGATCGACACCACGGCGCAGCTCGCCGGCCGGCTGCATGTGGTCGAGACGATCAGCCAATCCATGATGGGCGGGGCCGATCTCGGCGCGATGTTCTTCTACCTCGCGCATCTCGGGCGGGACTTGCGGCGCTTCCCGAAGATCGAGGGCGCCTTCCTCGCCCTGCGCCGCAACCAGCCCGACCGCACCGTGGTCGCGGTCATGACGCATATCGACGAGGTGCGGCTGCGCCTCGAAGCCGAAGGTGTGCCGGTCTTCGAGGACCCCACCCGCGCGGTGCGCGCGGTCGCGGGGGCTGCGCGGCTGCGGCGGCTTCAGGCGGGAGCGCAGCCAGTGCCGGCCATCGCGCCGGCTGCGCCGCTCGGCATGGCTATCGCGAATGAGGCGCAGGCCAAGGCGCTGATCGCGGCCGCCGGCGTTCCGGTGCTGCCCGAACAGGCCTGCAGCACCGCCAAGGACGCCGCGGCGGCGGCGGACCGGCTCGGCTATCCGGTCGTGATGAAGATCCTCTCGGACAGCATCCACCACAAGACGGAGGTCGGCGGCGTGCTGCTGAACCTCGCAGATGCCGGGTCGGTGACGACGGGCTTCGCCACACTGATGCAACGCGCGAAGGCGGCGCGCCCGGATGCGCGGCTCGACGGCGTGCTGGTCGCGCCGATGATGCGCGGCGGCGTCGAGACCATCATCGGCACGCTCACCGATCCGATCTTCGGGCCGATGGTCATGTTCGGGCTCGGTGGCGTCGCGGTGGAGCTGTTCCGCGACGTCGCCTTCGCCTCCGCGCCGCTAACGCCGCAGCGCGCCGAGGCGCTGGTCGACACCTCGCGCGGCGCGGCGCTGCTCAAGGGCTGGCGCGGTGGCCCGGCGCTCGACCGCGCCGCACTGGTCGAGGCGCTCTGTGCTCTGTCGCGCTTCGCCGCCGCGCATCGCGACGAGATCGACAGCGTCGAGGTCAATCCCTTCCTGGTGCGGGAGACGGGTGCCTGCGCGCTGGATGCGCTAGTCGCCTTCCGCGCATCGCACTGAACGACGACAGAGGAAACGAAGACGATGAGCCACGCCACCCGTCGCAGCCTGCTGGCCGCGCCCTTCGTGCTAGGACTTGCCAGCCGCGCCCATGCGCAGGGCCGGCCTCTCCGCATCGTCGTGCCGTTCAATGGCGGCAGCGAGCCAGACATCCTCGCCCGCCGCCTGGCCGCGGCCATGCAGCCGATCCTGGACGTCCCGGTGGTGGTGGATAATCGCAGCGGCGGCAACACCGTCATTGCCGCGCTGCATGTCGCGCAGCAGCGGCCGGATGGGGAGACGCTGCTGCTCACCTCCTCCTCCACCTTCGCCACGCTGCCGAATCTCTACGCGACGCCGCCGGTGCGGCTCGATCAGTTCGAGCCGATGACCATGGCGATGCGGGCGCATATGGTGCTCTACGCCAGTAAGGACGCGCCGGACAACATCCCCGAGCTGATCGCTTGGGCGAATGCACAGCCGCAGCCGATCCTCTACGGTGCGAATGCCGGCGCGATCGGCCATCTTTGCGGTGAGCGGATGAAGCAGGTCACCGGCATCCGCATGTCGGACGTGTCCTATCGCGGCTCGCTCGGCATGCAGCAGCTGCTGATGGCCGGTGACATCAAGCTCGCCTTCGACGGCGTGCCGGCGCATGCGGAGATGGTCGCCGCGGGGCGGATCAAGGCGCTCGGCATCACGGCGGATCATGAGGTGCCGATGCTGCCGGGCGTGCGGCCGCTCTCCGAGCTGGGCTATGGCAGTATCGCCATCTCCTACTGGTATGGCGTCTTCGCGCCGAAGGGCACGCCGCAGGCAGTCCTCACGCGGCAAATCGACGCCATCCACCGCGCGCAGAAGGCCGAGGCGCTGGTCAACCAGTTTGCCGCGCAGGGTGCCGACCTGGTCGGCAACAATCCCGACGAGTTCCGCAGCATGATCGACAGCGAACGCGAGAGCTGGGGCACGCTGATCCGCTCGATCAGCCTGCGGCTCGACTGATGCGCATCACCCGCATCGGCACGACGAAAGATCGCCTCGGCGAAGGCCCGCTCTGGGATGCCGAGACGCGCCGCCTGTTCTGGATCGATTCACTCGGTGGCATAGTCCGTCGGCTGGATCCAGTCAGCGGCGAGCGGCAGGACTATGCCGTCCCCGCGCCGATCGGGTCGATGTCGCTGTGCCGCAGCGGCGGTGCGATCCTGTCGCTGCAGGACGGCTTCCACCGCCATGACTTCGCGACCGGCGCGACGACGCCCTTCGCGCCGCTCGGCCTCGACAACCCCAATGTCCGGCTGAACGACGGCAAGACGGACCGGCAAGGGCGCTTCCTGGCCGGCACGATGCATCTGCATCGCGCGGAGGACGAGCCCGTGATCGGCGGGCTGTTCCGGCTGAACCCGGATGGTACGGCGACGCAGCTCGTGGAGGACATCGCCACCTCCAACGGTCCCTGTTTCAGCCCAGATGGACGCACGCTCTATTTCGCCGACAGCACGCGGCAGACGATCTGGGCCTTCGACTACGACACCGTCACGGGCACGCCGACCAACCGGCGCATCTTCGCCGATCTGCGTGATCTGGGCACCGCGCCGGACGGAGCGACGGTGGATGCCGAAGGGCATGTCTGGTCCTGCCTGATCCGCACGAGCACCATAGTGCGCTTCGACTCGGCGGGCCGTATCGTCACGCGGATCGACTTCCCCGTACGCTATCCGACGAGCGTCTCTTTCGGCGGACCAGATATGGACGTGCTCTACGTGACCTCCATCTCCCGGAGCGTGCGCTTCGAGGATCCGGCGGAAAATGCAGGCGGGCTCTTCGCGATCGAGGGCCTCGGGGTTCGCGGTCTAGCGGAGCCGCGATGCGGATTGTGAGGCGAGACAGCCTCCTAGACCACCCACCACGAGAGTCTATCGCCGGCCGATGTGTTCGCGGTCGGCCGCGTTGCGACCCGATCCATTCTACGCCAAGCGTCGCGACCAGCACAGCGCGAGCGTCTGATCCCGAGGGAGTTGCGCGCGGCCAAGCGATGCCAGTCACCCTCAGCCCTGCTCGAGGGCTGGCTTGCTCCTGACTCCGAAAACTGGCCCACCTGGAGAGCAACTTTTTCGGGTGCTCTGACCGAGGAGGGAGGGTGCCATGAAGCGGCAGCGGTACACGGAGGAGCAGATCGCCTTCGCGCTGCGGCAGGCGGAGAGCGGCACGGCGGTGGAGGAGATCTGCCGCAAGTTCGGGGTGTCCGAGCCGACCTTCTACAGCTGGAAGAAGCAGTTCGCCGGGATGGACGTGGCGGGGATCCGGCGGCTGAAGCAGCTCGAGGAGGAGAATGCCAGGCTCAAGCGGCTGGCGGCGGATCTGACGCTCGACAAGATGATGTTGCCGGACGTGCTGCGGCGAAAGTGGTGAGGCCGGCCGGGTGCCGCGACGTGGTACGCCACCTGCAGGGCGCCTACGCGGTCGGCGAGCGGTGGGCCAGCCATGCCACGGGATTCCATTGGTCGTCACAGCGCTACCGCGCGCGGCGGGATGCGCAGACCGAATTGCGCGTCCGGCTGCGGGACCTGGCGGCTAGCCGGGTGGGCTGCGGCTACCGGCGACTGCATGTGCTGCTGCGCAGGGAGGGCTGCCCGCCTGCACCGCGGCTGATGCCTTCCACGGCGCGGCGGCCGCTACAAGGCGCCGAACAGCCGCGCGACATCGGGGTTGTGGAATCGCTGCACCTCGATCGCATAGCCGGCCGGATCCTCGAAGAAGAAATGCTCGCAATAGGTGCCACGCTGGATCTCCGTTAGCTTCGCGACGGCGGCGGCACGCATGCGCGCATGCCAGCCCGCGACATCCTCGTCGACGATGGTTAGCAGCACGGCGTTGCTGGGCTGGTGGCGCAGATGGCCGCGATGACCGTCCACGATGCCGAAATAGCTGCCGCCGACGATGCGGTAGATCCGCGCCATGGTCTGGTCGAGAACCAACTCGAAGCCCATCACCTTCTCATAGAAGGAGGCCGCCGCAGCGAGGTCATCGTAATAGAAGAAGGTGATGGCGTAGGCGGCGGGCATGGCGGGCTCCCCTTTGGCCGGCATCGGCCGCAGCAAAGCAAGAGCCCGTGCGGAGGGCCAGCGGCTCGCTCGGCGCGGATAGCCCGTGGCCTTGCGCGCGGCCACGGTCTATCACCCTCGACCAACGGGCCGTGTAGTCTTTCGCGGGCTAAGGAGGTTCCATAACCATGGCTCTGCGCGAGACGGTCTTCATCACCGCCGCCGCCCTGGCGCGCCGCCTGGCGGAGGCCGCGGCGCCCACGATCCTCGCCGTGCGTAACCAGGGGCCGGAGGCGCTGGGGGGATTCGCCGCGGCACCGCGCATTCCCGGCGCCGTGGACATCGACCTGCCAAGCGAGCTGGCCTCCCCCGGCGGCGGCGCGCGCGGCAGCCGCCCGCTGCCCGCCATCGCCGACCTGCAGCGCGATGCACGCCGCTGGGGGCTGACGGAAGGCCGGACGGTGGTGCTCTACGACCATGACCGCTGCCTGACCGCGGCGCGCGGCTGGTGGGTGCTGCGGTGGGCGGGGTTGACGGATGTCCTGATGCTCGATGGCGGTTTTCCGGCCTGGCAAGGCGGGGGCCATCCGGTCGTCACCGCGCCTGGTACGCCGGCGCCGGGCGGTGTGGTGCTCTCGCCCGGCCATATGCCGGTGCTGGATGCGGATGCCGCTGCGGCGATGGCGCGCGACGGCGTGCTGCTCGATACGCGCATCCGCGGCAACTACATCGGCGGCGCTGTCGCGGCGGGCCAAGTGCGGCGCGGCCATATCCCCGGATCGGTCAGCGCCCCGGCCGCGGATGCGTTGACCGAGACCGGCACCTTCCTCGATGCCGAGACGCTGCGGCATCTTTTTGCCGCGCTTGGCGCGGATGGCACGCGGCCGCTTGGCGTGACCTGCGGCGCTGGCATCTCGGCGGCGCATGGCGTCGCGGCGCTGGCCTCCATCGGGCTCAGCGCGGCGATGTTCCCCGGATCCTGGTCGGCCTGGGCGGCGGATCCGGCGCGCCCGGTGGTGATCGGCGGCCAGCCCGGATAGCGCGCCCGCGCCGCGCCGGGCTTGTGCTTTCATGGCACCGGACGACATGCGATGGCTTCAACACCTGTCCGGGAATGCCGCGCCATGACCATCGATCGCCGCCGCCTTGCCCTGCTGCCGGCCGGGCTGGTCGCCGCGCCCGCCCTGGCGCAGGACGGTCCCTGGCCGAGCCGCGCTATCCGCATGGTGATCGCCTTCCCGCCGGGTGGGCTGACCGACGTGAATGGCCGCCTGGTCGCGCAGCGCTTCCAGGCGGAACTCGGCCAGCCCGTGGTGGTGGAGAATCGCGGCGGCGCCGGCGGCACGGTCGGCACCCAGGGTGCGGTGCGATCCGCGCCGGATGGCTATACCCTGGCCTTCGCCGCGCCCTCCACCCACGTGACCGGCCCGATCCTATTCCCCAGCCCCGGCTATGACGGCATCAGTGATGTCGCGCCGGTCGGCGCCTTCGCCACCATCGGCAGCATCGCGGTCGTGCATCCTTCCGTGCCCGCGGCCAGCGTCGCGGAGCTGGTCGCCCTGGCCCGCGCCCAGCCAGGGCAGTTGAATTTCGGCTCGGCGGGCGCCGGCGGGTCGGTCCATCTGGCGGGCGAGCTGTTCAAGATGCGCGCCGGGGTGGACATCGTGCACGTGCCCTATCGCGGCGGCGCGGCGATGCTGACGGACCTACTCAGCGGGCGCGTGCAGATCGCCTTCGACAACCTGCCGCAGATCCTGCCGCATGTACGCAGCGGGGCGGTGCGCGCGCTCGCCGTCACCAGCCGCGAGCGGTCCCGCTTCATCCCGGAACTGCCCAGCATGATCGAGGCTGGGGTGCCGGACTACGACGTCACCTCCTGGTTCGGCGTTACCGCGCCGCTCGGGACGTCGCAGCCCATCGTCGCGCGGCTGAACGCCATCATGCGCGCCATGGTCGCGGACCCGACGGTGCTCGCACAGTTCCAACAGATGGGCGCGGAGCCGCTGTCGATGACGCCGCAGGAATTTGGCGCCTTCTTGCGGAGCGAGCGCGAACGCTACGCAGAGATCATCCGCGTCAGTGGTGCGCGGGTAGACTGACGCCGTGATGGGTGACGTCGGCAGCGCCCTCCCGGCTGCCATCGGCGGCTGTCAGGGGTCACCGCCGCTACCGTGCATCGTGCTGCTGCCGCTGCAGGTCAGCCTCACCGCGTTGATCGGCCCTCCGCTCCGCGCCTTGCTGGAAGTTGCGCGCTCCCCGGGGCTCGGCGCGGTCATCGTGGCACTGAACGCGTTGATGGGCCTGCCGCCGGTACTCTGCGGGCCGCTAATCTATCTGTTGCTGCCGCGCTCGGACATACTCGATCCATCGGGGCTGCTGTTCTCGCTGCCGGCGACAATGATCCCGCAGGCGGTGATGATCATGCCCATCGTCGCCGCGCCGGCGGCATCGTGCTGCCGGCCGAAGCCGTGGTGCGCAGCGCCGACGGACCGTAGGTGGTGTTTGAGATGCCGGGCGCGGAGCATTTCGTCTCGCGGCCGGTGCGCGTGCAGCCCCTCGATGGGCGCCACGTCCTGGTGACGGCCCGCCTGGAACGCGGCGCGCGCGTTGTCACCGAAGCCGCCATCCTGATCGCTCAGGTGCGCTGAGCATGTTCAGCGCGCTGGTCTCCGCCAGCCTGCGCAACCGGCTACTCGTTCTGGCAGCCGCCGCGATCGTCGTCATCTATGGCTCGCTCACGCTGCCGCGCTTGCCGGCGGATGTCTTCCCGGACCTCAACAAGCCGGTTGTCACGCTGATGGCGAGGCGAAGGGCCTCGCGCCCGAGGAGGTCGAACTGCTCGTCTCCTTCCCGATCGAGACGGCGATGAACGGCATACCGGGCGTCACGCGCGTGCGCTAGAGCATTTTGAGGTTGCACAGATTCGCGGGTTCTGATTCGACGCTGGTGATGGAGCATCGAGGTGATGATGACGGCACCGTTGTCGGGGGATCTGCGTCGCCGGCTGATCCGTGCGGTGGATGCAGGTAGTTCGGCGCGTGAGGCGGCACGGCGGTTCGAGGTGAGTGCCTCGGCGGCGATCAAGCTGGTGCGGCGGGTGCGCGAAACCGGCAGTGCTGCGCCCGCCAAGATCGGCGGCTACCGCAAGCCGCTATTGGCGGAGCACGGAGATCTGCTGCGCAACCTGACCACAGCCCGGCCTGGCATTGCGCTGGCGGAGATCCAGGCGGAGCTGACCAAGCGTGGCATCGAGACGGGTTCGTTGACGACGATCTGGTCGACGCTGCGCCGGCTGGGGCTGCGGCACAAAAAAAGTCGCTGAGGGCTACCGAGCAGGACCGGCCGGATGTCGCCGCCGACCGTCGCCAGTGGCGGGTGTGGCAGCGCTACATGGACCCCGAGCGCTTCGTATTCCTCGACGAGACCGGCGCCAGCACGAACATGGTGCGTCGCTACGGCTGGGGACCGCGCGGCGAACGCCTGGTGGATGCAGCACCGCATGGCCATTGGCGCACCACCACCTTCGTGGCCGGACTGCGCAGCACCGGCTTCGTCGCTCCCCTCGTGCTCGACGGGCCCATGACGGGCGAGGCTTTTCGGGCCTATGTCGAGCAGTTCCTCGTTCCCACCCTTGCACCTGGCGACGTCGTGGTGATGGACAATCTCGCCGCCCACAAGGTCGCCGGCGTGCGAGAGGCGATCCGCGCTGCCAAGGCCAGCCTCATGCACCTGCCTGCCTATTCGGCCGACCTCAATCCGATCGAGCAGGCCTTCGCGAAGCTCAAGGCAGGGCTCCGAAGGGCCGGCGCCAGGACACGCGATGCGCTCTGGTCCACCATCGGCAGCCTGCTCAACACCTTCACCGAACCCGAGTGCCGAAACTACCTCGCCAACTCAGGATATGCGTTCGAGTAAACAGAAAGCGCTCTAGCTTCAGGACCCATTAATTGCCTGGAGCGACGCGGCGGGGCGTGATTCTGGGTGTGGTGGAGGTGCCCCCCATGCCCACGCCGCCGTTTCTGCTTTCCACTGCCCAGATGCTACGGCTTTCGCCGCACTTCCCACTCTCGCATGGCATGCCGCGGGTGGATGACCGGCGGGTGCTCAGTGGGATCATCTACGTCATCCGGCATGGCCTTCAGTGGCGCGATGCTCCCACCGCCTACGGTCCGCCCAAGACCCTCTACAACCGCTTCGTCCGCTGGAGCCGGATGGGTGTCTTCGACCGGATCTTCGCCGCTCTTGCCGCCGAGGGCGGTCCGCCCGCGCGACTTATAATCAATAGCACGCACCTCAAGCCGCATCGCACCGCCGCCAGCCTGCTCCAAAGAGGATTCTTCCCCGTTGTATCGGCTGCACCAAGGGCGGCCTGAACACCGAACTCCATGCCGCTTGCAACGGGCAAGGCCGGCCCGTCGTGCTCCTCCTCACCGAAGGCCAGGCCAGTGATCACCGCGGTGCCGCTCTGATGCTGCCGCAGTTCCCAGCCGGGGCACGCGAACTGATTGCCGATCGTGGCTACGACAGCGCCCGCTTCCGCGACGCACTGATCACCCGCGGCATCGCACCCTGCATTCCACCGACGCGCAGCCGGAAGGTGCCAATCCCCCACGACGCGTTGCTCTACCGCCCGCGCCACCGTATCGAGGTCATGTTCGGCAGGCTCAAAGACTGGCGCCGCATGGCCCCGCGCTACGATCGCTGCGCACACACGTTCTTCTCCGCCATCACCCTCGCCGCCACCGTCACCTTCTGGCTCAATCAGTGCGTCCTGAGCCTAGCTTTGTTCGCGTTGATCCTCGATCAGCGTGATGCCGACGTGATGCTTGAGTTCGTTCCACTCATCCTGTGTGGCGTGAAAGAATCCGTCACGTTCGCGCCAGATCTTGCGCCCGCTCCTCACCGTGAATTTGGCCGAATCGCTGGTGTGATCAAAAACAATTTCCAGGTCCTCCGGCGTGAGGCCGAAGTTCCTCAGCCACATCAGGCGGAAGAAATCAATCGTTGCGTCCGCGCTGTTCGGCTGGCCGATGTGAGCTAAAGCCTGCGCGGTCGCATCAACTTGATCATCATGGCGGCCCTTGGGGAACATCGCCATCTCGTGCAGGTAATCGTGCAACCATGGCGCCTCGCGCGGCAGATAGACTCGCCCCGCCTCAATCCTCGGCGTCTGCGCCGCCATCCGCATCACCTTGTCCTTGTCGGCCTTGATCGCCTCGATCCGCGCGAAGCCCTCCCGGCTCAGCTCCTGGATCAGCTGCGTTCCCGCCGACGAGTCCTCGATCAGGACGACCCCAGCGCGGTGCTGCTCGCCCAGCTTCCGTCACAAGACCGGCTGGATCTGGCCGAGAGCGCAAGGTCGGCTTCCGGACGCACTGAACTGTGAAGCAGCCATTGTTTGAACACTCAGCTCCGAAGTTGGGACAGGACTGCAGCCAGTTCTGTTCTGTACCGAAGGCGCAGGACACCCAACAACTGTGAGTGGGCGATGCTTCACGCCTTTCGGCGGCGCTTCGGACTGGCGTCGCTCAGGGGACGCAACCCTTCGATGCCGTTCTCTGCGACCGGATCATCTGCGAACTCCATCCGGTCAAGCAGATAGGCCGTGGCAGCCTCTATTTCCGCTTTCAACTCGACTGCCGCGGCAGCGCCATCCCGGGCGCGCAGGGCATCGAGTATCTCGCCGTGATGGTTCCCCGTGGGCACGCGGCCCAGGATCATCCAACGTGCCTCCCGGAATAGAGGTCCCCGCCGCAACCACAACGCCTCGATTATGCCGAGCAGCATCGGCGTGGCAGCAGCCATGTAGAGCGTAAAAAGGAAGTCGCGGTCGGCACGCAGCACGCCTTCCGGATCGTTCGCCCTGCGCGCCGCGTCCCCGCTGCGGATCGTGACTGCCAGTGCCTCCAGCCCATCGCCATCGATTCGCTCTGCAGCCAGCCGCACGGCGAGAGGCTCGAGCTGCGCCCGGATAGCACCAAGCTCCTGGAACGTCGCCCGCGTCATTCGCGGCACGATCGCCGTGCCATTGGGCAGCACGTCCACCGCCTGTTCCGCGGCCAATCGCCGCAGGGCCGTGCGCGCCGGCATCGGGCTGGTGCCCAGTGCCGCGGCGATCCGGCGGATGGACAGTTTCTGGCCGGGCGCGAACAGGCCTTCCATCAACGCCTGTCGCAATCGGCGAAAGGCCTGTTCCTCGAGAGAGATCGGTGTGGACTCGGAGGTGACTTGCATGGCTGGAATTTTGTGATCACACTATGACTGAATTCGGGATTTCATAAAAGGACATCCTGTGACGGATCGCAGATTTCTCGATCGTGCGGATGAGCGTGACCATTCCGCGGCGGCCCCGACCCGATGAGCGTCGCCCTCGCTGCCGCGCGCAACAGCGACCTCCCGACATCCCTGGCGGAAGCCCGCACGCACTACGCCGCCGCGCGCCCGGCGAGTGCCGCCCAAAGCCGGCTGGCGGCGCAGGTCCTGCCTGGTGGCAACACGCGCTCTGTCCTGGCCTATGGGCCCTTCCCGACCGCCATGAAGCGCGGCGAAGGCTGCCGCCTGTGGGATCTCGATGGGCGCGAATATCTCGACCTGTGCGGCGAATACACCGCGGGGTTGTTCGGCCATACCGAACCACGCATCCACGCCGCGTTGCGTGAGGCGCTGGCACAAGGGTTGAACCTCGCGGCCGTCGGGCAGGCCGAACAGCGGCTGGCGGCCATCCTGTGCGAACGCTTCCCGTCGATGGATCGGGTGCGCTTTACCAACAGCGGTACCGAAGCGAATCTGATAGCCGTGATGGGCGCGCGCGCCTTCACCGGTCGTCCGGCCATCTTGGCCTTCCGGGGCGGGTATCATGGCAGCGTCCTGACCTTCCCCTTGACGACGACGAGCGCGACGGCCGTGCCGATCCCGACCGTCCTCGCCGATTACAACGATATCGACAGTGCCGCATCCGCCATCCGCGACCATGCGGACCGGCTTGGTGCCGTGATCGTCGAACCCATGCTCGGTTCCGGCGGCTGTCTGCCGGCGACGCGGCCCTTCCTCTCGGCCCTGCGCGAGGAGACGGCAAGCTACGGCATCCCGCTGATCTTCGACGAGGTGATGACGTCCCGCATGTCAGCGGGCGGCCAGCAGCGGCGGCTGGGCCTGACACCGGACCTGACCACGCTCGGCAAGTATATCGCCGGCGGCATGAGCTTCGGCGCCTTCGGCGGCCGCGCGGAGATCATGGACCAGTTCGGCGGCAGCCTCTCCCATGCCGGCACCTTCAACAACAATGTCCTGTCCATGGCGGGCGGTGTCGTCGCCATGGGCGAGATCTTCGACGCCGCGGCGGCCGATGCGCTGTTCGCGCGCGGGGAGAGGCTTCGCGCGCGGCTCAACGCCGTCTGCGACGCCGCGAGCGTGGAGATGTGCTTCACCGGCCTCGGCTCACTGATGACCGTCCAGTTCCGCACGCGCGGCCTCGATCGCCCCGCCGTCCCGAGCGCGGCAGAGGATGATCTGCGCGAGTTGTTCTTCTTCGACATGATGGAAGCCGGCATCTACGTCGCCCGCCGCGGCATGATCGCGCTCAGCCTGCCGGTCGGCGATGCCGAGATGCTGCGCTATGTCGACGCCGTCACCGAATTCGTCGCGACCCGCCGGCCGCTGTTGCGCCCGCGACAAGCGGCTCTGGCCTGAACGCAAAGCGACCGAAGGAGGAAATCATGACAATCCGAACGACCCGTCGGGCCATCCTGACCACCGCCGGAGGCATCGCCGCCGTCGGGCTGCCGCGCATCGCCTATGCCCAGGGCGCCACGCCGCCGAAGCCCGACCGCATCGTCGTCAACGCCTCGGGCGGCGCCATGTCGAACAACCTGCGGCGCTTCTATTTCTCGGAGTTCGAACGCGAGCACGGCATCCGCATCGTCGATACCTCGCCAGTCGATTTCGGGAAGTTGCGCGCGATGGTCAACAGCGGCAATCCGGAATGGACCGTCACCGAGATCGGCGGCCAGGACGCCTCGCGCGCCAAGGAGCTCAACCTGCTGGAGCCCATCGACACATCCGTGGTGGATCTGTCGCGTTACCCTGCCATCGGGCGGCAGTCGCATGTCTTCGTCGGCGCCACCTCATCGACCGCGCTGGGATATCGCACCGACGTTTTCCCGAATGACAGCCAGCCGAAGGGATGGGCGGAATTCTGGGATGTGCGGCGCTTCCCCGGGGCACGATCGCTCCGGAACCATCCGGTGGACAATCTGGAATTCGCGCTGCAAGCCGATGGCGTCGCGATGGACAAACTCTATCCGCTCGACATGGATCGCGCCTTCCGCAAGCTCGATGAAATCCGCCCGCATATCGCGGTGTGGTGGAGCACTGGCGCGCAGCCGGCGCAGATGCTGATCGATCGCGAAGTCGTCCTCACCAGCGGCTGGAACGGTCGCTTCTTCGAGCTGACCCGGCGCGGCGCGCCTGTCGCCACGGACTTCACCGGCGGCGGGCTCAAGACCAGCGCCTGGGGCATTCCGCGCGGCACGCGCAACGCTTACTGGGGCCAGCAGTTCTTCCAGACGCTGACCAATCCCCGACTCCAGGCTGCCTACGCGACCGAATTGTCCTATGCCGGACTGCATCCCGACACGATCAACTACGTGGCCGAGGACATCCGCCCCATGCTGCCGGTCGCACCCGCGAACCTGGCGAAGCAGTTCTGGACGGACCTCGATTGGTGGACCGAGAACGGCGCCCGCGCCCAGGAACGCTGGAACCGCTGGATGCTCCGTCGTAGCTGATACAGGACCAGCGCGTGAATCTCTCAGTGAAAGGCCTCGTCCGGCGCTTCGGCGCCGTCGCGGCACTCGGCGGCGTGGACCTCGATGTCGCCGAGGGCGAATTCCTGACCATCCTCGGCCCATCGGGTTCGGGCAAGACGACGCTGCTGAAGTGCGTCGCGGGCTTCGAGATTCCAGATGAAGGCGCGGTGCTGCTCGGTGGGCAGGACATCACCCTGACCGTGCCGCGGCGACGCGACGTGGGCATGGTGTTCCAGAACTACGCGCTGTTCCCGCACATGACGGTGTCGCAGAACGTCGCCTTTCCGCTGGAGATGCGCCGTCGCCCGCGTGAGGAAATCACGCGGCGGGTTCAGGAGGCACTGCGCCTGGTGGAATTGGACGGCTTCGGCGAACGGCTGCCGCGCCAGCTTTCGGGCGGGCAGCAGCAGCGCGTCGCTCTAGCGCGCGCGGTGGTGTTCGGTCCTCGCCTGTTGCTGCTCGACGAACCATTCGGCGCGCTGGATCGCAAGCTGCGTGAATCGCTGCAGCTGGAAGTGCGGAACCTACAGCGGCGTCTGCGGCTGACGACGCTGTTCATCACGCATGACCAGGAAGAAGCCCTGATCATGTCGGACCGCATCGCCGTGATGGAAAAGGGGCGGCTGGAGCAGGTCGGCCTGCCCGGCGATCTCTATGCCCGACCGGCGACGCGCTTCGTCGCGGACTTCCTGGGTGAATCGAACCTGCTGGAAGGAACGGCTCAAGGCATGGGCGCGGCAGTGCCCGGCTTCGGCACGGTGCCCGTGACGGCGGCGGCCGGCGCCGTCACGCTGCTGCTGCGACCCGAGGCCCTGCGCCTGGGCAGCGAGGCGGAGGCCATGCCGTGCCGTGGCCGCGGCACCGTGATCGACACCGTGTTCCTCGGCCTGTCCGCCAAGTTGCGCGTCCGCATGGACGGTGGTGGCGAAGTGCTGGCGCGCGTGCCGCTCCGCCCGTCCACGCCCGCACCGGCACGGGACGGCGACACGGTCCCGGTCGGCTTCGCGCCGGAGGACGTCCATGTCGTCCCACGGGGATAGCCGCCGCATCATCGCGCGGCGGCGCGAGACCGGCCTGTTCATGCTGGCGCTGCCGGCGTTGATCCTCCTCGGTGTCATCTTCGCCTGGCCAGTGCTGCAGCTTCTTGCGATGTCGGTCGAGGGCGGGACGCTGGAGTATTTCGAGCAGGCGACGCTCGACGAGCTCTACGTCACCGTGTTGTTCGAGAGCGTGAAGATCGCCGGCCTGGTCATGGTGATCTGCCTGCTACTGGCCTATCCCGTCGCATTCTGGATGTCGCGCGCAGGCCGGCTCGGGGTGGCGGTCGCCATGTTCGCGCTGTTGTTGCCGTTCTGGACCTCGGTCCTCGTCCGTACCTATGCATGGCTGGTGCTGCTCGGCCGCAACGGCGTGGTCAATCGCGCCCTGCTCGATTGGGGGGTGATCAGCGCGCCGCTGCCGCTGCTGCACAATCTTGGCGGCGTGCTGATCGGCATGGTGCATGTGCTGCTGCCCTACATGGTCTTCCCGATCTACGCGTCGTTGCTGCGGATCGACCCTGATCTGTCGCGCGCCGCGGAGGGCCTCGGCGCGCCGGCCTGGCGGTCCTTCCTCCGCATCACCCTGCCGCTGTCGCTGACGGGCGTCTCAGCCGGCTGCGCGCTGGTCTTCGTGTTGTCGCTCGGCTTCTTCATCACGCCGGCGCTGCTGGGTGGCGGGCGCGTGATCATGGTTTCGATGCTGATTGAACAGCAGGTGCGGGAGTTCCTGGACTGGCCCTTCGCCGCCGCGCTTTCGACCGTACTGCTGGTGGCGACGCTTGCCATCTATGCGCTGATCGGGCGCATGACACGGGGGGCGCGCCTTGCGACGCCATAGACGCCTTTCGCTCGGCAAGTGTGCCCTGGCCGCCTTCTCGGGGCTGATCTTCGCCTTCCTGCTGCTACCGCTGCTGGTGGTGTTCCCGATCTCGCTGTCCTCGGCGGCGTATCTGCAATTCCCGCCGCCGGGATTCTCCTGGCAGTGGTATGAGCGCTATCTCAATGACCCGAGCTGGATCGAGGCGACTATCCGCAGCGTGAAGGTGGCCGCCCTCTGCACCGTTCTCGCCATGGGGCTCGGCGTACCGCTGGCCTTCTTCCTGGTGCGGTCGCGCATGGCGGGCGTGCGCGTGCTCGATCGCCTGGCGGCGGCGCCGATCATCGTGCCGACCATCATCCTGTCCATCTCCCTGTATGGCGTGTTCTCTCGCCTGCAACTGATCGGGGAGTGGTACGGGGTCGCAGTGGCGCATACCGTGTTGGCGCTGCCCTTCGTCGTCATCCTGGTGGGTGCCGGGCTGCGTGACTTCGACGAGGCGCAGGAACAGGCGGCCGCCGGCCTTGGCGCGCCGTGGCCGCGCGTGATCTGGCGCGTGACGCTGCCGCAGCTGCGCCCCAGCCTGGTCTCCGCCGCCTTCCTGTCTTTCATCAGCTCCTTCGACGAGCTGGTGCTGGCGATGTTCCTGTCCGGCGCGTCGATGACGCTGCCGAAGAAGATGTTCGACAACATCATGATGGAGATCGACCCGACGATTGCCGCGGTGTCGGTCCTGCAAATCCTGCTGGTGGGCGTGGCACTCGGCCTGACCAGCCTGTTCGGGCGCGGCGCGCTCACATCGACAATCACGCGCTGAGGACACGATGGACACCAACGTCTTCCATCCCGACTTCAAGGCCCGCCCCTTCTGGTGGGAAGCCATCGCCATGGGCGAGGACGACCCGCCGACGGACCTGCCAGCCAAGGCCGATGTCGTCATCGTCGGCGGTGGGCTGACGGGGCTGAACTGCGCGATCGAGCTCGGTCGCGGCGGCGCGCAGCCGGTGGTGCTGGATGCGGAACCGCTCGGCTTCGGCGCATCCACGCGCAATGGCGGCGGCGTGTCGGGTGGCAACAATGTCGGCAAGGGCCTGTCCGGTGCGAAGGGCCGCCAGAGCCCGGAGGAGATGCGCGACTGGCTGCGCGCCATCATGGGCGATGCCTCGGAAGGCCTGACCTTCATCGAGACGTTGATCCAGCGCGAAGGCATCGACTGCTTCTACGAACGCACCGGGCGCTTCGTCGGCGCCTGGACGCCGAAGCACTACGACGGCATGGCGGCGAAGATCGACACGCTGAACGAATTCGCCATGGCCGACGCGTCGATGCTGCCGCGCGAGCGCCAGCGCGAGGAGATCGCCTCCGACTACTACTATGGCGGGATGCTGGTGAACCGCACCGGCAAGATCCATCCAGGGCTGTACCATCGTGGGCTGATGCAGGCGGCGCTGCGCCATGGCGCAGTACTGCTCGGCCGAACGCGAGCCGGGTCCCTCACGCGCATCGCGGACGGGTGGCGCGTCGAGACCTCCCGCGGGCCCATCATTGCGCGCGAGGTCGTCATCGCCACCAATGGCTATACGGGCTCGCTGGCGCCGGACCTGAAGCGCCGGCTGATCCCCGTAGCCTCGCATATCATCGCGACCGAGGAACTGGACCCGGAGCTGGCGCGCAGCCTGATCCCGAACCAGCGCACCCTCGCCGACAGCCGCCGCATCCTCAGCTACTACCGGCTGTCGCATGACAACCGGCGCGTGATCTTCGGCGGTCGCGCGCGCTTCACGCAGGTCTCGCCGGAAGTGTCCGCACCGATCCTGCATTCGATGATGTTGCAGCGCTGGCCGCAGCTGAAGGGCACGCGCGTGACGCATGCGTGGACCGGCAACGTCGCCTTCGCCTTCGACTACCTGCCGCATATGGGGCGCACGGAAAAGGGCCTGCACTACGCGATGGCCTGCAACGGCGCCGGCGTCGCGATGCTCTCCCATCTCGGCGCGGAGGTCGGCAAGAAGCTGCTGGGCAAGACCAACCAGCTACCGGTCTTCGACGGGCGGGATTTCCCGACCCGCCCCTTCTACACGGGCACGCCGTGGATGCTGCCGATGGTGGGCAATTGGTATCGCTTCCGCGACTGGCTGGACCGGCGGGTGGCGTAGTGCGGGGGGCGCGATGGTGGATGGTCGTCGTCCCGGGCGCCTGCCATGATGCCGCCAACCACGAGGGAGGATGGCATGGGTGAGCCGGTCTTCTACGTCGTCGAGATCGAGCCGGCCGCCGAGGCGCTATCATCCTTCGCCGACTGGTACGCATCGGTTCACGCGCCGCATCTGTTCAATGCGGGCTTCACCAACTGCACCTCCTACATCGGAACGGCCGGTACGATGTCGGTGGTGGACATCTACCAGGCCGATGATTGGGACATGTTCACTCGCCCCGCTTTCGAGCGGTATCGCGCCGTAGCGGTCGCCGATCCGTGGCGGCCGGCGGCCATCAAGGGCCTGCCCAACAGCCGCACGGTGTATCAGCACCATGCGACGACGCCGTTGCCTTCGCGTGATGCGGCCGCACCGCTCGATGCCGACTGGATCATGATCTGGCGGTTCGACGGCGACGCGGCGTCCGAGGCGCGCATCGCCGCATGGCTCGGCGATGGCGGCGCCGCTCTGCTCGCCGGTCGAGGTGCCAGCCAGGTGCGTCTGCTGCACCGCGGGCGCGACGCGCCGACTGGCCCTTCGATCCGTCCACACCTTGCACTCGTCACGGAATGGGCGACGCAGCCGCCTTCGGACGTTACGACGTCCCTGCCCGACTGGCTGTCCGCGCGCATCGACCCGGCCTTGGGCTTCGTCGGATGGCGCCTGTACCCCTGGGCGCTTGATCCCGCGCTGCGCCTTGCGACCGCCCCCAAGCGCAATGGAACCGCTCCATGAGCCAACTCTTCTCCCCGATCACCTTGCGTGGCCTGACGCTGCCGAACCGCATCATCATCGCGCCGATGTGCGAGTTCCACGCCGTCGATGGCAATGCCACGGATTGGCACATCATCCATCTCGGCCATCTGGCGCTGTCCGGCGCCGGGCTGCTGATCATCGAGGCCACCGGCGTCGAGCCCCGCGGGCGGATCAGCCGCGAATGCCTCGGCCTCTACAGTGACGAGAACGAGGAGGCGCTGGCGCGCGTGCTGTCCATCGTGCGCCGCTACAGCAGCATGCCGATCGGTCTGCAAGTTGGTCATGCGGGGCGCAAGGCATCGGTCGTCAATCCAACCGCGGGGCGGCGTTACGGTCATGCCTCGATCGAGGAAGGCGGCTGGTTGCCGATTGGGCCTTCCGCGATCCCCTGGGCCGAAGGCTGGCCCGTGCCGCGCGAGATGACCCGCACGGACATGGAAGACGTGCTCGCCGCCTTCGCCGACGCGACGCGGCGCTGCGCACGGCTCGGCATCGACCTGCTCGAGATCCACGGCGCGCATGGCTACCTCGTCAGCAGTTTCCTCTCGCCCATCGCCAATCAGCGCAAGGATGCCTATGGCGGCAGCCTCGAGAACCGTATGCGCTTCCCGCTGGAAGTGTTCGAGGCGGTGCGTGCCGCCTGGCCGGAAGATCGCCCCCTCGGCGTCCGCTTCAACGGCACGGATTGGATCGAAGGCGGCATCGACACGCAGGAGGCCGTCGCCTTTGGCACCGAACTCGCGCGTCGTGGCTGCGACTACGCGGACATGTCGAGCGGCGGCAACGGCTTCGCGACTATCCCCGACGGCCCGGGCTACCAGGTGCCGTTCGCCGCGGCGGTGAAGGCGGGCGCGGATATGGCAACCATGGCGGTCGGGCTGATCCGCGAACCGGTGCACGCAGAATCGATCATTGCATCCGGCGAGGCGGACATGATCGCAATCGGTCGCGGCATGCTGAACAATCCCCGCTGGCCATGGCACGCTGCAGAGGAACTCGGCGTGCAGATCGAGGTTCCGCCCGCCTATATCCGCGCCGCGACGCGCGCGGGGCGTAACGCCCATGCCCGCTGAACCAAAGCGCTGGCACATCGACCTGCCCGGCACGCGGGTGGATGAATTCCCCTGGCGCATCCATGTCCAGGAATTCGGCAGCGGCGGACCCGCGACGGCGATCCTCGCCGGCATGATCGGCGACAAGCCGCTCGGCGTGCTGGCGATGCACGAACTGGCGCGGCGGCTGCGGCAACGCCCAGTGAAGGGCACGGTGCTGATCTTGCCGGTTATTAATCCCTTCGGTTTCCAGGCGGCGACGCGGCACAACCCGGATCTCGTGGAACTCAACCGCCGCTTTCCCGGCGCGCCGCATGGGGCCGTGTCGGACCAACTGGCCCATGCGCTGTTCCACGCGTTGAAGGAACGCGCCGACTGCGTGATCGACGTGCATTCCGGCACGCCGATCCGCGCCACCGAATTCGCCTATGACTACGGCAATCTCGAACTGACGGCGTCCTTCGGCTACATCCCCGTCATGGTCGGGCGGCATACGCCGGGGCAGTTGTGCACCGAGGCGAAGCGCGCCGGCATGCAATCCACGCTGATCGAATTCGGTGGCGCTGATCGCAACGACATGACCATGGCCGTCGAAGGCTGCCTGAACATGCTGCGCTACCGCGGCCATCTCGATGATGCGCCGACGGGGCCGGATCGCGTGGACATCCTCGATCAGGTGAAGCTGTTCTTCGCCTCGAAGGATGGCGCGCTGTGCAGCGATTTCGGCGCTGAGCAGGTCGGCAAGCCGGTCGGCCCGGGCGTGATCGGCTGGGTCACCAGCATCGTCACCGGCGAACGACTGGAGGAATTCGTCATCGACCCGATTGGGCGGGAGACAGGCACCGGCCCCGGCTTCGACCGCTGGGGGCCGGCTGTGATGAAACCCTTCGTGCCGAAGGCGCCACCCATCCTGATGGTGGGCCAGGCGGTGCCGGCGATGGTTCGGCCAGGGACGCTCACCTACATGGCCGGCTGGGTCGGCGACACGATCACAACGCCGCGTCGCTGAAGGCGCGCGAGGAGGAAACGAGATGGCCCGTCACACATCCCTGGCCACCGCCGCCGCGCTCGCGCTGGCCCTGGCCGCACCCGCCGGTGCGGAGAGCGTGCTGCGCTACGCGCCCAGTTCCGACCTCGCGACACTGGATGCAATGATCACCACAGCGACGACCGTCGGCCAGCACGGCAGCATGGTCTATGACACGCTGTATTCGCTGGACGAGAACCGCGAGCCGCGCCCGCAGATGGTCGGGCGCGAGGAGATCTCGGCCGACGGGCTAACCTACCGCCTGACGCTGCGGCCTAGTTTGCGCTTCCATGACGGTCAACCGGTGACGTCGGACGATGTCGTCGCCTCGCTGAACCGCTGGATGGTGCGCGACACGCTCGGCCAGTTGCTGAAGACCAATCTGCAATCGCTGTCGCCCGACGGCGCCGATACGGTAGTCTTCCAGCTGCACCGGCCATTCCCGTTCCTGCGTCTCGCGCTGGGCTCCATCACCGGTGCGCAGCCGCTGATCATGCGGCGGCAGGATGCGCAACAGGACCCGTTCCGCCCGGTGACGACGGCCATCGGCTCCGGCCCGTTCCGCTTCGTGCCGAGCCGCTACATGCTGGGCGTCGGCGCGGTATGGGAGCGTAATCAGGATTACGTGCCGCGTGACGAACCATCGAACGGGCTGGCCGGCGGCAAGCGCGCCCTGGTCGATCGCGTGGAGATGCATTTCATCCCCGACGCCGCGACGCGCGGCAACGCCCTGCGGCGCGGCGAGATCGACCTGATCGACCAGCTTCCGGCCGACATGATCCCGCTGCTCCAGCGCGACCGGAATGTCGTGGTGACGCGGCTCGCACCGCTCGCCTCCGTCTCCTATCTCCGGCCGAATTTCCTGCACCCGCCCTTCAATGACGTGCGCGCGCGCCGGGCTCTGGCGCTGGCCGTCAACCAAGCGGATTTCATGGCGGCCGGCTACGGCACGCAGGAATGGTGGCGGCCGTCCTGCTTCTCCTTCTTCGGCTGCGACACGCCCAACGGCACGGAAGTCGGCTCCGAACCCTATCGCCAGCAGAACATGGAGCAAGCGCGGGCGCTGCTGCGCGAGTCAGGCTACAACGGCGAGCGCATCGTTCTGATCGGCACGCGCGAACTGCCGGCGCAGCAGGCGCTTGCCGAGGTGGCGGCCGATGCGCTGCGGCGGATCGGTGCCAATGTCGACCTGCAGCTCATGGATTTCGCGGCGGTGCAGGCGCGCCGCCTCAACAAGGGCGATCCGGCGACGGGCGGCTGGCACCTGACGCCCTCCGCGCTGTCCGGCACGGGTATGTGGACGCCGCTGCTCAATGTGACGATCAATACCAATTGTGAGCAGCGGAACTACCTCGGCTGGCCGTGCAACGAGAACATCGAACGCCTGCGCACGGCCTATGCGGCGGAACCGGACGAGGCGCGGCGCGCCGCGATCCTTGAGGAACTGGCGCGTGCCCTATGGGACTTCCTGCCGGTGGTACTGACCGGCACCTATTACTCGCCCTTCGCCTGGAGGCGGGAGGTCTCGGGCGTGATCCGCACGGCGCCGCTGGTCTTCTGGAATATCGAGAAGCGCTGAACGCCGAGCCCGGAGGAGGCCATCGCATGATCTTGAAACGCCGCGTCCTCGCCACGGCCGCGATCGGCGCGATCGCAGCACCGTCCCTGCCGCGCGCGCAGGGTTTCCCAGGCAGACCGTTGCGCCTCGTCGTGCCGTTCCCGCCCGGCGGTGCGAGCGACATCATCGGCCGCCAGCTCGCCACCTCGATGAGCGCGACACTCGGCCAGCCCGTGGTGGTGGACAATCGCCCCGGTGCGAATACCGCGATCGGTGCGGAAGCCGTAGCGCGCGCGGCGCCGGATGGTCATACGCTGCTGCTCGCGACCTCGACGACGCTGGCCATTGCGCCACATCTGCCGGCCAGCCTGCCCTACCGGGTCAATCAGTTCACTCAGGTCGGGCTGGTGGTGAAGATGCCTTTCGTCATGGTGTCCTCGCCCCTCTATCCGCCGGCCACCATGCAGGCGGTGATCGCCGATGCACGGGCGCGGCCAGGCGTGGTGAACTTCGCCAGCCATGGCCGCGGCGGGTCGGCGCATCTGGTGGGCGAGTTGTGGCGGGCCGCCGCGGGCGTGGACATCGTCGCCGTGCATTACGCCGGCAATGCGCCGGCCACGGTGGACATGATTGCGAACCGCGTGCAGCTCATGTTCGACGGCACGCCAACGGCGCTGGCGGCCGCACGCAGCGGCCAGCTCCGCGCACTCGCCATCATGAGCGACCGGCGCTCGCCCGCCGCGCCAGACCTGCCGACCATGGCGGATGCCGGGCTGCCCGGCGTCACGGCCTATAGCTGGTACGGCGTCAGCGTGCCGAGCGGCACCCCTGAACCCGTCATTGCGCGGCTGGAGGCGGCGGTGGCGCGCGCGGTGGCCGATCCCACCATCCGCGCCCGCTTCCTCGCCGACGGCCTGGAGCCGGGCGAGATCGACCGGCCGCAGTTCGTGCAGATGGTATCAGCGGAATCCGAGCGGTGGCGCAACCTCATCGAATCCATCAAGGGAAAGATCGAGTAGCACCATGAGTGGCGAGATCGTCTATGTCGCAGAGCTGAACATTGCGCCGACCGACCTGCCGGCCTTCTACGACTGGTATGCGGGACGACACGCGCCGGATCTCTACCAGCTCGGCTTCCGCACCTGCACCTCCTATCGCGCCGTGTCGGGGGCGATGGATGTCATCGACCTCTATGAGGCGGCGGCCTGGGACATCGTCGCGAGCGAGGGCTATCGCCGCATGAAGGAGCGCGACGCCTATGCCGCACCCGCCTGCGCGGGGCGGAAGGACTGGACGCACACCATCTACGAATACAACGCCGCCGTCGCGGCGAACCGCCATCCGTTGCTGGATGCGGATTGGATCACCCTGGTCCGGTTCGCCGCCACGCCCGAGGTCGAGGATGCGGTGGCCGCTTGGCTGATCGAGTCCGGGGAGACTGCCTATGCGGCCTTTGGGGCCCGCAGCGTTCGCTTACTCCATCGCGGTCGCGACCACCCGACGCTGAAGAGCCGCCGTGCGCGGTGCGCCCTGCTCGCGGAATGGCCCCACGAGCCGCCGGCCGCCGGTTGCGGGACGTTGCCGCTGCCGCGGCCGCTTGCTGACGCCCTGGGGCCGGATGACCATTTCGCGGGCTACCGCCTCTACCCGTGGCCGGATGACGTGGCGCTACGTCGCCGCCGCGAAGGAAAAACGCATTGAATGCCCTTTTAAGGCAGGAGCGGCACGAAGTTTTAGATGTGCCGCGATTAGCGCATCGAGCGGTACCGGCGCCATCACTTTTCTTGCGGGTCCGGTGCGGCCTCGCGGATTGGCTTCGCAAGGTAGGGAAGGAGGCCATGCTTGTCGGCTTGTGGCGTAGGTGATCACGTCGCTTGATGGCGGGAGCGGGCGCGAAGCGGCCATTTGGACAAGTAAGCTTTAACGGCCGCACTTCATCGGAAGTCCCGCGTCGCCGGCATCCGCACATACAACACTGCTTCCGCTCCTTCGGTCGCGTCCTCGCCCATCTTCATTAGACACCGCAGCAGATCCGACCGGTCGATCAGCCGCGACGCGATGAGATGGATGATCGGCACTTCCGAGTGCTGGTCCTCGCGCTCCACCGGGCCATCCACCACCAGCAGGCGCGAGGTCAGCAGTGGGATGCGGTCACGCTCCGAGACATGCGCATAGACCACCACGTTGGCATGCCCGTGCTTATCCTCGATGGTCACGAAGATCACGTCCTTGGCTGTCATCGGCTGCTGGCGCATCAGCACCAGACCCGGCACGCGAACACGCCGCCCCGTGGGCATGCGCGCCAGCGTCCGCGTGTCGTCACAGCGCAGCCGGGTGAGTTGCGGCCTCAGCAACGCCAGAGGGTGACGCCGCAGGGCGGCTCTCCCGATTCCTCAGCTACATCATGCAGGGCGAGCCTATCTTGGATACCGAGAACGGCTAGGACCAGCGACCGGGAGACTGAATGGTGCGGCGGGTAGGGTCAGGCAAGATGCCCCACGCCCGCATGGACCGGCTGGCGCCGAAGCCTGCGACGTGATGGAAGGGGCCAGCCTGAGTAGGCCGCGTCGATCAACGCATCTTTGGAATCGCCGTGTCGTTGCCTCGTCCCCGCTGGAACATCATCGCGCTTGCGGTTGCGGCGCTTCGGGTCGGCGTGGTGGTGTCGCTGCATCCGAATGCGGCTGTTCGCACTTTACCTGAATCGGGTGTGGATGTCCCAGCCGTGGAACTGGAATAGCAGTGGCCGGTCGGCGCTGGCTATCGGGTCGATGAGCGAGCCCGACGCGCAGTCTGGTGCTTGCCGCCGTCAGTGTTCGGATGATCGCCTTTGCTGCGCAACCACGGCGGCGACGGTCGCGGCGAAAAGGCTCCGCCCGCGCGAATCCATCGGGATACCCTTCACGTCGCAGAAGTGCCGCAGCGGGATGAGTTCAAGGTCCACGCGTGTGCAGTCTTCAAGGACGCGTCCGAGCTGTTGCAACTGATGTTCGAGATTCTGGCGCCAATCTTCCCAGCGCGCCGGTATCTGACCGGCGTCCGCCTGCGCGGCGCGCAGCACGGCGAAGCCCTTCTTCGGGAACCAGGCGATGGCGGGCTTCGGTGGCATGGCGACTCCTCGATCGATCGGTGGGCTATCTTAGCGCGCTGGTGGCTGCACGGAGATGCCCCATCGCGCGGATAGCTGCCTCGCGCATAGCGATTGCGTGCCCGGGCACGACAAGCTACGCGGGTGACGGCTCGTGACCCGCTCGGAAGCTTAGCCGCTCGACCGTCGCCACGCCGTGATCTGTTGCGCCGAGGCATGCACATGCACCACAGCGGGCACGCGCCGCGGTGCGAGCGCGGCCGCGAGCGCCGGCGCGATCTCAGCCTCTTGGCGAATGGTATAGCCCTCGGCGCCGAAGGCAGTGGCCCAGACAGCGAAGTCAGGGTTCGTCAGGTCCGCCGCGGCGGCCACCGGTCGGCCCGGATAGCGGTTGGCATGGTGCATCCCGATCGAACCATAAGTCCGGTTGTCGGCCACGAACACCACCGGTGCGACGCCGTGGCGCATCGCTGTGGCGATCTCATTCCCCGTCATCAATGCGCCACCATCGCCGACCACGGCGATGGACTGCCGCCCGGGATGGCGCAGCGCGGCGGCCACGGCCATCGGCACGGCCGCCCCCATCCCACCCACGGCCGAACCGAGGAAGATATTGCGGGGGCCAAACGGAATGTATCGGTGCACGAAGGAAGTGAAGTTGCCCGCATCCGTCGTCAGCACCGCATCGGGCGCCATGCGTTCGGCCAGCGCGATGCAGACCGCGGCGAAATTCACGCCGTCTGGCGCGGGTTCGTGACGCGGTGCCGTCAGCGCGCGGTGGATGCCATGCAGCCGCGCGATCCAGTCAGCGCGCCCCAGCGGCATCGCCGGCGCCTGGCGCGCCAACAGCGCTGCGACAACGTGGTGCGGATCGGCGGCTATCGGCACATCGACCCGGAACACGCGGTTGAGCTCAGACGGATCGGGCCAGACATGGATGACGGGAAGCTGCGGGTCGGGTGCAGCGGGGAAGCTGTAGGACTGGCTGACCACATCCGTCAGCCGCTCACCGAGGGCGACCAACAGATCGGCGTCTTTCATTGCCGCCAGCAGCTTTGGCTGCACACGGTTGCCGACATAGCCGGCGTAGTGGGGATGATGACTGTCGAACAGATGCGGGCGGCGATGCGTGGGCGCGATGGGCAGCATCCAACGCTCGGCCAACTGCGCCAAGGCGGCAAGCCTGTCTGGTGGTCCGTCCATCGCGCTGCCCACCAGCACCAGCGGACGTTCCGCCACCGCCAGGCGCGCGGCGAGTTCCGCGAGTTGATCTTCGCCGGGTCGCGGCACAGCCAGGCTGCGCGGCCGCGCGAGCGGGACATCCTCCGCCGGATCGTCAAGCAAATCCTCTGGCAGGATCACCGCGACCGGGCCCGGCGTGCCGCTCTCGGCGAGGTGGTAGGCGCGGGCGATCGCTTCCGAGGCCTGGCTGGCGAAATCGACCTCGATCACCGCCTTGGTCGTGTCGCCCAGTAGCTTACCGTAGTTCTGTTCCTGCAAGGCGCCGCGGCCGCGATCGCGGCGTTCGATCTGGCCGACCAGCAAGATCATCGGCACCGCGTCATGGAAGGCGGTGTGCAGGCCGATCATCGCATTCGCCACACCCGGCCCACGCGAGACCAGGCAAAGCCCGGCGCGACCACCACGCATCCGGCCATCGGCCGTGGCCATATAGGCCGCCCCGCCTTCATGCCGACATACGATGAGGCGCAGCGCCGGTAGATCGGTGATCGCGTCGGTCAGGCCGAGGAAGCTTTCACCCGGGACGCAGTACAGAAGGTCCGCCTGGTGGGCGAGGAGGCTTTCGGCAATCAGCCGGCCGACGCTGCGGGTCATGGATGGTTCAGCCTTCGACGCGGATGTTGGCGGCGCGGATGACCTCGGCCCAGAGACGGCGTTCGCTGGCGATCTCCGCCCGGAACGCTGCGGTGGACGTGTCCGATTCGTCGATCAGCGATTCGGTTAGCCGCTGCCGCACCTCGGGCTTCGTGGTCACGATGCGGATCTGGTCGGACCAGTACGATACCCACGCGGGCGACAGGCCCTTCGGCCCCGACAGGCCCCACCAACTGCCGCCCACCATACCTGGCAGCGTCGCCTGCATGACCGGCACATCGGGCAGCGTCGGATGCGGCTGGGCGGTGGCGACGGCAAGCCCACGCATCGCGCCGCTGCGGATGTGCTGCAAGGCCTCTGGCAGCAGGGCGAAATACACGTCGATGCGGCCAGCCATCAGGTCCAGCAGCGCCGGGGCACCGCCGCGATAAGCGACGAAGTCGAGATCGATCTGCGCCAGTTGCGCCATGCGCGCGGCCATCAGATGCGGCGACGACCCGGCTCCGCCATGCCCACAGGTGGTGCGGTTCGCCTTCGCATAGGCGACGAAGCCGGCCATGTCGCGGAACGGCGCATCGGGGCGCGCAGCCAGCACCATCGCGCCGCGGCCCATGCCGCCGATCGGCGTCAGTTCGGCGTCTGGGTCGATAGGCATGGTCATCCCCGGCAGCACCGGGGAGACGGAGAGGTTGAAGCCGGAAGCGATGGCCAGGACATGCCCGTCCGGCGGTGCATTCGCGACCGTCTGCAATCCGATGAAGCCGCCCGCGCCGGTGCGGTTTTCCACCACGACGTTGCGACCGAGCTGGGGTCCGAGGGCCTGCGCGACGATGCGTGCCATGGCGTCCACGCTGCCGCCGGCAGCGAAGCCGACGACGAAGCGCACGTCGCGCGCGACCGGCTGTGCGCGCAGCGCCGAAGGCACAGCGACGGCTGCCGGAATGGCGGCGAGCAGGGTGCGCCGCCGGAGAGTGATCGTCATACTCGCCTCCTGTTGATGATGCGGTGCTGGCGTGCTCACTCGGCGGCCGTCTTGCGCGCGGCATTGCCATAGACAGGGGTGAGCCAGTGCCGGTAGCGCGGCACGGCACCCGAGACGATGTCGAAATACAGCTTCTGGATGCGGCGTGTCAGCACGCCGGGCTTGCCCGCTCCGACATCGTAGTGGTCCACCGCATTGATCGGTGTGACTTCATGCCCGCTGCCGCAGAAGAAGGCTTCGTCGCAGACATAGAGTTCGGTGCGGTCGACCTCGCGCTCGATTACCTCGATGCCGAGTTCGGCCTGGACCGCCTCAATCAGTGTCTCGCGCGTGATGCTTTCCAGGATGTCGGCGGTGACCGGCGGGGTGATAACGCGGCCCTTTCGGATCATCATGAAGCAGGCGCCGGGCCCTTCGGCGACCTTGCCCGCTGCGTTCAACAAGATCGGCACCTGGAAGCCATTCAACCGCGCGTCGATGTAGGCGAGGCGGGAATTGTGGTAGTTCGCGCCCGACTTGATGCGCGACGGCGACGCGAGATCCGAATTGCGTCGCCAGGTGGACACGCAGGACGTCACGCCGGCCTCGACCGATTTGGTGGAAGGCTTGCTGAAGGCGAGGATAAACATGCCGGTGCGGATCTCGCTCGGCAGGTAGTCGGTTAGCTCGCCTTGGTCAAAATAAGCGACGGGGCGGAAATGCACCGGGCCACGATACCCGCAGGCCTTGATCAGCGCGATGCTAGCGGCTTCGAGTTCGTCATCGCTGTAGGGGATGGCCATGCGCATGATGCGCGCACCCTGGCGCAGACGGGCGACGTGGTCGGCGTGACGGAACAGGAACAACTCCTGCTCGGCCTCGGACCAATAGGCGCGCTCGCCTTCGAAGACGTTCTCGCCGCGCAGCACGCATTCGGTCGCGATGTGCATCGTCGCCTGCTCCCACGGGACAATCTTGCCATCCATCCAGGCGTAGGGTGCGTTCTTGGCCATGGTGCTTTCCCTCAGGCGGCTTCGGCCGCGTCGATGTCGATGACGAGATTGCCCTGGGCGTCGAGACCGAAGCTCGCATCCGGGCCGATGACGGTTGTGGACTCACGCTCCTCGACCACGGCAGGGCCGCGCAGCGTGGCACCTGGCTGCATGCGGTAGCGGTCGTATACGGAGCAGGGCCTGCGGCCGGTCTGCGCGAACCAGACGTCGCGCAGCCCCTTCCGCGCATCGCCGCCGATACTCGCACCAAGTGTGGCCGGCACGGCCGGGCGGCTCGCGCTTGCGTGCAGACGCCAGGACAGCATCTCGATCGGCAACCCTTCGATGCGTCGGTCGAACAGGCGCTGATAGGCATCGAGGAAGGCGGCTTCCACAGTCTCTGCGTTCAGCGTTTCCGGCAGCGTCACCGCGATATCGAAGCCCTGGCCGACGTAGCGCACATCGGCGGTACGGCGCAGGGTGACATCGCCCGGCGCGGCGCCGGTCTCGATCAGCAGCGCGCGGGCTTCGGTCTCCATATCCGCGTAGTGTCGGGCGACCTCCGCCCAATCCACGGCGGACAGGCGCCGCACGCCGCTGCGCACCAGGTCGATCGCCGGTGCAGCCACCAGGAAGCCGAGTGCCGAGGCCACACCCGCGCCCGCCGGCACGATGATACGCCGCAGCTTCAGCAGCTTGGCCAAGCCATAGGCATGGACCGGTCCCGCGCCACCGAAGGCGAGCAGCGTATAGCGGCGTGGATCGCGTCCCTTCTCGGCGATGTACATGCGCGTCGCGGATGCCATGTTCTCGTTCACCACGGCATGGATGCCGGCGGCGACGTCATCCACGGTCATCCCGAGCGGCGCGGCCAGTTCCTCCTGCACCGCGCCTTCCACCGCCGCGCGGTCGAGGCCCATCTCGCCGCCGAGGAAGTAATCCGGCGAAAGGTACCCGAGCAGCAGATCCGCATCCGTCACCGTCGGATGCCGCCCGCCGCGCCCGTAGCAGACCGGCCCGGGCACCGATCCCGCGCTTTCGGGCCCCACGGTGAGCAGCCCCATGGCATTGACCGCGGCGATGGACCCGCCGCCGGCGCCGATCTCGATCAGGTCGATCACCGGCACCTTCAGTGGCAGGCCCGATCCCTTGCGGAAGCGCTTCACCCGCGCCGCCTCGAAGGTCGAGGAGTGCTCGGCCACACCGCCCTCGATCAGGCACATCTTGGCGGTGGTACCGCCCATGTCGAAGGAGATCATCTCCGACAGGCCACAGGCTGCGCCGACATGCATCGCCGCCGTCGCACCGGCCGCCGGGCCGCTCTCGATCAGCTGCACCGGGTTGGCGCGGGCATGACGCACCGTCGCAATCCCGCCGGCCGAGAGCATCAGATGCAGCGGCCCGGCCAGGCCGCGCCGGTGCAGTTCCTGTTCCAGCTTCGCCAGATAGCGATCCATCAACGGCAGGACATAGGCATTCACGCAGGCGGTGTTGGCGCGTTCGTATTCGCGGATCTCGGGGGCGACGTCGCTCGACAGCGTGACCGGGATGCCCGGCAGTTCCTCGGCCAGGATGGCGCCGATGCGGCGTTCATGCGTGGGGTCGAGGTAGGAATGCAGCAGGCAGACAGCCACCGCCTCCACGCCCTGCGCCTTCAGCGCCTGGGCGGCGATGCGGACCTCGGCGTCATCCAATGGCCGCAAGATCTCGCCCTGCGCGTTCAGCCGCTCGGTCACCACGTGCCGGCGCGGACGCGACACCAGCGGCTGCGGCTTCTCAAGTGCGAGATCGTACAGGTCGTAGCGCATCTCGCGACCCATCTCGAGGCTGTCCCGGAAGCCGCGCGTGGTGATCAACCCGATGCGTGCGCCCTTACGCTCGATGACCGTGTTCGTCACCAGCGTCGTGCCGTGCACCACCTGGCGGACGTCGCCGATCTCGCTGCCGGCTTCGCCCAGCAGGCGCGTGATGCCATCGAGGATGGCGCGGCCCGGATCGTCCGGCGTGGTCAGGCGCTTGCCGGTCAGCACGCGGCCCTGGCCTTCATCCACCAGGACGAAATCGGTGAAGGTGCCGCCGACATCGACGCCGATACGAAGGGAACGAGTCATCATTCGGGCCTTATGCCTGCCGTCTGAACCACATCTCGCCACCGCGACGTCTCGCTCATGAGCATCGCGCGAAATTCCTGCGGCCCAAGCCGCAGCCGCTCCAGACCCAGTGCGGGCAATTGCGCGCTCACCGCTTCCGAGCCCATCGCCGCCTGCAACGCGACGTGCAGCCGCTCGGCCATCTCGGGCGCAACACCGACGGGTCCGAGCACCCCCCACCAGAAGGAGGCGACCAGATCCACACCTTGCTCGCGCAGAGTCTGCACGTCCGGCAGTGCGGCCATGCGCTGTTCGGCTGCGACGCCGATCGCGCGGATCTGACCCGAGGTGATCATCGGACCGCTGGTCGCGAGCGCCTGGATCATCGCCTGTACCTGGCCGCTGAGCAGGTCCGGGATCGCAGCCCCCGTGCCGCGGTAGGGGACGTGGGTGAGTTGCACACCGGCGCGAAGGCGCAGCAGTTCGATCATCAGATGCGTGCTGGTGGCGACGCCGCCTGAGGCGACGTTCAGCGCGCCGGGTCGTTGGCGCGCGGCAGCGAGGAAGTCACGCGTGTTTTGCCACGGCGTGTTCGCTCCCACGACCAGCAGCGCCGGCGCCGCGGCGACGGCCGAGATCGGCATGAAATCCCTGGCGGCGTCGAATGGCGCCGGATTGCCGGCGGCGACCTGAAGCACCGGGATGGTGGTGAGCGGCGTATCACCGAACAGAAGCGTGGTGCCGTCCGGAGCGCTGCGCATCACCGCCTCGGCGCCGATCTGGCTGCCGGCGCCGGCACGGTTCTCGACAACGATCGATGCGTTGAGCTCGCTGCCGAGAGCGGGCGCGAGAAGTCGCGCCAGCGTGTCCGAACCGCCGCCGGGCGCGAAAGGGACGATCAGGCGGATGGGTCGTTGCTGCGCATGCGCCATGGCAGGGACCGCAAGCGTGGCTGCGACGAGCGCACGACGCGACAGTCTTGGCATCTCATCCCTCCTCTCGGTAGTTCTGGCGAGCGCCTTCGGGCGTCACGTATCCGTCTTCGAGGTCACGCAGCACTGCTGCCGGATCGCGCTTGGCCGGGTCGCCATAGCCACCGCCGCCGCCATAGTGCATCGTCAGCCGGTCGCCGGGCATCAGCGTGGACCGGCCCTTGGGATGCGGCCGGCGTCCATCCTGCAACGTGACCAGCGCCGGCGCGCCCGATGCACCGCCGCCGAGCCCGCCCGCCGGATGCTTCATGCGATCGGCGATGAGGGACAGGCGCACCGGATCGTCGCTCATCACTTCCAGTTCAACTTCCTGGCCGAGACCGCCGCGCCATTCACCGGCACCGCCGCTATCGGCCAGCAGGTCCTTGCGCCAGACGATGACCGGCGTGCTGGATTCGAAGGCCTCGATCGACCCCGACCCGGAGTTGGTCGGGAAAGCCGTGGCATTCAGCCCATCGCGCCCCGCGCCGGCCCCCATGCCACCGCTGCCGAACAGCACCTGGGAGAAGCGTTCCCCGCGCCGGTCGCGCCCGGTCGTGACCGGGCGAGGGGAGGGCGAGGCGCTGTCGGCGATCACCTTCTCCGGCACCACCTGTGCCAGGCAGCCATAGATCGCACCGGACAGGAACAGCCCGGTCAGGTGGCGCGCATTCACCGCCGCCGGATAGCGTGGGTTGAGGATCGAACCCTCCGGCGCGGTGACGGTTACCGCGCGGTAGCTGCCTTCATTCCGCGGCGTGTCGGGGTCGAGCGCGCATTTCAGCGGATAGACCGAATAGGCGTAGGTGTAGTTCATCACGCTGTTCAGCCCGCGGGCGATCTGCAACGAGGTGCCGGCGTAGTCCACCGTCAGCGTATCGCCCTTCACAGTGACCGCGCATTCGATGCGCGTCTCCAGGTCCTCGTAGCCATCAGCGTGGATAACATGATGCCAGGTGCCGTCGGGCAGCGCGCTGATCGCCTTGCGCATCGCCGCATCCGCGCGCGCCTGCAAGGTGGCGGACAATTCCGTCAGGTCTTCGAGGCCGGTATCATCCAGGAATTCCAACAGCCGTCGCGCGCAGACCGACTGCGCGGTGACCTGCGCGGCAATGTCGCCCATCACCTGGTCAGCGACGCGGACATTGGCGCGGATCATCCGCGTCAACTCGCGGTTCTCGCGCCCGCCATCATACAGTTTGGTCGGCAGGATGCGGATGCCTTCCTCTAGCACCTCCTGGCAGTCAGCCGACCACAGCACGCCGCCGATATCCGGCATGTGGGACGTAGCACCCGCGAAGCCGACCAGCTTGCCCTTGCGGAACACGGGCGAGACCGTGGTGATGTCCAGCAGATGCCCCGTCGCCATCCAAGGGTCATTGGTGATCAGCACGTCACCGGGGCGAAGATCGTCCAGCGGGATCTCGGCCAGCATGTGCTTGAGGGTGCGCGGCAGCAGGCCAACGAAACTCGGGATGCCGATCGAGTTCTCAGCCAGGCTCGCGCCCTTCTCATCCATCAGCACGGTGGCGAAATCGTTCGACTCCCGCACGATGGTTGAGAAGGAGGTCCGGTGCAGTGCCGCGGCCGCCTCATCGGCAATCGAGATCAACCGGCTCCAGAGGATCTGGAGGGTGACGGGGTCGAAGCGGCCGGCGTCGATCATTCGGTCCTGGTCCTGCGGTACGGCGCCAGTTTGGGCGCAAGGCTGGCCCGCCGTGCAGCGGCGCAGTAGGGTGCCGAGCCATGAGCACAGGTCATGGCGTGGCCGGGCTGCCCCTGGCCTCCCTGCGGGTCTTCGACGCGGCGGCGCGGCACCTGAACATGGGCCGGGCGGCTGCGGAACTTGGCATCACGCAGGGGGCGATCAGCCGCCAGGTCAAGGCGCTGGAGGAACGGTTGCAGGAACCGCTGTTCCGCCGCGGCCCGCGCGGACTGCGCCTGACGGAAGCCGGCGACCTGCTCGCGGATTATGTGCGACGCGGCCTGGACCAGCTGGAGACCGGGCTGCTGCGGATCGGCCAGCCGCGGAGCCGCACGACGCTACTGGTCAATGCGCCGAGAACTTTCGCGATGCGGGTGCTTGCGCCGCGCATCGGGGATTTCGTCGCGCGCCATCCCTGGATCGACCTGCGCCTTGAAAGTCATCGCTACTTCGCGCAGCTGCACGGCACCGATGTCGATGTCGCCATCCGCACCGGCGACGGCAACTGGCCCGGCCATGTCGTGCAGCCGCTGACGCAGGAGGTGATGTTCCCCGTCTGCGCCCCCGCGCTATGGACAGTGCAGGCGCGGCGCCTGCCTGCGTTGGATTTCCTCTCGCGGCACACACTGCTGCATTACACGGAGCGGCCGCATTGGGTGGCCTGGTTGAAGGTGGCGGGGCTCGATCCGGCGCTCGCCACGACAGGCCCGCGCTTCGATGAGACGGCGCTCGCGCTCGCGGCCGCGGAGGCCGGTCAGGGCATCGCGATCACCTGGGGCGTGCTGGTTACGCAGGCCCTGGCGGAAGGCAAGCTGGTGCGCCCCTTCGCCCCGGTGCTGGAGGACGGGACGGGCTATCATCTGGTCATGACGGAGATCGCCGCCGGTCGCTCAACGGTCCAGGCCTTCGCGGGCTGGCTGCGCGGCTGCTTGGCCGAGGCGCGAGCAGAGATCCCACCCGGCTCTGTCGAGGCGGATCGCGCTTAACCAGCTCCATTTCAGAACCCTGGCGATATGGCCGACGCCCCCATGTCCCGGATGGTCTCACCATAGGTCTGACCAAAAGCCCGGTCAGCAGGGACATCAGGACACCGAAGCCACCATGCCGGATAACGGCCTGGTCGAGCGGATGAACGGGACCATCAAGGACACCACCGTCAAACGCTTCCACTACGAGAGCCACGACCAGCTCCGGCTCAGCGACGTCGTCGCCGCGTACAACTGCGGCCGTCGCCTCAAGCGCCTGTGCGGTCACTGCAAACCATGGGCCGCAGAGCCGCAACGCTTTATCGCTGATCTGCACCATCAAACCCCGGGCCCAAACATCTAATCCATCTGTTGCTGTCGCGCTCGGGCATAGCACCGACCTGCCGCTGCATGGCAACCGCGTGTCTGCGAGACTCGGCCAGCGCATGACGCGCCTGGGCGCGGTGATCTTCGCGACCATCATTCTCGAATACGGGCGCAACGAGCGGTTGCGGCGCCTTGTGCACCCCCTTTCGGTTCCGGTCCTTCGGCTGCGTGATGGGGATGGGCTGGCATTCCTCCGGCATCGCCGCCAGCGTGATCGGCGTGCCAACCGCGCATTGGCCGCCAAGACGTCATGCTGCGGGCGCACAGACAACGCTGCGTTGCGTCGCCGGTGCCGCCGCGATCGCGGGAAGGCGCCGCGCCACACGCGGATCACGCTCCGCCTTCGCCCGCTGATGAATCACGCTCACCCGCGTCGGCTCAAGCCCCATGATCCAGCAGTTCGGCAAGCCGGCATCATGCTTCCCAAAGGTTACGCAGTACGTCACCTCGCCATCGGCTCAGCGTCCTTCAATACGTCATAGAGTTCACGAAGCTTCGCCGTGGTCGGGCCAGGTAGCGCAAGCGGCAGGGCCCACCCGTCGATGGAGCGCACCGGCGTCAGCCCGCCGAAGGTCCCGGTTACGAAGGCTTCCTGCGCTGCATAGACATCCATCAGCGAGAAATTCGCCTGGCGCAGCGGGATGCCGCTGCACTCGCACAGCGCAATGACATTCCCGCGCGTCACTCCGTTGAAGCAGTAATCCCCGGTCGAGGTGCAGACCTCCCCGTCGCGCACGAAGAAGAAGTTCGTCGCATTGCACGATGACACGAAGCCATGCGGATCGAGCATCAGCGCTTCATCTGCGCCGACACGAATCGCCTGCAGCAGCGCCGTGATCAGATTCAACCGGCTGTGGGAGTTGAGTCGCATATCGAACATATCCGCCGGCGAGCAGCGGATCGACGATGTCGCGAGCACCAATCCCTGAGTTACGATGGCGGGACTCGGCTGCTTCCATTCGGCCGCGATCACTACCGTCGCCGGCCCGATGGTGTGGCGCGGATCCTGGTTCGGCGCCTTCTTCAGGCCGCGCGTGACCATCAGGCGGATATGGACGCCGTCCTCCATGTCGTTGACGCGCAAAGTCCTCCACAATGCCTCGATCATCTCGGTGCGCGTCAAACCGATATCGAGCTCGATCGCCGCTGCCCCGGCATAGAGCCGGTCCAGGTGCCGATCGAGGAAGCACAGCGCACCCTTGTGCAGCCGCAGCCCTTCCCACACGCCGTCGCCCAGCACGAAGCCGGCATCGAAGATGGATACCCGCGCCTCGTCCCGCGGCACCAGCGCGCCGGAGAGATAGACCTTCACCGTCGCGTTGCGCGGATCGGCGACGAAGTCCTGGCTGCCTTTCATGACGGCTCCTATGCCCAGGCGGGTCCTTGGAATCGGTTGGCGCGATAGGGGGTGAGGTCGAGGTTGCTCGGCGTGTCGGTGGCGAGGTCAGCCACCAGGCGCCCTGTCGTCGCTGCCCAGGACAGCCCGAGATGCCCATGCCCGAAGGCGTAGATCACGTTGGGCGCCTGTGTTGCACGGTCGATCACCGGCAGCGAATCCGGCAAGCCGGGCCGGTGCCCCATCCAGAACGTCGCGCCCTCGGTGCCGATGCCAGGGAACAGCTCCTTCGCACCTTCGAGCAGCTTGCGCGCGCGGTCCCAATTGGGTGGCGCGTCGACGCTCGCGAGCTCCACCGTGCCGGCCAGTCGCAGCCGGTCGCCCATCGGCAGCACAGCGAAGCCGCGCGCCACATGGGACATGGCGTGCCGCGGCATGACGCGCGGATCGGGCAGGACGGCGTGATAGCCGCGCTCGCTTTCCAGCGGCAGCTTGTCGCCCAGCAGCTTCGCCAAACGATGCGACCAGGCCCCGGCCGCCAGCACGATGTGGCTGGCGGAAATGACGCGCCCATCCTCCAGCGCTACGCCGCTTATGTCACTACCCTCACGCGTGAAGGCGGTGACTTGGCCGGTGACGAACGTCCCACCGGAGGCGCGGATACAATCGCCGAGCGCGCGCATCAGCGCGCCGGGTTCGATCACCGAGGACCGATCCGGCGAGGCGACGGCGAAGCCGATATGATCCGACAGCGTCGGCTCCAGCGCATGCAGCGCCGCGTTGTCGAGCAGCTCGTGCTTCAGCCCGGCCCTCGCGCGCATCTCCCAGCGCCAGCCCTCCGCCTCGAACTCACGGCGGGAAGGATAGAGCCGCAGGTGCGGCCCCGGCTGCACCAGCGCCTGCGCGCCTGCGGCCTCCAGCAGCGGCTGGTAGTCGAGGTGGATGCGGTCGTTCAGCGCAACCATGGCGCGGGAGATCCCCTCCACCCGATCCATCCGCCCCGCGCGCAGCAGGCGCACCAGCCAGGGGGTGAGTCGCGGCAGGTAGCGCCAGCGGATGGCGAGCGGCCCGAGCGGATCCATCAGCCAGCGCGGCACCTTGGCCGGCGTGTCGGGACCGGAGAGCGGAACCACCTCCCCCACCGCGAATTGCCCGGCATTGCCGAAGGAGGCCGCCCGTTCCGGGTCGCCCGGATCGACCAGCGTGACCTCGAGCCCGCGCCGTTGGATCTGAAGGGCAGAGCATAGGCCGATGAAGCCGCCGCCGATGACGACGACGGGCGCACTCATGCTTTCGGTCCATCATCCGGGATGGGCGTGCCGTCCAGGATGCGCTGCCAGGAGAACCTTGAGAGATCGATGGAACGGAAGCCGCCATCGAGGAGCATCTCCTTCACCGCACGCCCCACGGCCGGCGCGTGCTGCAATCCGTGGCCGGAGAAGCCCGCGCAGAGCAGCATGTTCGGCACGCTGTCGATCCAGTCGATCACCGGATTCCCGTCGAGCCAGTTCATGTCGTAGTGCCCCACCCAGCCGCCGCGCGGTTTGATGGTTTCGAAGGCCGGGCATTGCTCGGCGAGTTGCGGCCAGAGATGTTCCTCGAAGACGTCGTGCTGCAGTTCCCAGTTGAAGCCTTCGGGCTCGCCGAAATTGGTGTGCCCGCAAAGATAGACGCCGGAATGCCGGCGGAAGGAGAAGCCGTTGAGGTGGCGCACGGCTGGGAAGGCCTCGACCGGATCCTGGGAGAGGAAGTGGAACTGCTGGCGCCGCATCGGCCCGATCGGGACCTTCACGCCGACCATGGCGCAGACATCCGCGGCCCAGCAATTGGCAGTGTTGATGACGATCTCGACCGGCAGGCTCGCGCCGGATTCGAGTCGTGCCAGCACCACCTTGTTGCCCGCCATCTCCAGCCCGACGACCCGGTCCTTGAGATAGGTAATCCCGAGCCCCTCTGCCGCGCGGCGATAGCCCATCAGCGCGGCATTCGGATCGATCTGCCCGTCGCCCGGGGAGAGCGCGCCGACCTCCGCCCCCTTGAAGGTGAAGGAGGGGTAGCGGCGGCGTAGCGCGGCAACGTCGTGGATGTCGATCTCGACGCCGAGGCCCTGCTGCATGCGGACATTGGCTTCGAGCGAGGCGCGCGCCTCCGCGCCCTCAACCATGAACAGGTAGCCGATGCGGTGGAACTGCGGGTCGAAACTCACCTTCCCGCCGGTGACATGCTGGTCGAACGCGGAATAGACGGCGTCGCCATAGAGCGACATCTCGACATTCTCGCGCACCGCATGCTGCAGACGGATCCCACCCACCGCGCGCGGCGTGGCCGCGAACTCATAGGTCGGGTCGGGCTCCACCACCGTGACATCGGCGATGACGCCGGTGCGGGCCAGGGTATAGGCGATGGCGGAGCCCATGATGCCGCCGCCGATGATCACGATGCGCCGCATGGACGCCACCCTCCTTCAGGAATGGGATGCGGCGCCCGCCTCGGGCAGCCGGAACAAGGTGTGGCTGCGCAGGAAGTCCTTCGTGCGCTCACGCTGCGGATTCAGCAGGACTTCCTGCGGCGTGCCCTGCTCATGCACTTCTCCGCCTTCGAGGAAGATGACGCGATGCGCGACGTTGTAGGCGAAGCCCAGCTCATGGGTGACGACCAGCATGGTCATCCCCTCCTCGGACAGGCGGCGCATGGTCAGCAGCACCTCGCCCACCAGTTCGGGGTCGAGGGCTGAGGTCGCCTCATCGAACAGCATCATCGAAGGCTCCATCGCGAGCGCGCGGGCGATGGCCACGCGCTGCTGCTGCCCGCCAGACAGCCGCGCGGGATACTCGCGTGCCTTCTCCAGGATGCCGACGCGGCGCAGGTTCTCATGCGCCAAGGCGCGTGCCGCCTCCTCGGACATCCCGCGCCGCTTCATCGGCCCGATCATGATGTTGCCCTCCGCCGTCATGTGCGGGAACAGGTTGAACTGCTGGAAGACCATGCCAATGCGCGCGCGCAGTGCGTTCAGCTCAGCGTTGGAATAGGCCATGACACCCGGCTTGGTCGTAGCCTTCCCGACCAGCTTGCCCTCGACCGTAATCCGACCCTCATTCGGCATCTCGAGGAAGTTGAGGCAGCGCAGTAGCGTGCTCTTGCCCGACCCCGAGGCGCCGAGGATCACCACCGTCTCCCCCTTGCGGACCGACAGGTTGATGCCGCGCAGCACATGCAGGGGGCCGAAGCGCTTGTGCAGGTTCTCGACGCGCAGCACCTCATCCATGGCGGTGCAGCCTCCTCTCCAGATACGACGACAAAAGGCTGACCAGGGTCAGCAGGAGGATGAAGAAGGCGCCGACTGCGGTGTAGCTCTCGATGGGGCGGAACTCCTGGTCGCTCAGCACCTTGGCGGAATAGAGGGTCTCGCCATAGGCGATGGTGGATGCGACCGTGGTGGTCTTGACGATCTCCATCACCTGGTTGGTGAGCGGCGGGACGACGTTGCGCACCGCCTGAGGCAGCACGACCCAGCGCATCAGTGCGACATGGCCGAAGCCGATGGCGCGCGCCGCCTCCCACTGGCCGCGCTCGATCGAGGCGATGCCCGAGCGGAAGATCTCCGCCAGATACGCTCCGGCATAGAGCGAGATCGCCACCGAAGCGGCGGTGAAGGCGTTCGGCTGCATCCCGGTCAGGATAGGCAGGGTGAAGTAGCACCAGAAGATCTGCACCAGGACGGGGATATTGCGGAAGAACTCGACATAGGCGGTGCCGATCATGCGCAGCACCACCAGGCGCGACAACCGCGCCGAGGCGAAGACGAGCCCAAGCGCGACACCCGCCGCGACGCAGGTCGCCGCCAGCCGCAGCGTCGCCATCAGCCCGCGCAGGATGAAGTCGCGCTGTTCCAACAGGAAGGCGAAGTCCCATTCGTGGTCCATCCGCCTAGTCCGGCACCACGAAGCGGCGTTCGGCCATCAGGACGAGGCGACTCACCACGAAGATGACAGAGAAGAAGAACAGCGCGACGACGGTATAGGTCTCGATCGGCCGGAAGGTCTCCGAGGAGACGCGCGACGCCATCTGCACCACCTCGGCATAGGAGACGACGGCGGCGAGCGACGTCGCCTTGAACAACTCGGTCAGGCGGGTGAAGAAAACTGGGATCATGTGCCGGATCGCCTGCGGCAGGATGATGTAGCGCAGCGTCGTCGCAGGCCCCATGCCCAGCGCCTTTGCCGCCTGCCATTGCCCTGGGCGGATCGACTGGATGCCACCGCGGAACACCTCGGCCATATAGGCCCCGGTCTGCAGGCCAAGCGTGAGCGATACCGCGGTGAAGGTGTCGAAATCGACGCCAGCCAGCAGCGGGAAGGCAAAGAAGAACCAGTAGATCAGCACGATCGATGGCGAGGTGCGGAACACATCCGTGTAGAGCACGGCAAGCCAGGAGATCACTGGCAGCCGCGACAGCCGCAGCAGCGCGACCACCAGGCCGAGAGGGATGGCGATCAGCATCGCCATTCCCGCAAGGTGGAAGGTACCCTTGGCTCCTTCCAGCAGCAAACCGCTGTGGCGGAAGACCGCCGCGAAATCCCACTCATAGCCCATGCGGGCCTACCAGGCCTCGCGCTGGATCGCGGTGGCGCGGCCGGGCTCCAGGCCACGGAAGGTCATGAACTCGTCGTAGAAGGTCTGGGTGAGGCCGGAATTGTAGTAGTAGGCGACAACGGTCGAGAGATAGTTGGCCCAGCGACTATCGGCTTCCTTGCGCACGCCGGCGCCGGCCGGCACCGCGACCACCGGGCGCGGGATCAGCGTCTTGCCGCTGCGCAGCCGCGCGATGGCAAGATCCGATCCCGGCGCGGTCAGGAAGGCCGCCTGGATACGGTTCGATTGCCAGGCGGCGAGCATCTCGCCGGTCTGCTGGTATCGCTGGATGTTCGCGCGCGGCGACAACCGCGTCAGCGTCTGGTCGGTCGAGCTGCCGAGCACCACGCCGCAATTCACGGCCGGATCGCTGATCTCCGCCCAGGTGGTCGGCGCGAAGTTGTTCTTCGCCAGGGCGGCGACGGGGTACCAGAGGATCGGCGCGAAGACGAAGTCGATCGCCAGGGCACGTTCGGGCGTTGGATCGAGGATGAACATGGTGTCGATCTGATTGGCCTGGAGCGCGGCGACCGCGGTGCCCCAGGTGACCTCCACCATCTCGAGCTGCACGTTCATCGCCTTGGCGATGGCATCCCCCAGTCGGGGGCCGATGCCCCGCCAGGTGACGTCGCCGATCCGCACCCCGCCGGGCGCGGCATTGTTCGTCGTGTCCTTGTAGTACCAGGGTTCCGTCAGTGCCGCGCCGACGCGCAGGCGCCTGGTGGATGTGATCTGGTCCCAGGTCGATGTCGCCGCGGGCTGGGCCTGTGCGGCCCGCGCGCCAAGCAGCCCGCCGACCGCGGTGAGCCCTGGCAACAGACGCCGGGTGAAGGGTGTTTGCATGGTTCAAGCCTCCTCGAACTACGCTCGGCGGCACCAGCCGCTGCGTCGGTCATGGAGCGGGATTCGGACGGCCTTCTCGTGCCGTCGAATGCCCGCCTCGCTGATGCCGCGTCGTCTCCCGACGGCAACGGTAGGCGCATCGCGGGCGGGTCGCCTATCCCCTCCGGCGCTTTTTTTCCGCATCATCATCGTGGCGCTGGAAACCACGCGACGTCATGGCATGCTGCACATGCGACGATGCCCTGCTCGTCGCATGCAGCGATCAGGAGCCATGCGCGTGATCCTCAGCGAATCGGCGCTCGCCGCCCTCACTGCTAGAGTCTTCGAACGGCATGGCATGAGCCCGCACAATGCAACGCTGGTCGCCGGCGTCGTTGCTGCGGCTGAACGCGACGGTGCAGCGAGCCACGGGCTGCTACGTCTCAACGGCTATCTCGCGACGCTGAGGAGCGGCTGGGTGAATGGCGAGGCGGTGCCGATCGTGACACAGCCGGCCCCGGCGATCCTTGCCGTCGATGGCCGCAACGGCTTCGCACAGGTCGCCCTGGCCGCGGTGCGCGAGCAGGCGATCGCCACCGCGCGGCGCGAAGGACTTGCCGCGATCTGCATTCACGACTCGCACCATTTCGCCGCGCTGTGGCCCGATGTCGAACCCTTCGCCGAAAGCGGGCTGATCGCGATCACGGTCGTGAATACACGATCGCGCATCGTCGTCTGGGGTGGAAGGCGGAAGGTGCTCGGTACCAACCCCATGGCCTTCGCCTGTCCACGCAGCGACGGGCCGCCGGTGGTGTGGGACCAAGCCTCGAGCCTCCGCGCACAAGGCGAAGTGCTGAAGGCACGTGTCGAAGGCCATCCGGTGGTAGAGGGCGTTGGCCTTGATGCGCAGGGCAATCCAACGACCGATCCGGCGCTGATTCTCGACGGCGGATCGCTGCTCCCCTTCGGCGCGCACAAGGGGGCGGGCATCGCCTTCATGATCGAGGTGCTGGCCGCCGCGATGACGGGTGGTCGCTTCGGCTTCCAGGATGAGTCGCCGAAGTTTCCCGGCGCGCAGACCTCGCGTGCCGGACAGTTCGTGCTGCTGATCGACCCGACGCGTGGACCGGGCGGCGAGGTTCCCTCCCGGATCGCAGAACTGGTTGCGATGCTGCGGGAAGCCGGTTCGGATCGACTCCCGGGCGATGAGCGTCGTCGCAGGCGGGCCCGTGCGGTGACGGATGGCATTGTGATCGCGGATGCCACCTACGCCAAACTATGCAGCCTGGCTGGCGCGGTAGAAGCGTAGGTCGAACAGTGCCATCAAGGTGCTGCGCACACGGGACGCATTGGAGTCTTCGTAGCGACGCGTTGACTGATGCTGGCAGGCCATTGAGTAACAACAGCCAGTGCATGTCGGGGTACTCGTCGCGCGGTAAAGGGCTCGACCGAGCCACCTTCGATCGTATTGCCCGGACGCCCGATGTTTTTTTGGCGACGCCACCCGCCTAATCCGACCGATCCGCCACGTTCGAGTCGAACTCGGACGGTTGCCGATGCTGATCTCCCGGGTCGAGGTAAGGCGCGCCGTCGCACATTCCAGAGCGTCCACGACACCGTCGCCGCAGATCCTGAGAAGGCGCGCTACCGCCGACCGAGCGAGACGACCACGCATTTTGTTGGCCGCCCAATTCCCTGAACTCTGTGAAACTTTCCCCGCAACGCGCTCTGAGATTCTCTGTTTGAATCTTTAGGGAAATGATGCGGAACTCCAGGAGTTCCGTGCGTTCCACTCGGGCGGCGCCCCGTCAACTGGGGGAATCGGCGCGAATTTCCCTGTCCTTTCCCCGTAGAACGGGGAAATCAGGCATCCAGGCGGCGGAGACGGGTTCGTCCGGGACTGCGCGCACAACCACGCAGTCGCGGTGTCACAGACCATTTCTGGGTCCGCGCACCCCGCCCGGGAAAGCCCCGCCTTTCGGGCCAGACACGCGAGGGCGTTGCCCGAGCCGTATTTGAGCGACGCTGGCCCGGCGGGTTCAGCGCGCCAAATGCCAGTTCTGTCTCTCCTTGCCATTTCGGCACGTACGGATGGGGTCGGGTGCCGTGTCCCACGGCCCGCCTTTACTCCGGATTGAGCTTCTTGAGGTATCGAGCGATCACCGTGCTGGTCTGGACATGGCGCCGCCGGTTGTCCCCGTTTCCCGTCTTGTTCGCAGTCGGCGAGTAGGCCACCGCGGCGCGCGCGGCCGCGTCGTCCGTCCGGCACCGGCTATTCGGGTTCGATCCCGGCCAGGGCGACGTAGCGCGCGTAGCGTTCCCGCAGGTCGCGCACATAGCTGGCACAGTCTTCCAGGCTGTAGCGACCGATGGTGTGGCCAAACTCCTCCAGCCTCTCGCGCATCGGGCTGGAATTGAGAGCCCCTACCGCCAATTCGTTCAGCCGCTGCATCACCGGCAGTGGCGTTCCCTTCGGTACCGCGAGGCCGAGCAGGCCAGGCAGCGCCGCATCGGGGTAGAATTCCGCGACCGAGGGCAGGTCCGGGTATCGGTCCCAGCGCCGCGCGCGGGTTGTGGCGAGCGCGCGAACCTGGTTGTTCTTGAGGTAGCTGTCCGCCGCTGACGTCTCCTGCACCACAAAATCGATCCGACCGGCAAGCAGGTCGCTCATCGCCGTTCCCACAACACGATATGGCACGCCAAGGAGCCGGATGTCGGCGACCTTGCTCAGGATTTCAGCCGGCATGCGGGATGCGGTGTTGAAGTGGCCGAAGCTGTACTGGCCCGGCCGCGCCCGTGCCGCCTCGACCAAGTCGGGGATCGTGCGCCAAGGGGATTCAGACCTGACGATGAAATAGCTGCCGGCCGAGCCGAACATGCCCACCACGTCGAAATCCGTGCCCGGATCATAGGGCAGGTTCCGCATCAGGCTTGGGTTCGCGGCGTGGGTGCTCGTGGTGCAGAGCAGCAGCGTGTAGCCGTCAGCAGGTGCCGCCTTCACCGCCATCGTGCCGATGACGCCATTGGCGCCGGGCCGGTTCTCGACCACCACGGGCTGGCCGGCCGTCGTTTCGATGTACTGCGCGCACAGCCGCGCGGAGATATCTCCTGAGCCCCCTGGTCCAAAGGGAACGATGATGCGCACCGGCCGGTTGGGGAACTGCGCCTGCGCCAGTGCCGGCGCAGCAATACCCGCGGCGAGCCCAGCCAGCATCAGCCGTCTGCGGGTCGTTGCGATGGCTGTCATCTTGTCGTTCATGGTGACCTCCCACATCGCCCACATGAGGTGCCGGTGAAGCGGGCCGCGCGCTTCCTGGCGAAATGGGGCACGCCATCCTTGCAGTCGTCGGCGCTGCGGCACAACAGCGCCTCCCCTTCTCCGGACAGCCCCCTCAGCCTCCGCCATCGATGGCACTGCCCGTGTCCCGGATGGCCGGTCCAGCCACGGGACGCCAGACCCGCGACTGGCGACCGCAGCTCGGCTAGTCTTCTCGAAGCATGTTGGGTCGATCCGTATTCCGGGACCATTGGCTCGTCGCCTGGAAGATCGCTCAGGCTCGGAGCCCGCAAAAGCTGCAAGGAGGCCGCCGTATGACCGATTCAACCCCGCCGACGCTGCCACTCGACGCGGATGCGGCGGTGGAACGCCTGATGCGTTACCTCGCTATCGAGGGCATCACGGGCCACGAAGCCCTCATCGCCGCAGCCATCGTCGAGGACCTCAAGGCGGTTGGCGTGCCTGCGCCTGCGATCCGCTTCGATACGGCGCATGAGCGCATTCCGCTTCCGACGGAGACGGGCAACCTCATCGTTGACCTGCCCGGCACCCGGCCAGGGGCGCGGCTGCTCTTCTCGACGCATCTCGACACGGTCCCGCTCTGCGCCGGGGCGAAGCCGATCCGCAAAGGCGATCGCATCGAGACGGATGGCAGCACCGCCCTTGGCGGCGACAACCGCACCGGCTGCGCCGTCCTGGTCAGCCTGGCCGAGACGCTGTTGAAGCACCGCCTGCCGCATCCGCCCATCACGCTGCTCTTCACGGTGCGGGAGGAGAGCGGCCTGCATGGCGCACGCGAGCTGAACGCGGCCGATCTCGGCGGCGCCGTGATGGGCTTCAACGTGGACAGCAAGCTGGCTCGCGACCTGATCACCGGTGCGGTCGGTCAGGAGAACTGGCGCGTCGAGATCAAGGGCCGCGCCGCCCATGCCGGCGTGGCGCCCGAAACCGGCATCTCCGCGACGCTGGTCGGCGCCATCGGCCTCGCCGAGGCCGCGAAGGCCGGCTGGTTCGGCAAGGTGGTGAAGCCCGACGGGAACGGCACCAGCAATGTCGGCATCTTCGGCGGCAAGCCGGGGCAGCCGGCTGGCGACGCAACCAATGTGGTGACGGATCTCGCGGTACTGGTCGGCGAGGCCCGCAGTCCCGAAGCCGCCTTCGCGGCCAGCATCACCGAGGGCTATCGCGCCGCCTTCGCCGCCGCGCAGGCACAGGTGAAGGCATCCGACGGCACAACAGCCGAGGTTTCCTTCACGCACACGCCGTCCTATCCGCCCTTCCGGTTGGATGACACCGACGCCGTCGTGCGCCACGCCGCCAGGGCGGTCGCGGCACTCGGCCTCGAGCCGCGCCTCGTCTTCTCGAATGGCGGGCTCGACGCGAACTGGATTTCGGGAAAGCACGGCGTGCCAACTGTGACCATCGGCGCTGGCCAATACGAAATCCACACGGTCAAGGAGTACGTGGACATCCCCGAATTCGAGCGCGGTTGCCGCCTCGCGGTGCTGCTCGCGACGATCGTCACCGACTAAGGGCGAACTGCGGATGCCGCCGTGATGACAATACGACCCGATCCCGTCAGTCGTCGTGCTGGCCAGTGCCCTGTGCCAGCACGTGTCGCGCAGCGCGACGCAGGAGCCACCCAGCCGGACCGCGCGCCTCCATGATCGCCCGCTCAAGGATGCGCAATTCACCCTCTGCCCTGTTTCGCGCGAGCGACGCGTCGAACGCCTGTCCGCGTGCGACCTGCGCCGCCTCCAGCAGCGATTCAATCTTCCGTGCCGTGTAGGCCTCGGTGCCCCGCTCTTCGATCTCCCGCAGCCTCGCTTGCGTTTCGGCCAGGTCTTGGGCCAAGCGCGCAATCTCGGCGTCCTTCTCCAGCGTCGTGGGCGGGCTGATTGGCTTCAACTTGCGTGGAGCCGTGACACCACGCGGATGACGTGAACGCCGCTTGCGGGCCGCCTTGCACGTCACGTCACACCATCCTTGCCGCGAGCAGCGGACGTGTCCGGCATGACGAAAGCTCTGCGACTCCGTTCATCATCGCCTCCCGATTCGAGGACCTGCCTCAACGCTGAATCCGCGCGCGCTACGAGGCCAGTACCTTCTTCGTGAGCGTCACACCCCGCGACTGCAGCAGCACGAGGCAAGTGAGGCCGCACCGGTTGGCGAGAATCCCGCGTCGCTGGCAGCATCGCCCGCACCTGCATCCGGATGGTGGCAGCATTTCCGGGCAATGTCGGCTCCCTACCGCCCTCCCCCGGTTGCCACCTCCCTGCGGTGGGAAATCTTGCGAGGTCCAACCGTTCCGCCCCGCGCGGCGCCCCCCTATTGCTGGACGCGGATGAAGCGCACGGCGTTGTCGCTCTGCACATTCGCCTCGTAGCGAAGGTCGGCCTTGGTGCCCCAGACATGGCGCTGCCAGTACAGCGGGATCAGTCCGACATCGTCGCGGACCGCGAGCCGCGTCGCATCGGCGAAAGGCTGGTTGCGGTGCGTTTCATCGAACTCGCTCAACGCCTGGTTCAGCAGCCCGTCGAAGGCGCTGTTGGAATGCAGCATGTGGTGGAGTCCCTCACAATGCAACGCGCGATGCCTCGCGCCGACCAGTCAGAGAAGAGCCTCGAACGCCGTCGCGACCGGGCTGAGTTGACGGCCCGCAATGCTCAATCGACTGAAGTCCCGTCGAAGATCGAAGTCGCGCATCCGAACCACGCGCAGCTTGCCGAGGGCGATCTGGTCCGCCGCCGCATCCGCCGAGATCAGTGCAACGCCGACCCCCGCCATGACCACCTGCTTGATCGCCTCCGTGCTGCCGACCTCAAGCGTCTGACGCGGCACGATGCCCTTGTCTGCCAGCGCGGCCTCGACGATCTCGCCGGAGCCGGACCCGGGTTCCCGGACGATGAGGATCTCATCCCCGAGCATCGTCGCCGGGATCGGCCCCTTTCGCCGGGCCAGACGATGCGCCGGCGCCGCGATCAGGACCATCGCATCCTCGCGCCACCGCATGACGTGAAGGCTCGGCTCGCTCACCGGCCCCTCGACGATCGCGATGTCGAGTTCCCGCTGCAGCAGCAGGTCGGCGATGGCCCTGGTGTTCGCGCTCGTCAGCCGCAGTTCCACCCCGGGATGGGCTCGATGAAAGGCGCCAAGCAGGGGCGGGAGGACGTAGGTCGCGACGGTCGTGCTCGCCCCGATCCGCAGCACGCCGCGGGTGAGGCCGCGTAGCGCGGCCAGGTCTTCCTCGGCCGAACGTTCGGCAGCGAATACGATCCTCGCGTGGCCAGCCAGCACATGTCCGGCCGCAGTCAGGCGGATGCCACCCGGCCCGCGCTCCAGCAATGGGCTGCCAAGCTGGGCTTCCAACTCTCGCACGCCCTTCGAGACGGCAGGCTGGCTGATATGCAGGGCCTCAGCAGCACGGGAGAAGCTGGCGCGGCTCGCCACGGCATCGAACAGTCGCAGCAGGTGAAGATTGATGGTCATAACTATAGGATATGCTTGTGTGAGAAGAATGTATTGGAGTTATCCGAATGCCTGAGGCTTCTGCAAGTCCTCGGCCGGCCGGTTGCCGGCGTTGCAGGGAACCAGGGTCTCATGACGGTCATTACGCGCGCCGTGTCCCGGATCGGACCGGGCGTCGCACTTTGCCTCGGCATCGCGCTGCTCAGCCTCGCGCTGCAGGCCGTCGAGGAGGCAACATTCGGCCACCCCTATGTCGAGGCCCTGGTCATCGCGATCCTTGCGGGCATCGCGCTGCGAAGCTGGGGACGGTTGAGCGAGCGCTGGCTACCGGGCATCGCGTTCAGCGCGAAAACGCTGCTCGAGGTGGCAGTGATGCTGCTCGGCGCGACCGTCAGCGTCCAGGTCCTGCTTTCCGTCGGGCCTGGCCTATTGATCGGCATTGCCCTCGTCGTGCTGCTGGCCATCGGGGCGAGCTACGGCATCGGGCGCGGGCTTGGCCTCTCACACCGGTTGGCGCTGCTGGTCGCCTGCGGCAACTCGATCTGCGGAAACTCCGCCATTGCGGCCGTCGCGCCCGTGATCGGGGCGAACGGACGCGATATCGCCTCCTCCATCGCCTTCACCGCAGTGCTCGGCGTGATCGTGGTGCTGTCGCTGCCCCTGCTGGTGCCGGTCCTCGGGCTCTCGGCGACGCAGTACGGGGTGCTGGCGGGGCTTACAGTCTATGCGGTGCCGCAGGTCCTAGCCGCGACGGCGCCCGTCGCGATGGTCAGCGTGCAGATGGGCACGATCGTCAAGCTGGTGCGGGTCCTGATGCTCGGGCCGGTGGTCGTCGCGCTCAGCGTGATGGGCGAGACGGCGCGACGGGCGGAGAACGCGCGACGGCTCTCCCCGATGCGTTTCGTGCCCTGGTTCATCCTGGGCTTCCTGGGGCTTGCGGCACTTCGCTCACTCGACCTGGTTCCGCAGGCAGCGGTCGGGCCGCTGGGCCTGCTCGCGAAGATCCTGACGATCGTGTCGATGGCCGCGCTCGGCCTTGGCGTCGATCTGCGGGTCCTGCGGGCGGTGGGCGGGCGCGTCACGGCGGCGGTGATCGCGTCGCTGGTCCTGCTGATCGGCATCAGCCTCGGGTTGATCCGCCTGTTGGGGGTAGCCTGAGATCGGCCGCCATTGGGGGGACGCCAGGTCCGACGGCCCCGCCTCGGTCATGTCGCGTCACGCCGGCAAAGGCCGGCGATGATGAAGCGCGCGAAGGTCTCGCCGATTTCCCGGTCGTTCATCGACCGCCGGGGAACACCAGCGCGCGATGTGGTTGATGGTGCCCGTGGAGAAGGCGACGGCGAGATGCCCATGACAGCCTTCCGCTGATGTCTCACCGCTCGAGGCTACGCGGCGAAGGGCGCCGTGGTAATGCCGTCGGGTCCGCTCCCAGGCGCCGCTGCCATGCCCGAAGCGGCTAGCATCCGATCAGCGCCGGACGCCGAATGGATCGTCGTAGGCCAGGCGCAAGCCGGTGTGACCGGCCGAGGTGTTGGGACTGTGTCCTGTCCGCGCCGCGATGCGGTAGCGGTAGCTCTCGTGACAAAGCTGGGAACCGCCCTTCATCACGCGTTTCGCGCCACTGTGGCCGCAGCGTTGCGCGCCCTTGCGGCGGAGCTCAACGAACGCACGCGATACGCGTCCGCACACCAGTCCCAGACCTTGCCACACATGTTGGACAGGCCGTACCCGTTCGGTCGGAAGCTGGCCACCGGCGCATCGGTTCCGACGACGGCGTTGCCCCCGGGAATGGTGACGACGGGTGAAGCCCCCGCCGTCGTCAAGGTACCGCGAGGCGCGGAGGCAGGCGCAACCGGAAGTGCCTTGCCAACCCGCCCTGGCACACAGCGCGCCTTCAGGGCTGTCGCAGGCTCGGATGGCCAGGTCACCGGGCGGCGTTCCTGCATATCGTCATGTTGGCTGCGCTGCGGCAGCGCGTCGGCTCGTACGCGGTTCCCGCACCTTGTCCGGCTGGTGCCTCGCGCGCGCCGCCGCCTCGATATGCTTCATCAGGCGCAGCGCTGTCGGACTGAGATAACCCTTGGATCGCCAGACCAGCCCAGCCGAGCGGTCGAAGACATCCTCCGGCGACGCCAAGGCGACCTCCCGATACGCGCTCCCGGCTTCCGTCGCCGCGAGCCGCGAGCGTTCCAACAGCGCCATGGCATTGAGAACCGTACCGAAATGCAGCGGAAAGGGGTGATCGCGTAGCGCGATCACGACCTTGGGAAGCGCGAGCTTGCGACTGTGGAACTGATGTTCGAGCCATCCCCGTGCTTCCGTCCCGCTGCCGGGCACGAGCCAGGCCTCCTCAGCGAGTTCCGCCCACTCCACCGCCCGGCGGCGCAGCAAGGGATGATCCGCCGGCGCTGCCACGACGCGCGGGTCGCGGAACAGGGGCTTCCACATAAGCTCGCCGTCATTGGCGAATCCTGATCCGGCAAGCGCGAAGTCGATCTCACTGTTCAGCAGCAACCGACCGAAGATGGCCGGTGTGCCGCCCAGCATCTCGATCATCATGCCCTGACGAACCAAGGGCCGCATGGCTTCGGCGAGCAACGATTGTGGGATGCCGATACCGACGCCAATGCGCACCAGCCCCGCGCGACCTCCGCGCAGATCACGCATGGCACTCGAGGCATCCTCCACCCGTGCATGGATGTCGCGCGCATGCGTCGCGAAGATGCGGCCGGATTCCGTGAGAACGACGCCCCTCGCCTTGCGCTCGAACAACTGCATGCCAAGGGCCCGCTCCAGCCGCGCCACGGATTTGGTCAGTGTCGGCTGTGAGATGCGCAGTTGGCGTGCCGCTGCGCTGAGGTTCTGACTACCCGCGACAGCCAGGAAGTTCCCGATGTCGTCCGTGTTCATGACGTCTCCGCACCGCAACATGCCGGCCGATCCGCGGCGGCATCCGCGGATTTCCACGCGATATGCCACTTTGGAATGGTTTCGGCGATCGTCATCGTAGCCGCCCCTGCTTCAGGCGCTCTAGACCTTGGTGCAACTGCCCCCTCGGCGTGACGCTGCGCCGACGGCGAAGGCGGCGAGATCTGAGGAAGCAAGTCCATGACCAAAGGCCGGAACCTGCTCGTCATCATGTCCGACGAGCACAACCCGAAGATCGCCGGCTTCGCCGGCGACGCCATGGTGGCCACCCCGAATCTCGATCGGCTCGCGGCACGTGGCACGCGCTTTGACGCGGCCTATACGCCGTCACCCATCTGCGTTCCGGCGCGCGGCGCCTTCGCCACGGGCCAGCCTGTGCATCGCAGTCGCTGCTGGGACAATGCCATCGCCTATGACGGACGCATGCCGTCCTGGCACAAGGCGCTGCGCGACCGCGGACACCATGTCGCCTCGATCGGAAAATTGCATTTCGAAGGGCACGCAGGTCAGGACTACGGCTTCAGCGAGATGATCCTGCCGATGCAGATCACGGGTGGCACCGGCGATGTCACCATGCTGCTTCGTGATCCGTCGGACGTGCGGGAAGCCGGTGCTCGCAAGCTGATCGCTCAATCCGGACCAGGCGAGAGCGAGTACTCGCTGTACGACCGCCGCGTCGCAGCCGCAGCGCAGGTCTGGCTGCGAGAAAGTGCGCCGAAGCACACCGACAAGCCATGGGTGCTGTTCGTCTCCATGGTCGCGCCGCATTTCCCGCTCACGGCGCCCCCGGAGCACTACTATCGCTATGCCGACCGTGACTTCCCGCGACCGAAGCTTTGGGACGCGCCGGCGGCAGAGCGCCTGCCGCATCCTTGGTTGCGCGGTTACGGGCATCGGTCGGACCACTACCGGCATTTCCGCGACGATGCCGACCTGCAGCGTGCGCTGGCGGGCTACTACGGCCTCGTCTCCTTCATGGATGAGAATGTCGGAAAGATCCTGACGGCACTGGAGGCGGCCGGCCTCGCGGACAATACGCGCGTCATCTACACCTCGGACCACGGCGACAACCTCGGCACGCGCGGCCTGTGGGGCAAATGCACCATGTACGAGGAAAGCGCCCGCATCCCGCTCCTCATGGCGGGCCCCGAGGTTCCGGTCGGTCGACCCTGCCCGACGCCGGTGACGCTCTGCGATGTCTCCGCCACCATCCTCGACGCGGTCGGCGCCGCCGATGCCATTGCCGAGCTCTCATTGCCCGGCGAATCCCTGCTCGCCCTGGCCGGCGCACCGCCAAGGGATCGGGCGGCGCTATCGGAGCTGCACACCTATTGCCCCAATGGGGTCTTCATGCTGCGAACGCTCCGGCACAAGTACATCCACTACGTCGGCGCGGCTCCGCAGCTCTTCGACCTTGAGAGCGATCCGGAGGAGTTGCATGACCTCGCTGGCGACCCCTCCCATGCCCCGCTGCTGGAGGAGATGGAAGCGCGGCTGCGTGCCATGGTCGACCCCGAGACGATGGACGCCGAGGCCGTCGCCGCCCAGGCGCGAAAGGTCGACGAGTACGGTGGGATGGAGCGCATCAGGCAGAAGGAGCGGATGGCCTATACGCCGCCGCCGGTAGGGTGAAGGGGGTGGCGATGCATCGGCGTTCCCTGCTTCTCGCTGCACCGGCACTTGCGTTGTCACGCCCCTTGCGGGCGCAGATCGCCGGAGGCCGGCCCATCCGCCTCGTTGTCGCCTACGCGCCAGGGGGCGGCACCGATCTGATGGCGCGGGCCGTAGCCCAGGGCATCAGGAACCATCTCGGCCAGAATGTCGTGGTGGAGAACCGCGCCGGCGGGAACGGTACGGTCGGTTCGCTCTCCGTCGCCCAGTCCAGGCCGGACGGCACGACGCTGCTCTTCGCCTCGGGCAGCGAGCTCGCTGTGAAGCCGCTGCTGGAGACGGATCTCCCTTACGACCCGGTCCGTGACTTCATGCCCATTGCGCTGATGGGCATCACCCCCGTCGCCATCGCGGTGCATCCGTCCGTGCCGGCGCGCACGATCGGTGAGTTCATCGCGCTTGCCAAGGCACAGCCTGGCGCGGTGAACGTCGCCAATTCCGGCCGCGGCGGCGTCATGCATCTGACTGCGGCATATCTCGCGCTACGGGCGGAGGTCAACGTCGTGCACGTCTCGTATCGCGGCGCGGCGCCCGCGGTGGCCGACACAGTGGCAGGGACGGTGCAGGCCGTGGTGTCCGGCCTGCCGCCGCTGCTGCCCCAGGCACAGGACGCGCGCCTGCGGATCCTGGCCCTCGCCGTTCCGCAGCGAAGCGCCGCCGTGCCCGATGTACCGACCCTGGACGAAGCGGGTTTCGCGGGCTTCGACATGTCCAACACCGTCGGCATCGTTGCACGCCGCGGTACGCCGCCAGAGGTCGTGGACGCCTTGAACGCCGCCGCCAATCGGGCCATTCAGGATCCTGAGATTCGCCAGGTCTTCTTGGCGAATGGCGCAGAACCTGCCGGATCCTCAGTCGAGCAGTATGCCACTTTCGCGCGTGCCGAGCGGGAGCGGTTCCGGGCTGTCGTCCGGATGACGGGTATCAGTTCACAGGAATAGCGGGCCGGTCAGCCAGAGCTGTGACGCGCAGGGCCGCCACGGCCGAGTTCGCGCGCCGCTCGGCTGCCAGCGCCACCAACGCCGTGATGTCGCCTTAGGCAGCCCACTCCCCCCCAGCACCGGTCCAGCGCGCAACGTCGTCAACACGACGTCGGTGAAGAAGATCACCATCGCGGTTGCAAGGTTGCGCGGGCCGGCGCCTGCGGAACACGGCGAGGCGGGTGCCGGCGATCAGCGGCCCCGCCCGCAGCAACTGGAGGAGCGCGCGGAAGAAGACCTGAACCCTGACCCGGATCCCGCGCGCGGTCGTCAGCCGGATCGCCAGAGCCCCAGCGGCGAACGTGATGGCGCGGCTTCCATCGACGCCCCGCCGCGGCGATTCCTCGAAGAAGCCTGGAGCATTGACGGCGGCGGTCCGCGGCGTAGCGTCGGCGTGATGGCGACGCAGAGGTTGCGAAGGGACGGGCATGGCAAAGGAAGCGGAGAAGGCCGAGGCGCGGGAGGCGACGGACCGGGGGCCGATCCTGGTATGGGGGGCGGGCGCGATCGGCGGCACCGTCGGCGCTGCGCTGGTCCGCGCCCGCCATGCGGTGGTCTTCGTCGACATCGAGGCAGAGCACGTCGCCGCCATCGCCGACCCAGTGCGCGGCCTGTCGATCGAGGGACCGGTCGATCCGCACCGCGTCGTCGCCCCGGCCTTCACGCCCGATCGCGTGCAGGGCGTGTTCCGCCGCGTCTTCCTCTGCGTCAAGGCGCACCACACGGAGGCGGCCTGCCGCGCGCTGCTGCCGCACCTCGCGCCGGACGGCTATGTGCTGTCGCTGCAGAACGGCCTCTGCGAGACGATCATCGCGGGGATCGTCGGGCAGGAACGGACGATGGGCTGCTTCGTGAACTTCAGCGCCGACTGGCATGGACCGGGGCGCATCATGTACGGCGGACGCGGCGCCCTGGTGCTGGGCGAACTGGACGGCGCAGCTACGCCGCGGCTCGCCGCGCTGCACGCCCTGCTGCGTGACACCTTCGAACCGGCCGCCGTCACGACCGACAATATCTGGGGCTTTCTCTGGGGCAAGCTCGGATACGGGGCGATGCTCTTCGCCCAGGCGCTGGGGGAAAAGGGCATCGCCGACTGCCTGGCGCGACCCGAGTTGCTGCCGCTCTGGCGCGCGCTCGGGTCCGAGGCAGTGGCGGTGGCGCGGGCCGAGGGCGTGGAGCCGCGCGGCTTCAACGGCTTCGATCCGGCCGCCTTCGCGCCGGGAGCGACCGAGGCGCAGGCGGCGGCCTCGGTCGCCGAGATGGTCGCCTTCAACCGACCCAACGCCAAGACGCATTCGGGCGTCTGGCGCGACCTCTGGGTGCGCCGGCGCCGCACCGAGATCGACGTGCAGATCGCTCCGATCGCGGAGATCGGCGCACGGCACGGCCTGCCCTGCCCCACGGTGCGCCGCCTCGTCGCCATGACTCATGAATGCGAGGCCGGAGCGCGCCCGATGTCGGACGCCAACCTCACGGAGCTGATGTCGCCATGAAGGGATACGACTTCACCGGCGTGACCGTTGCCGTCACCGGCGCCGGGCACGGGTTCGGGCGCGCGATCGCGCGCGGCTTCGCCGCACTCGGGGCGCGCGTCTTCGGCTGCGACATCTCGGCCGAGGAACTGGCAGGAACCGCCGACCATCCGGGCGCGATCGCGACCAAGGCCTTCGACCTGACGGCGCCCGGCGCTGCGAAGGCCTGGATCGCCGAAGTCGAAGCGGCAACCGGTGGGCCGGTCGGCGTGCTGGTCTGCAACGCCGGCGGCGTGCGCGGCCAGGTGAACCGCCCGATCGAGGAGGTGCCGGAGGCCGACTGGCACGCCATTCTCGACATCAACCTCAACGCCGCCTTCGCGCTCTGCCAGGCGGTGGTGCCGGGGATGAAGCGGGCGGGCGGCGGGCGGATCGTGACCATCAGCAGCGGTGCCGGACTGCAGCCCAGCCGCACCGGCATCCAGGCCTATGCCAGCGCCAAGCACGGGCTGGTCGGGCTGACGCGGCAACTGGGGCACGAACTCGGCCAGTTCGGCATCAACGTGAACAGCGTCGCGCCGGGCTTCGTGCTGTCCAACGCCGCGACCGAGAAGCAATGGGCGGCCTACGGGTCGGAAGGGCAGGCCCGCGTGCTCGCCTCGATCGCGCTGCGCCGGCTGGGGCTCGCGGAGGACATCGCCAATGCGGTGCTGTTCCTCGCCTCGCCCATGGCGAACTACATCAACGGCCAGGTGATCAGCGTGGACGGGGGGAAATAGGCGGCGCGCTTCGCCGAGGTCGCCGCCGCCCGCATCCGCGCTGAGAAGGTGTAGCCGGGGCCACTCCGCGGCGACGCGTGAGGCTCACGCGTGGTGGCAGGCGACCTCGACGCCGTCCTTCGCCACCAGCGCCGGGCGTTCGCGCCGGCATAACTCCGTCGCGCGCGGGCAGCGCGGATGGAAGGCGCAGCCCGTGGGGGGCGAGAGCGGCGAAGGGAGTTCGCCGGCGATCGGCCGGAAGCCGACCGCATCCGCGTCCAGGCGCAGCTTCGGCACGCTGTCGAGCAGGCCCTGCGTGTAAGGGTGGCGTGGCGTCGCATAGACCTGCCCGGCCGGGCCGACCTCAACGATGCGGCCGAGATACATGATGGCCACGCGGTCCGAGACATGCCGCACGACGGAGAGGTCGTGCGAGATGAACAGGCAGGTGAGACCGAGTGCGGCGCGCAGGTCAAGGAACAGGTTCAGCACCTGCGCCTGGATCGACACGTCGAGCGAGGCGACCGGTTCGTCGCAGACCAGGATGTCGGGCTTCATCGCCAGCGCGCGGGCGATCGCCACGCGTTGCCGCTGCCCGCCCGAGAACTGGTGCGGGAAGCGTGTCGCGACGCCGGGGTCGAGGCCGACGCGCGCCAGCCAGTCGGCAACGAAGGCGGGTGCCTCGGCGCGCGTGATCAGGCCATGCGCGATCGGCCCCTCGCTGATCGTGGCATCGATGCGCCGGCGTGGGTTGAGCGAGGCGAAGGGATCCTGGAACACCGTCTGGATGCGCGTGGTGGTCTTGCGGCCGTGGTGCATCACCGGCTGGCCTTCGATGCTGATCTCGCCCACGCTCGGCGGCAGGATGCCAGCGACCATGCGCCCGAGGGTCGACTTGCCGCAGCCGGATTCACCCACCAGGCCCAGCGTTTCCCCGCGGCGGATGGTGAAGGAAACGTCGGTCACGGCGCGCACCGGGCGGGTCTCTACGGCTGCGCCGAACATCGCGGCAATGCGGTCGCCGATCGACAGATGCGGGTCAAACCGACGCGTCAGCGCGGTGGCGGCGACAACATCGGTCATGCCGCGGCCTCCAGCGGGTGATGGCACAGCGCTTGGCGTCCGGGGCGCTCGATGCGCGGCGGTGGCGTCGTGCAGGCAACATCCGCATGGGCGCAGCGCGGCGCGAAGGGGCAGCCGGTAGGCAGCGCGAGGAGAGACGGCGCGGTGCCCGGGATCTGCGCCAGGCGCTGGCCCGGTTCGGCCATGGCGGGCAGGCTGTCGAGCAGCCCGCGCGTATAGGGATGCAGGGGTGCGCGCAGTACGGCGCCGACAGGACCGCTCTCGACGATGCGCCCGGCATACATGACCAGCACGCGGTCGGCGAGCGAGGAGACCGTCGCGAGGTCGTGGCTGATCCAGATCAGCGCTGTGCCGGAATCACGCGCCAGCGCCTTCATCTCCGCCAGGATCTGCGCCTGGATCGAGACATCGAGCGCGGTGGTGGGCTCGTCCGCCACGATCAGCTCCGGCCCATTCAGCAGTGCCATGGCGATGGCCACGCGCTGGCGCATGCCGCCGGAGAATTCGTGCGGATAGTTGGAGAGCCGCGATGCGGCCTCGGGGATGCCGACGCGCGTCAGCATCGCGCCGGCGCGTTCGGCCGCTGCGCGATCGGACACTCGGCCATGCGCCTGCAATGCGAGGGCCATCTGCGTACCGATGGTCAGCACCGGGTTCAGCGTGGCCTGCGGGTCCTGGAAGACCATGGCGATGCGCTTGCCGCGCAGTGCGCGCATGCGTTCCGCCGGCAGGCCGACCAGTTCCTGCCCGTCGAAGCGGATCGACCCGCCGACGATGCACCCGGGCGGATCGACCAGCCCGAGCAGAGAGAAGCCGGTCACGGATTTACCCGAGCCGCTTTCGCCGACCAGGCCGAGGATCTCGCCGGGCGCGAGGGAGAAGGACACGCCGTCCACCGCGCGCGCCACACCCGCGCGCGTGAAGAAATGCGTGCGCAGATCGGTGACTTCCAGCAGCGGCGCGGTCATCGGCCCCTCCGCGGAGCGGTCATCGTCTGAGCCTGGGGTTCGTCTGGTCGCGCAACTGGTCACCCACCAGGTTGATCGCCACGACCAGCACGATCAGCGCAATGCCTGGATAGACCGAGATCCAGGTCCGCCCGCTCATCATGTACTGGAAGCCGTTGGCGATCAGCATGCCGAGGGAGGGTTCGGTCGGCGGCAGCCCAAGGCCGAGAAAGGACAGCGTGGCCTCCAGGGAGATCGCATTCGCCACCTGCACGGTGGCCACAACAATCAGCGGCGGCAGTACGTTCGGCAGGACGTGGCGGAAGACGATGTGCAGCGTCGAGAGCGGCGTGGCGGCCGCGGCCTCGACATAATCCTTGCGTCGTTCGGCGCTGGCGGCGCCATAGGCAGTGCGCGCGAAATAGGCGTACTGCGCGGCAACCAGCGCGATCACGAGTTGCGTCTTGCCCTGGCCAAGCACGGCCACCAGCACCAGTGCCAGCAAGATGGCGGGGAAAGAGAGTTGCAAGTCCACCACGCGCATGATGGCGGTCTCGACCCAGCCGCCGGCCTGCGCCGCCAGGATGCCGAGCAGCGCGCCGATGGTCAGCGCCACCGTCCCGGCGGCGAGCCCCATCTGCAGGGAAATGCGCAGCCCGTACAGGATGGCCGAGAGCAGGTCGCGCCCCTGCGCATCCGTGCCCAGCACATGCACATAGCCGTTCGAGCCGACGAAGCCCGGCGGCCGGCGCGCGTCGCGCAGGTCGAGGCTCGCGAGGTCGTAGGGGTCCTGCGGCGCGAAGATCGGCGCACCCAGTGCCGCGCCGACGATGACGAGCACGACGATCAGCGCCAGCAGCGCCACGCGGTGCTCGGCATATTCACGCCAGAAGGCCTTCATGCCGCGGCCCCGCCGCGCCGCAGCCGCGGATCCAGCAGCGCATAGGACAGATCCACCACCAGGTTGATGGTGACGAACAGGAAGGCCACCAGCACCAGGTAGGCGACCATCACCGGACGATCGAGCGCGGTGATGGAATCGATGATCAGCTTGCCCACGCCGGGCCAGTTGAAGATGGTCTCGGTCACCACCGCGAAGGCCAGGGTGGAGCCCAGTTCAAGGCCGAAGACCGTGACGAGGGGAATGGAGATCAGGCGCAGCACGTGGCGGCGCAGGATGGTCGCGTCCGACAGGCCCGCGGCCCGGGCGAACTTCACCGTGTCGGTCAGCATGATCTCCCGCGTGCCGGCGCGCGACAGGCGAATCATCATGGCCAGCTTGAACAGGCTGAGGTTGAGCGCCGGCAGCGCGAGGAAGGACAGGCCTTCCAGCGACAGGAAGGACCAGCCGATGCCGAAGACCTCGACCACCGGCCCGCGATCGCCCGCTGGCAGCCAGTCCAGGTTGACCGCGAAGGTCAGGATCAGGATCAGCCCGACCCAGAAGGTCGGGACCGAGAAGCCCAGCACCGAGACCGCCATGATGACGCGCGAGACCACGCTGTGCGGCCGGTAGCCGGCATAGATCCCAAGCGGCACGCCCGCCAGCGTGCCGATCAGTACCGCCGCCAGCGCCAGTTCCAGCGTGGCGGGCAGGCGCGACAGGATCAGCGTCAGCACCGGCATGCCGAAGACGAAGGACGTACCGAAGTCCCCCCGCAGCAGCCGTCCCAGGAAGGCCAGGTATTGCTGCCAGAGTGGCAGGTCGAGCCCGAGCCGGCGGATCGCCTGTTCCCTGATGTCCTGCGTCACGTCCGGGGAGATCAGCACGTCGATCGGGTTGCCGATGGCATAGACGCCGGCAAAGACAAGCGCCGACATCGCCAGCATGACGAGGGCCGCCTGAAGCAGACGCTGGATGACATAGCCGAGCATTGCGCCGACTATCCGGCAGTTTACAGGCGATGCAAGGCATTCCAGCATCGCCGGACGGGATGCTTCCAACGGGAGACAGTGAAGATGACGCGCGACCTCCGCCGCCTCGCCCTCGCCACCGTTGCCGCCGGCGCGCTGCTGGGTGGCTCCGCATCGGCCCAGACGCTCACCATGGGCGTCATCGCGGGGCCCGAGAGCATCGACCCGCACTACACCGCGACCGGCACCCATTCGGAATCCCTCAAGCATGTCTTCGACACGTTGACCCATTCGGGCGACCGGCTGCAGATCGAACCGGGCCTAGCGGAATCCTGGTCGATCGTGAACCCGACCACCTGGGAGTTCCGGCTGCGCCGCGGCGTGAAGTTCCATGACGGATCGGACATGACGGCGGAGGATGTCGCTGCCTCCATCCGCCGCATGCAGACGCTGTCGGGCCCGAACCCGACCAGCATCTACGTCCGTCGCGTGCGGGAGGTGCAGGTGGTCGACCCGCACACGCTGCGCGTCGTCACCGACGGGCCCGCGCCGACGCTGCCCAATGACTTCATCCGGCTGTTCGTCGTTTCGGCACGCGCCACGGCGGGGCTGACGCCGGAGAACTCGAACGAGGCGTTCAATGCCGGCCGTGCGGCGATCGGCACCGGACCGTATCGCTTCGGCTCCTGGACGCCGCGCGAGCAGTTCACCGTCGAGCGCAATGACGCGTATTGGGGCGCGCGCCCCGCCTGGGCGCGCCATGTCCGGCGCGAGATCGCGAACCCCGCCGCGCGCGTCGCGCAGTTGCGGACCGGCCAAGTGGACATGATCGTGCGCGTGCCGGCGGCCGACGTGCCGACGCTCGAGCGCGAGCGCACACTTTCCGTGGTGAAGGCCGAGACGGTCTATGTGTTCAACCTCGCACTCGACCAGCGCGAGTCCACATCGCAGGTGACCGCGCGGGACGGATCGCGCCTGCCTGCCAACCCGTATCGCGATGCCCGCGTGCGGGAGGCGATCGACCTCGCCATCGACCGCCGCGCGCTCGCGGAAGTCGCGATGGAAGGCATGGGCACGCCGCAGAGCCAGATGGTGACGCCCGGCATCTTCGGCTATAACCCGGCACTCAGCATCCCGACGCCGAACGTGGCGCGCGCGCGCCAGTTGCTCGCGGAGGCCGGCTACCCGAACGGCTTCCGCATGGTGCTGAACTTCACCAACAACCGCCTGCCGGGCGACAACGGCGTCGGCACCTCCATGGCGCAGATGCTCGCGCGCATCGGCATCGAGGTGCAGGCGGCCGGACAGCCCGCGGCGGTGATCTTCCCCGCCCGCGCGCGTGGGGAACTCTCCAACATCATGGCCGGCTGGGGCACGCTGACGGGTGAAGCGAACTACTACTACTCGGCCAATGCGCACACCAATAACCGTGAGCTCCGCCTCGGCGCCTTCAACTGGTACGGCTATTCCAACCCCGAGATCGACCGGCTGATCCAGGCGGCGAATGTCGAGCTCGACGACCGTCGGCGCGAACAACTGCTCCAGGACGTCGGCGCGCGCTTCATGGGCGAGCGGGTCGTCATCCCGATCGCGGCGGTCGGCTCAGCCTGGGCGATGCGCCGCGACCGGGTGACGCTTCGCGTGGGCCGCTCCGACGAGGAGACCTACGCCTGGGACGTCGCCCCCGTTGCCCGGTGAGGATCGCGGACAGCAGTTGGGCCGACATCGAGGCCTGGCTCGCGCATGACGACCGCTGCGTGCTGCCCTTCGGCAGCACGGAGCAGCATGCGCAGCTCTCGCTCTGCGTCGACGCCATCCTGGCCGAGCGCGTGGCGGTGGAAGCGGCCGAGCCGCTCGGCGTGCCGGTGTTCCCCGCGATGCCCTTCGGCCTGGCGCCCTACTTCGCTGCCTTCCCGGGCAGCATCAGCCTGCGCGTCGAGACGCTGCTCGCGGTGACGCGCGACCTGATCGCCTCGGTCGCCGGGTCGGGTTTCCGGCGCATCCTCATCGTCAACGGCCATGGGGGCAACGCGCCCGTCGGCGCGCTGGCGCAGGAGATCATGGCGACCGATCCGCGCCTTTCCATCCGCTTCCACAACTGGTGGAACGCGCCCGCCACCTGGGCCGCTGCGCAGGCGGAGGCGCCGGATGCGAGCCACGGCAACTGGTTCGAGAACTTCCCGTGGACGCGCCTCGCGCATGCCCCCGCGCCGCCCGGCGGGAAGGCGGCGGTCGACACCGCCCTGATGAAGGCGGCGCCGCCGGCGCGGGTGCGGGAGATGCTCGGTGACGGCAGTTACGGCGGCGCCTGGCAGATCCCGGACGCCGCCATGCAACGCATCTGGGCGGCGGGCGTCGCCGAGACACGCGCCGCGCTCGAGGGCCCCTGGCCCTGAGGCCGGTGGCGCCCGCCCGCGCCGTTCGGCCCAGCGGCACCGTGCGCGCCATCGCCGGCATGGCCGCGACCTTCGCGTGCCAAGCCTCGAGGTGTTCAGCACGCGCAGGAACGCGCAGGTGCCGATCGAGGAACGCACCGCCCCCTTCGCAGTGCAGCACGTGAATCGGTGCGAGGACGCCCGCGCGGTCTTCCCCCAACGCCGCGCAAGCAGGTAGCGTCCTGCCCCGGCCGCCCCGCCTGCCGGCGCCCGGCGCCGCGGAGGAACGACGCGCCAATCATGCCGACCATCCTGCAGATCACCGACGCGCATCTTTCCCCCCGCAACGGCCTGTTCCGGGAGAACCTCGAGCGCATCCGACGCGCGGTCGAGGACGACCCGCCCGACCTCGTCGTCGCCACCGGAGACCTTTCGCTCGACGGCGCTGATCGCGACGAGGACATGGCCTTCGCGGCCGCGTTGCATCGTGCCTTCCCCGCGCCGCTCCTCGCCTTGCCGGGCAACCACGATGTCGGCAGCCATCCCGGCATGCAGCCGAAGCAGCCGGTGACGGAACATCGGCTGGCGCGCTTCCGTGCGCATTGCGGTCCCGGCCGCGGCGTGGTGGACCTGCCGGGCTGGCGCGTCATCGGCCTCAACACCGAAGTGATGGGCATGGGCATCGCGGAGGAAGCGGCGCAGGAGGCCTTCCTCGATCAGGCCATCGCCACCGCCGGGGCGCGCCGCATCGCGCTGTTCCTGCACAAGCCGATCTTCGTCACGACGCCTGACGACACCGCCTTCGACGAGTGGTCTGTACCGCCGCCCGCGCGCGCGCGGCTGGCCGCGCTGATCGCGCATCCGGCGCTGCGCCTCGTCGCCTCGGGCCACCTCCATCTGCACCATGAATTCTCGATCGGCGGCGTCACCTTCGCCTGGGCGCCGGCGCTCTCCTTCCATGTCAGCCCGGTGCAGCAGGAAGGCCTGCCCGGGCTGCGCCACGGCGGCGCGCTGCTGCACCACCTGCACGAGGATCATGTCGAGACCAGGCTGATCCAGCCCGACGGCGTCGCGACGGTGCTGCTCGATGAAGTGCTGCACCTCACCTACGCGATCCCGGCGACAATGGGTCTTCACGCGGCGGACGCGGGTCTGTCATCGCCCGGTCATGCAGTGCCGGCAGGAAGCGCCCATGACCGCGGAGCGTGACGCCCCCGATGCGCTCCGCCTGAGCGGCATTGCGAAGTCCTTCGGCGCCACGGCGGCGCTCCGGGATCTCAGCCTCGCGGCGCGGCCGGGCAGCTTCCTGGTGTTGCTTGGCCCCTCCGGCTGCGGCAAATCCACGCTGCTGCGCGTCATCGCCGGGCTCGAAGCCGCTGATGCCGGGCTGGTCGAGATCGCGGGGCGGGATGTCACGGCGCTGCCACCAGCCGCCCGCGGCATCGCCATGGTGTTCCAGTCCTACGCGCTGTTCCCGCACCTCAACGTGGCCGAGAACATCGTCTTCGGCCTGCGCGCGCGGCATGTCGATCGGGCCGAGCGCGATGCGCGCCTCAAGCGCGCCGCCGCGATGCTGGGGCTGGAGACGCTCCTCGCGCGCCGGCCATCGCAACTCTCGGGCGGGCAGCAGCAGCGCGTCGCGCTCGCCCGCGCGGTGGTGGCCGAAGCGCCGGTCTGCCTGATGGACGAGCCGCTCTCGAACCTCGACGCCAAGCTGCGTGCCGAGATGCGGCGCGAGATCCGGGCGCTGCAGCAGCGCCTCGGCATCACCATGGTCTATGTCACGCACGACCAGGCCGAGGCGATGAGCATGGCCGACCAGGTCGTGCTGATGCGCGACGGCCGCATCGAGCAGGACGCGACGCCCGAGGAGGTCTATGCGCGCCCGGCCTCCGTCTTCGCCGCGGGGTTCATCGGCACGCCGCCGATGTCGCTGCTGCGCCTCGCACCGGGCGATGGCGGCGCGGTGATCGCCGGCACCGAGGGGCCCATCGTGGCGCCGGCCGCGGCAGCGGGCGCCATCCTGGGGCTCCGGCCGGAAGAAATCGCCGTGACCGATGGCGAGGGCCTGCCGGTGCGCGTCGTCTCGGCCGAATTCCTCGGTGCCGAGACCGTGCTGACCTGTTCCCCCGGCGCGGAAGGCGAAACGGTCCAGGCGCGCATCCCGGGTCGCCACAGCCCGTCGCCTGGCGCGCTGCTGCACCTTCGCCTGCCCGCCGCGCTGCATCTGTTCGACGCCGCCACCGGGCGGCGCCTCCCCGATCCCGTCCCGCGGCCCGAAGCCGTGCCTGCCTGAGAGGAGCGAGAGAATGAGCCTGACCCGCCGCGGCGCCATCGGCGCGATCGCCACCGCGCCCCTCCTTGCCGCCCCGGCGCTCCGTGCGCAGGGCGTCACCGAGATCACCTTCAACTACCCGATCGCCGTGGGCGGGCCGATCCCGCGCATCATCGACGGGTATTGCGAGGAGTTCGCGCGGGAGAATCCGGGCCTGCGCGTGAAGCCCGTCTATGCCGGCACCTACCAGGACACGCTGACCAAGACGCTGACGGCACTGCGCGGCGGCGATGCGCCGCAACTCGCCTGCCTGCTTGCGGTCGACATCTTCACCCTGATCGACGAGCAGGCGATCCTGGCCTGGGACGACCTGCCCGGCGTGCAGCGTGCCTGGCTGGACGGCTTCTACCCGGGTTTCCTCGAGAACAGCCGCACCGGCGGCAAGACCTGGGGCATTCCGTTCCAGCGCTCGACAGTCGTCCTCTACTGGAACAAGGACGCGTTCCGGGAGGCGGGCCTCGATCCCGAGACGCCGCCCGCCTCCTGGGCCGAGCAAGCCTCCTTCGCCGAGCGGCTGACCAAGCGCCAGGGTGACGCCACGACGCAGTGGGGCATACAGATCCCGTCCTCGGGCTTCCCGTACTGGCTGTTCCAGGGGCTGACGACACAAAACGACGTCCGCCTGATGAACCCCGAGGGCAACCGCACCTCCTTCGGCGACCCCAAGGTGGCCGAGGCGCTGCAGTACTGGATGGACCTGGCGATGCGCCAGCGCGTGCATCCCGCCGGCATCGTCGAATGGGGCACCACGCCGCGCGACTTCTTCGAACGCAAATGCGCGATGATGTGGACCACCACCGGCAACCTGACGAATGTGCGCCGCAACGCACCCTTCCCCTTCGGCGTCGCGATGCTGCCGGCGGGGCGGCGACGCGGCAGCCCAACGGGCGGCGGCAATCTCTACGTCATGCGCACGGCAACCCCCCCGCAGCGTGACGCCGCGCTGAAGTTCGCCCGCTTCCTCACGACGCCCGAGCGCGCCGCGCAATGGGGGATCGACACGGGCTACGTCGCCGTCACGCCGGAGGCCTTCGAGACGGCGGCGATGCGCGCCTATGTGGCAGACTTCGCCGCCGCGGCCGTGGCGCGGGACCAGTTGCCGCACGCGGTGGCGGAACTGTCCACGCATGAGAACCAGCGCGTGACGAAGGCGCTGAATGATAACCTGCAGGCGGCGCTGACCGGCCGCAAGCAGGCCGGACCGGCCATGGCCGACGCCCAGGCCGAGGCGGAGCGCATCCTGCGCCCGCACCGTTGAGAGCAGGCGTCGCATGAGGGAGGAGACAAGGCAGATGAGGACCACCCGGCGCGGCCTCCTGGCCGTCGGCACCACGATGCTCGCCGCCCCCGCAACGGTGTCGGCGCAGCAGGTGCGCGAGCTGAGTTTCTATTACCCGATCGCGATCGGCGGCCCGGTACCGCGCATCATCGACGCCTATTGCGAGGCGTTCCAGCGCGAGAGCGGCATCCGCGTGAACCCGGTCTATGCCGGCACCTACCCGGAGACGCTGACCAAGGCCGTCACCGCGATCCGCGGCGGCAGCGGCCCGCATTTCTCGGTCCTGCTCGCGGCCGAGCTGCACAGCCTGCGCGACATGGACATCCTGGCCCCCATCGAGGAGATCGACGCGGGTGCCGAGACGCGCGCCTGGCTCGGGGGCTTCTTCCCAGCCTTCATGTCGAACAGCCTCGCCGAGGGGAAGACCTGGTCGGTGCCCTTCCAACGCTCCACCTCCGTCTACTTCTACAACAAGGAGCAGTTCCGCGAGGTTGGCCTCGACCCCGAAGCGCCGCCTCGCACCTGGGCCCAGTTGCTCGATGCCGGGCAGAAGCTGACGCGGCGCGAGGGCACCGCGCGGTGGGGCGTGCAGCTCGCGACCAATGCGGGCACGGCGCAATGGACCTTCGGCGCGCTGTGCAACCAGGTCGGCCACCTGCTGATGAACCCGGCGGGCACCGAGGTCTACTTCAACCATCCCCGCGCGATCGAGGCCGCCGAGTTCTGGCGCGCCATGGCCTTCACGCAACGCATCACGCCGCAAGGCGTCACGGAATGGGCGACGCTGCCGGCGAACTTCCTCAACGGCAGCGCCTCCATGGTCTGGTCGACCACCGGCAACCTGACGAATATCCGCCAGGCCGCCCGCTTCGCCTTCGGCGTCGCCGGCCTGCCCGGCAAGGAGGGGCCGCGCACCGTGGTGGGCGGAGGCAACCTCTATGTCTTCAAGAACGCCAACGCCGCCGAGCGCGCGGCGGCGCTGCGCTTCTTCCGCTTCCTGACCACCGCCGAGCGCGCGGCCGACTGGTGCATCCGCACTGGCTACCTCGCCGTCCGCCCGGATGCGTGGGAGACGGAGGAGCTGCGTCGCTACACGCAGGAAGTCCCAGCCGCGCTGGTCGCCAAGGATCAGCTCCCGGTCGCGACCGGGGAGCTTTCCACCTTCGAGAACCAGCGCGTCTACAAGGCGATCAACGACAACCTGCAGGCGCTGCTGACCGGGGCCAAGACCGCCCAGCAGGCCATGGCCGACGCGCAGGCCGAAGCCGACCGCGTCCTGCGCCCGTTCCGGCGGGGCTGAGCGCGTGCGGGGCAGGACCACGCTGCATGCCTGGCTGATGCTGAGCCCGGCGATGGTCCTGCTCGTCGCCTTCACGCACTACCCCGCGGTGGCGACCTTCTGGCATTCGCTGTTCTCGACGCCGCGCGGGTCCCGGCCCGCGCGCTTCGTGGGCATCGACAACTACCAGGCGCTGACGGAGGACCCGGTCTTCTGGCAGGCGCTGACGAACAACCTGATCTACGCCGCCGCGACCATCCCGCTCTCGATCGCGCTGGCCTTGGCCATGGCGCTATGGGTCAACGGCAAGATCGCCGGACGCACCGCGCTGCGCATGGCCTATTTCACGCCGACCATCCTGCCGATGATCGCGGTCGCAAACCTGTGGCTATTCTTCTTCACGCCCGACTACGGGATGATCGATCGCATCACCTCCGCGCTGCTGGGTTGGGGGCCGACCAATTGGATCGGATCGCGGGAGACCGCGCTTGGCGCCATGATCGTCGTCGCGGTCTGGAAGGAGGCCGGGTTCTTCATGATCTTCTACCTGGCCGCACTGCAGGCCATCCCGCCTTCGCTGCATGAGGCCGCGGCGGTCGAAGGCGCGTCGCGCGCGCGCATCCTGTTCCGCGTCACGCTGCCGCTGCTCGGGCCGACCACACTGTTCATCCTGGTGAACGCGGTGATCAATGGCTTCCGCCTGGTGGACCACATCATCGTCATGACCCGCGGCGGGCCCGACAACGCGACGCAGCTGCTGCTGACCTATATCTACGAGGTAGGCTTCCGCTTCTGGGACACCGCCAGCGCCTCAGCCCTGACCATGGTGCTGCTCGGCATCCTGGCGCTGCTGGCGGCAGTGCAGTTCCTCGTCCTCGAGAAGCGGACGCATTACCGATGAGCCCCGGCTTCGCCCCCGGACGCTGGCTTGAGACGGCGGCTGCCTGGCTGCTTGGCCTGATATGGATCGCGCCGCTGCTCTATGCCGTCTGGGCCGCGATCCATCCCACCGGCTATGCGACGCGCTTCGACCTCCTGGCGCCGCTGACGCTCGAGAACTTCGCCGCCGCCTGGGACGCGGCGCCCTTCGCGCGCTACTTCCTCAACACCTTTCTGCTGGTGACGATGATCCTCGCCGCGCAGTTCGTGCTCTGCACGCTGGCGGCCTTTGCCTTCGCGCGCGGGGAGTTCCCGGGGGCGTCGATCCTCTTCGCGCTCGTGCTGGTGCAGCTGATGATCATGCCCGACGTGCTGATCGTCGAGAACTACCGCACCATGCGCCACCTGGGGCTGGTGGACACCATCCTGGCGATCGGCCTGCCCTACATGGCCTCGGCCTTCGGTATCTTCCTGCTACGCCAGACTTTTCGGCAGGTGCCGAAGGAACTTGAGGAGGCGGCGCGCGTCGAAGGCTGCGGCACCCTCGCGATCCTATTGCGCGTCTACGTGCCGCTGGCGCGGCCGACCTACCTCGCCTACGGGCTCACCTCGGTCTCCTACCACTGGAACAACTTCCTCTGGCCGCTCGTCATCACCAACCGGGTGGAGACGCGGCCGCTGACGGTCGGACTGTCCGTCTTCGCCTCGACCGACCAGGGGATCGACTGGGCCATCATCTCGGCGGCGACGCTGATGACCTCGGCGCCGCTATTGCTCGGCTTCCTGCTGTTCCAGCGCCAGTTCGTGCAGTCCTTCATGCGCGCCGGGATCCGATAGGGCTGGCGCCAAAGGCATCGCAGCGGAGCCTTTGGGTCGGTTCATGAGGCCAGTGGGACACGCTCCAGCAGCGTCGCCACGATCTGCGCATACTCCCGCAGGTCGCGTTCCACCGCGGCGCGCGCGGCGCCCGCGTCGCGCGCATCGAGCGCGCGGAGCAGGTCCTCGTGCGGATGGCCCTGCGGCCAGAGCGGGCGCGGCACGGTGAGCAGCAGGTTCATCGTCGGCCCGGACTGCGTCCACAGGTTCTCGACGACGCGCTGCAGCACGGGCATCTGCGCCGCCGCGATCACGCCGAAATGGAAGCGCTCGTTCTCTGCCAGGACGACCGGAGCGTCGTCGGCGATGCGCCCTTCCATCAGCCGCGCATGGATCGCGCGCAGCGTGGCGATCTGGCCCGGCGTGGCGAGCAGCGCGGCGCGCGCTGCCGCACGCCCTTCCAGCTCCGCGCGGAGTTCCATGATCTCCGCATAGCGGTCCCGGGACAGGCGCGGCACCCAGGCGACGCCGCGCGCGTCGATCTCGAGCGCGCCTTCCGAGACCAGGCGCAGCAGCGCCTCCCGCACTGGCGTCGGGCTGACCCCGAGTTCGGCGGCGAGTTGGCGGTGCACGAGCTTCTGGCCCGGCGCAAGCCGGCCGCCGACCAAGGCGCTGCGAAGCCGCGCATAGACCTTCTCGGCGAGCGTCTCGTCGCGGTCCACCGGTGCGAAGGTCGTGTCGGATGCCATCTCCCACCTTGTCCGGGCGACGGAGTTGACCTGTCAAGAGATATGTTGTTTGCTATAGCAAATAGCGAGACGAAAACGGAGACGCCCCATGCCCGACGCCGGCCACACCACCACGGCCAATGCGACCGTTGCCCTGCGCCTGGCGGAAGCCTTCGCGCGCCATGGCGTGACCACCACCTTCGGGCAGAGCCTTCCCTCTGCCTTCCACCTCGCTGCGCCGCATGCCGGCATCAGCCAGACCGTCTACCGCCAGGAGAACATGGGCGGCACGATGGCCGACGGCTACGCGCGCATCTCCCACAAGGTGGGCGTGGTGACGGCGCAGAACGGCCCTGCCGCGACGCTGCTCGTGGCGCCGCTCGCCGAGGCGCTGAAGGCGAGCATCCCCGTCATCGCGCTGGTGCAGGAAGTCACGCGCGACACGGTGGACAAGAACGCCTTCCAGGAACTCGACCACATCAAGCTGTTCGAGGGCGTCGCGAAGTTCGTCCGCCGCATCGACCGCGCCGATCGGCTTGAGGATTATGTGGACATGGCCTTCACGGCCGCGACCTCCGGCCGGCCGGGCCCGGCGGTGCTGCTGCTGCCCGCCGACCTGCTGCTGGAGAAGGCCGCTGCCGCCTCGCAGCGCCGTGCCGCGCTCGGGACCTTCCCCCTCGACCGCACCCTGGCCGACCCGGCCCGCATCGCGGAAGCGGCGGCGCTGCTCGCCAAGGCTGAACGCCCGCTGATCATCGCGGGTGGTGGCGTGCACATCTCCGATGCCGCGCAGGAACTGGCGGCGTTGCAGCAGGATGCCCATCTGCCTGTCGCCACGACCTTCATGGGCAAGGGCAGCGTGGACGAGACGCACCCGCTCTCGATCGGCGTGGTGGGCAATACCCTTGGCCGCGGCGCCCGCGCGCATGAGCTGAAGGGGATGGTGACGGAAGCCGACGTCGTGCTGCTGGTCGGCAACCGTACGAACCAGAACGGCACGGATTCCTGGACGCTCTATCCGCGCGACGCCCGCTTTATCCATATCGACCCCGATCCCTCCGAGATCGGCCGCAACTATGAGGCGCTGCGCCTGACCGGCGATGCGAAGCTGACGCTCGCCGCGCTGCGCGAGGCGATGCTGCGGCAGGATCTCGCGCCCCGCGCCGCCGCGCGCCCGGCGGTGGAAGCACGGATCGCGACGGCGATCGACGGTTGGCGCAAGCTGGTCGCCGGCGTCACGACGCGGGACGGCGGCCCGGTGCGGCCGGAACGCGTCGCGGCCGAGATCGACAAGCGCCTGCCCGCCGACGGCATCATGGTCGCGGACGCGTCCTACTCGTCCAACTGGATCAATATCTACATGACGGCGAAGCGCGCGGGTCAGCGCTTCCTGAGCCCCCGCGGTCTCGCGGGGCTCGGCTGGGGCGTGCCGCTGGCGATCGGCGCGCAGGTCGCCGAACCGGACAAGCGCGTCGTCTGCCTCTGCGGCGATGGCGGCTTCGGCCACTCCTGGGCAGAACTTGAGACGCTGCGGCGCCTGCAGGTACCGGTGACGGTGGTGGTGCTGAACAACGGCATCCTCGGCTTCCAGAAGCATGCCGAGGACGCGAAGTATGGCGACCACACCGTCGCCTGCGACTTTGCCGACGTTGACCACGCTGCGATCGCACGGGCCTGCGGTATCGCCGGCGTACGGGTGGAGCGGGGCGAGGATGTCGGCCCGGCGCTGGACGCGGCCTTCGCCTCCGGCAAGCCGGCGCTGATCGAGGTCCTCACCGACCCGAACGGCCGGCCGCCGCTCACCATGTATGGCAGCTTCTACCAGGACCCGTTCTGATCATGCTGGCGCTGCGCAAGACGCAGGCGGACTTCGGCATCGAGGCGTTGGAGGTGCCCGACCCCGGCGCCCCCGCGCCGGGCGAAGTCCAGGTCCGCGTCGAGGCCGTGGGCATCTGCGGCAGCGACGTCCATGCCTATGAGTGGACCGACGGCTACCAGCACATGGTCCCCTACATGCCCCTGACCATGGGGCACGAATTCGCCGGACGCGTCGCCGCGGCCGGCGCTGGTGTCGCGGTGGCGGTCGGCACACGCGTCGCCGTGCATCCGCGCGTGCAGCGGGGCGACGGGCAGGCCGCCTGGCCGGGTGATCCGCGCCTGCGCGGCGCGCGGTTCGGCCTCGGCCTGACCGCCGATGGCGCCTTCGCCCCGCTCGTCAACGTGCCCGCCGGCAACGCCCTGCCGTTGCCCGATGCCGTTGATGCCGAACTCGGCGCGTTGGTCGAACCGCTCTCCGTCGCGGCCGAGGCGGTATTGGTCGGCGAGGTTGGCATCGGCGACACGGTGCTCGTGCTCGGCCCGGGGACGATCGGGCAGGGTCTCGCGCTGATGGCGCGCGCCGCTGGTGCTGGCCGCGTGATCGTGGCCGGCCGCGCGGACCAGCCGCGCTACGCCGTGCTGCAGCAACTCGGCTTCCGCGACATCGTCGATGTCGCGGAAGCGCCGCTGGCCGAACAGGTGCTGCGCGTCACCGGCGGCCGCCCGGTGGACGTGGTGCTGGAGGCAACCGGTCATCCGCCCTCGATCACCGACGCCCTGCCCGTGCTGAAGCGGGAGGGCGTGCTCGTCGTCGCGGGCATTCACGCCGCGCCGCTCTCCCTGCCGCTGACGGTCTTCGTGCGCAACCGGCACCAGCTTCGTGCCTCGCATGGTTCCGAGCATCGCACCTGGGAGCGTGTGATCGCGCTGCTGGCGCGCGATCCCGAGGCCTACCGGCCGATGATCACGCACCGCATGGCTCTGGCGCGCGGGCTGGAGGGCTTCGAGCTCTCCCGCCAGCGCGCGGCAAGCAAGGTGATCCTGATCCCCTGAGCGGCGGCGGAAGCCGCCCGATCCGATGACTGTCGTTTCGAGGACATAGCCATGAGCAATGCCGAACGTGTCGCTCTCGTCACCGGCGCCGCGCGTGGGCTTGGCGCCGCCATCGCGCGGCGCCTGGCCGAAGCGGGCCATCCCGTCGTGCTGGCCGATGTGCTGGACAGCGTCGATGCCACCGCGGCCGCGATCGCCGAGGCAGGGCACCAGGCCCGCGCCATCCGCCTCGATGTCGCGGACGAGGCGGCCATCACGGCGCTGCCCGACCTGCTTGGCGATTGGTGGAAGCGGCTCGGCGTGCTGGTCAACAACGCCGGCATCTCGCCCAAGGTGGACGGCCGAAAGCGCATGGTGGAGGACATCCCCACCGAGGAATGGCGGCGCGTGATGGACGTGAACCTCACTGGGCCGTTCATGCTGTCCCGCCAGGCGATCCCCCTGCTGAAGGCGCGCGGCTGGGGGCGCATCGTGATGATGACGAGCCAGGCCTCGCGCGTGCCGAGCACCATCACCGGCGCCTACTACGGTGCATCCAAGACGGGCCTGATGGGGTTCGCGCGCAACCTCGCCGCCGAACTCGGACCCTTCGGCATCACGGTGAACAGCGTCGCGCCGGGCCGGATCAAGAGCGACATGGTCGCGGGCGCAGCACCCGGCATGAACGAGGCCTTTCTCGCACGCATTCCCGCCGGCCGCCTTGGCGAGCCGGAGGAGGTCGCCGAACTGGTGCATTTCCTCGCTTCGGACGCCGCGGCCTACCTGAACGGAACGACGATCGACATCGGTGGCGGCAGCTACATGCCCTGAACCGCGATCGCTTACCGCTGGATCATTACGGAGGAAACGACAATGACCAAGACGCAACACGGAATGCCCGCGCCCGGTCGCCGGGCTCTCCTCGGCCTCGCCGGCACGGCGTTCGCGGCACCCGCCCTGGCGCAGGACCGCTATCCGTCCCGGCCGATCCGCCTGGTCGTGCCCTGGACCGCCGGCTCGTCCTCCGACGTGCAGATCCGCTCCCTCACCGATGTTGCGCAGCAAAGCCTCGGGCAGCCGATCGTCATCGACAACCGTCCCGGTGCGGGCGGCACGCTGCATGCGCAGGCGCTCGCGGCGGCGCGCCCGGACGGCTACCTGCTGGGGCAGATGCACCTGTCCATCGTGCGGCGGCCCTTCATCGTGCGCCAGCCGCAATGGGACGCTGTGCGGGACTACAGCCACATCATCCGGCTCTGCGGCTGGCTCTACGGCGTCGCCGTGCGCGCCGACAGCCCGTACCGGAACTGGGCGGACTACGTGACGGCGGCGCGCGCCAACCCGGGAAAGGTGTCCTTCGCCACCAGCGGCGCCGCGACGACGAATCACCTCGCCATGGAGGACCTCGCCGTGCGCGAGCGCATGGAGCTGCTGCACGTGCCCTACCGCGCTTCCGCCGAGGGCGTGACGGGCGTGCTCTCCCGCCAGGTGGACAGCATCGCCGATGCGTCGAGCTGGAAGCCGATGGTCGATGACGGCCAGATGCGCGCGCTCTGCGTCTGGACCGCGGAACGCATCGCGAGCATGCCAAATGTGCCGACGCTGAAGGAGCTGGGCCACGACATGGTCGTGACCTCGCCCTACGGCATCTCCGGCCCCAAGGGGATGGATCCCGGCATCGTCCGCACGCTGCACGATGCCTTCAAGACAGCGCTCTTCAGCCAGGCGAACGCGGCGGTGCGCGGGCAGTTCGACATGCCGGAGCAGTACCTCGACAGTGAGCAGTACACGGACTTCATCGTGGCGCGCGCGCAATACGAGCGCGAGATCACGGCGCGGCTCGGCATCCGGCTGGATTGAAGGCAGCAGCCGGCCTCCGCGCAGCGGAGCCGGCGCTCCCATTTTCCGATGTGCGGCACCCCGCTCACGGACCGAAAGAAGATCTACGGGATGGAACCATGAACACGATGATCGCGCGTCGCCAAATTCCTCTGATTCTTGGCGGCCTGCTCCCGGCCGCCGCTCAGGCGCAGCAATGGCCGGAGCGCGAGATCCAGCTCGTGGTGAACTACGGCGCCGGCGGGAACACCGACGTGTCGGCGCGCGCCTTCGCGCGGGGTCTGGAACGACAGCTCGGCAAGCCGGTGGTCGTGGTGAACCGTCCCGGCGCGGAAGGCACCATCGGCCCCGCCTTCGTCGCGACGCAGCGGCCCGACGGCTACACGATCGGTGTCGTCACCTATTCCACCGTCGCGATCCAGCCGCATGTCCGGGACGTGCCGTACACGATCGGAAGCTTCGACTTCATCGCCGGCTACGGGCGGTTCCGCTACGGCGTCACGGTACGCGCGGACTCGCCGCACCGGACGCTGGATGACCTGGTGCGTGCGGCGCGCGCGGGCAACGGCCTGTTCGTAGGGGCACCCTCGGCGCCGAATAACCTGGCGATGTTCGAACTGGGCCGGATCACCGGGGCGAAGTTCGAACAGGTCCAGTACCGTTCAGGCGCGGAAACGGTGACCGCGCTGCTCGGCGGGCAGGTCGATGTCGTCGTGCAGAATCCGTCCGACGTGGTGGCGCAGATCCGTGCCGGCGCGTTGCGGCTGCTCGCCTCCGCCAGCCCGATGCGCTGGCAGGAGTTCCCGGACGTGCCGACGATGCGCGAGGCCGGTTACGACGTCGAGATCGACTCCTGGCTTGGCGTGGCGGTCCCCAAGGGCACGCCGCAGCCGGTCGTCGAAAGGTTGGAGCAGGCCGCGCTCGCGGCCCTGCGCGACCCGGGCGTGGCGGAGCAGATCGGCGCAACGGGCGTCGACCCGCAGGCGCTGCCGGGGCGGGAATATGCAGAGCTGCTTGCCCGCGGCGCCGAGGCGATGGGACCGATCCTGCGGCGGGCGGGAATGGCCAAGCCATAGACGAGTTGTGATGGCGGGATGGGCGGCGTCGCGTCCGGATCGGGCCCGGCCCGTATGGTCATGTCGTGTCGCGCAGGATGAGCTCGAAATTCGTCGTGCGAGGCGAGGCATCGGTCGGCTCACCCGCCAGCAGGCCAATCAATAACTCGCCTGCCACGCGGCCCATGGTATCGGCATTGACTCGCACTGACGTCAGCGCCGGCGAGATCTGCGCGGCGAGTTCCGAATCACCGAAGCCGACGATCGCCAGATCATCAGGGACGCGTATGCCAAGACGCTGGCATTCGAACGCGGCGCCGGTCGCCGGCAAGCATGCGATCGGTGTTGCGCGTATGGGCGCGCGTGGCGCGCACGTGCCCGACCCGCCGCCTGCCGAGACGGAACAGGAAGCGCGCCACCGCGGCACCGATGCGGAAGCTGGAATAGCCGACCAGCATGCCATCCGTCTTGAAATCCGGATCCGACAGGATGCACAGCGGAATGCCGGCCCCCGCCAACAACCGATCCGTCCGGGTCGCCAGCAGCATATTGCAGAAGATGAAGGCGGCCGGCTGCCATCCCGGCATGCCGCGCGCGAGCATCGCCTCCCGCTCGGGATCGTAGTGGCTTTCGCCAACGATGACGAGGTAGCCCGCCCGCTCCATCAGGTCGTTCAGGCCGCGATAGATGCCATGGCAAATCGCGGAGGACATATCGGGCAGCAGCAGCGCCACCATGCGGTTGTTCGCCGAAGGCAGGCTGGCCGCCGCGCGGTTCCGGACATAGTTCAGATCGGCGATCGCCCGGCGAACGGCGAGGCGGGTTTCCGCGCCGACGCCGGGCGCGTCGTTGACCACGCGTGAAACGGTCATCCAGCTCACGCCGGCCGCCTCGGCCGGACCTTCGAGGTCCTTCTAAGGCAGGCCAAGCACCGGTGGCTTCGGGCTTGGGATGGCGAGACACGGCCACCTGCGCCCCCTCAGGCGCTTCAACGAAAAGGCTCAGCCAGGCGGATGCCAGCTGCGAGGTCGCGCCGAAGGTGACGTGAATCGCCGGCGTGAGGGTCAGCTCACCCTGCTACTCCGCTGTCGCCGGTAGCCGCGTCACGCCGAGGGCGGCGAGTTGCGCGATCTCATCCTCCGTATATCCCGCCTCACGCAGCACTGCGGCACCGTCGGCGCCGAGGCGCGAGGCCGGGCGGCGTTCCCCGGTCGGGCTGCCGGACCAGCGTGGCCCGATGGCGGGACGGCGCAGGCGGCCTTCGGTGGGGTGGTCCTCCTCCTCGAAGAAACCGGTGGCGCGCAGGTGCGGATCGTCGAACAGCGAGGCGATGTCGTTCACCGGCATGGCCGGAATGTCGGCCTTGATGAAGAATTCCATCCATGCAGCCGTGTCCCGCTGCGCCATGATGCCGGAGATCATGTCGAGGATCTCGTCGATATGCGCGATGCGCGCGCCGTGGTCGGCGAAGCGCGGATCGGTGGAAACGAGGTCCGGCATGCCGAGCCCGGCGCAGAAGGCGCGCCAGTGCTTGTCGGTATAGACCATGGCGCAGATCCAGCCGTCCCGCGTGCGGTAGGGCCGCCGGCCGGGCGAAAGCATGCGCGCGTAGCCGCCCTGGTCCAGCGGCGGATCATAGGACAAGCCACCGAGATGGTCGCCAAGGACGAAGGGCAGCATCGTCTCGAACATCGGCACGTCGACGCGCTGGCCTTGGCCGGTCCTCTCCCGGTGCAGCAGCGCGGCGGAGATCGCACCTGACGCCGCCAGGCCGACGATGCGGTCAACCAGGCCGAGCGGTACGTAGCCCGGCGTCCCGCCATGGATGCGCGCGTTCAGCGCGGCGACGCCGGTCGCCCCCTGCATCAGGTCGTCATAGGCCGGCAGCGTCGCATAGGGTCCGTCCTGTCCGAAACCGTAGACGCCGGCATAGACGATGCGCGGATTGACGCGCGCGACCGCATCGTAGCCGAGGCCGAGCTTCTCCATCGAATGAGGGCGCAGATTGTACACCAGCACATCCGAGCGCGCGGCGAGGCGCAGCGCGGCCGCGAGACCCTCCGGCTTCTTCAGGTCGAGCACCAGGCTCTGCTTGCCGCGGTTGGTGTTGAGGAAGATCGGCCCCATCCCGGCATTCCGCGCCGGGCCGATGTGGCGGACGATGTCGCCTTCGGGCGGCTCGACCTTCACCACCTCGGCGCCCATGTCCGCGAGGGTCTGCGTCGCATAGGGGCCCATCAGCGTGGAGGTGAGGTCGACAACGCGGATCCCGGCAAGCGGACCAGCCATGTGCAGTGCACTCCGACCCGGCATCGTCGCGGGCAATCTGTTCACGAGAGTGGACAAAAGGAACACGCATGCGAAAGTTTCGTCAAACAAGGCTGGCGCATGACCGGCGCGGAGGAAACGAGATGAACGGCATGCGGTTCGACCGGCGTGCGCTCTTCGGCATGACGGCAGGCATGGTGGCGGCCCCGGCGCTTGCTCAGCCCGCCTGGCCACGGCAGCCCGTGCGCATCATTGTGCCGGCCGCGGGCGGCGGATCCTCCGACCCCATCGCGCGCTTCGCCGCGCAGGAATTCCAGAAGCGCTTCGGCCAGCCCTTCGTGATCGAGAACCGCCCCGGTGCCTCCGGCAATGTCGGCATGATGGCCGCGGCGCGCGCGCCGAACGACGGACACACACTGCTGTTCAGCTGGGCCGGGCCGCTCGCCACCAACATGGCGCTGTACCGCAACCTGACCTTCCATTCACAACGCGACTTCGAACCGATCGCGCGCTTCGGTTCCATTCCGAATGCGCTGGTGGTGGGCAAGAACTCACCCGCGACGACGCTGGCGCAATTCGTCGCAATGGCGCGAGCCAATCCGGGCACGGTGAGCTACGGCTCGACCGGCAGCGGCAGCTCGATGCACCTGGCTGGGGCGATGCTGGCGGCGGCGACCGACACTCAACTGACGCATGTACCCTATACGTCGCCGGCCGCGGCGACGACCGATGCCATCGCGGGGCGGCTGAGCGCGATGTTCCTCGGCGCCCCCGGCACGGTGCCGCTGAGTCGCGCGGGGGAGATCCGCGTGCTCGCCGTACTGGCCGAGAAGCGCGCCGCCGTGCTGCCCGACGTGCCGACCGCCGCGGAGCAAGGCTATCCGAGCGTGGTGATGGGCACCTGGTTCGCCTGGCTCGCGCCAAAGGGGACGCCGGCCGCAGTCGTCGCCGCGCTGAACGAGGCGGTCAACGGGATCCTCGACAGCCCTGGCCGCGAGTGGCTGCTGCAACAGGGCCTCGACATCGCTGACGGCGCGGCCGGCGGCACGCCTGCGAGCCTCGAGCGGTTCCTCGCTGCCGAGATAGAACGCCACGCCGCGCTCGTCCGTTCCGCCAACATCACCGTGGACTGACCTTGGCCGCCATGATCGAGGTGCCGACGACGCAGCGCGTGCGGAAGTTGGCACCGATGGCTGAGGACGCGCCATCGATCCAATGCGGCAATCCTCCGCCTCCGGGCAGCAAGGCGAGGTCACGACGGTCGGCATGGTGACCTGCCGCGGCGCCACAGGATGGCGGTGGCGCCCGAACGGTTGGTCAGCCGCTTTCCTTGCGAGCCGCAATGGGACAGGCTGTGTACCGAATGCTCGGGCATTTGCGTCATCGCCTGGGACTCGACCGGGAGCTGGCGTCGGGATCGCCGTGAGTGTCTGACCGAGAGGGGATGGCGATGCATTTGCAGACAAGCCTCGCGCGGTGGGTGGAGAGGTCGGCTGCACCAGCCATGATCCCGGCCTTGGCAGGCACACGGGGCTTGCTGCTCGCGGGCGCCATCGCCGTCGTCACCATGGTTGGCCCGGCTGCGGACCCTGCGCTCGCACAGCCCGCACCCGCCGCCGCCACATCGCCCCAGGGCGCCGCCGAGGAGGATCGCCTGAGCCAGGCGCAGCTCGAGCAACTGCTTGCGCCGATCGCCCTGTATCCTGACGATCTGCTGATGCAGGTGTTGATCGCCTCGACCTATCCGCTCGAGGTGGTGCAGGCGAAGCGCTGGCTGGGACAGGGGCAGAACGCATCACTGCACGGCGATGCGCTGGTGCAGGCGCTGAACGGTCAGCCTTGGGATCCATCGGTGAAGTCACTGCTGCCCTTTCCCGACGTGCTGACGTTGATGAATGATCAGCTCGACTGGACGCAGCAGGTCGGCGACGCCGTGCTGGCGCAGCAGGACGACGTGCTGAACGCGGTGCAGGCGCTGCGCGGGCGCGCGCAGGCCAATGGCTCGCTGCAGACCGGCCCGCAGCAGACGGTGACCGTGACCCAAAACGTGACCACCGCGCCTCCCCAGGGCGGGGTGGTGCCGCCGCAGCCCCAGACCATCGCCATCGCGCCGACGGATCCGGGGCAGGTCTTTGTGCCCGCCTACAATCCCTCGGTCGTCTATGGCAGCTGGCCGTATCCCGAGAGCCCGCCCTACTACTACTCACCACCGATCGGCTGGGGCGTGGGTGATGCCATCCTGACCGGCATGGCCTTCGCCGGCAGCGCCGCGGTGGTCGGCTCGCTCTGGGGCTGGGCCCGGCCGGGCTGGGGCCGCGGCGATGTCGACATCGACATCAACCGCTTCAACAACATCAACGTGAACCGCGACAGGATCACGAACAACCGCTGGCAGCATGACGTGTCCCATCGTCACGGCGTGAACTACCGCAACGATCGCGTGCGAGACCGCGTGGGTGGCGGTCGCCCTGCCGGTGGCGGTGACCGCGTCGCGGCACGCGATCAGCTTCGCGGGCGTCTGCAGCAGGCTGGCCATGGGGGTGGGTCAGGCGACCACCCGAACCTCGCGGACCGCGTTCACGGCGGCGGCGCCCAGCGACCGGGGCTGGGCGGCGGTGGCAGGCCGGGCGGAGATCATCCAAACCTCGCGGATCGCCTCCATGGTGGCGGCGCCCAGCGACCGGGCCTGGGCGGCGGCGGGCGACCGGGCGGAGACCATCCGAACCTCGCGGGCCGTCTGCCGGGTGGGACGGGGGATCGGCCGGGCATCGGCGGTCACGGTGCCGGACAGGGCGGCGGTCATCGGCCGAACCTCGGCGGCCATCAGGGTCAGGGGGGCAAGGCCACGCGACGCTGCCGGCCAGGCGACCCGGCCAAGGCGGCGGCGCGCACCGCCCGACCGGGGCGCAGCACCCGGCGGTTCAGCACCGTCCCAGCGGACGGCCACACACGCGCCCTGCCGCCACGCGACAGGCGCCGCAGGGTCTGCACGGTGTCGGCCAGGGTGGCCGGGA